>NZ_OY808998.1:1225118-1531398 GCF_963681195.1 Vibrio sp. 16
ACCGCGTTCGATGCACAAGGTGAACAAATTGGATTTGAAACCTATTACTCGATCGGCGGTGGTTTCATCGCAACGGCGGATGAAATGCAAAATGGCAGTTCGACTGCTCCAGTAGAGGTCGAGTTCCCATTCTCTAGTGCAGACGAAATGCTGGTACAAGCAGAGAAGAACGGTATGAGCTTAGGTGGCATGATCCTGCAAAACGAACTAGCGTTTCAGGATATGGATGCCATTAATCAACGTGCAGAACAGATCTGGCGTGTCATGACTCGCTGTATGGAGCGTGGTTTCGAGACAGAAGGGATTTTGGAAGGTGGCTTGAACGTGACCCGCCGCGCGCCAAACTTGCTGAAGAAGCTTGAAGCAAATGCAGCAATCGAAAACGATCCGATGGAAATCATGGATTGGATTAACCTGTTTGCTTTTGCAGTAAGTGAAGAAAACGCAGCGGGCGGACAAGTGGTAACGTCACCAACCAACGGTGCGGCTGGCGTTATTCCTGCGGTATTGATGTACTACCATCGCTTTATCAAACCGCTTGATACCAAACAGCTCAAAGACTTTCTTGCCGTGTCTGGTGCGATAGGCATCTTGTACAAAACCAATGCGTCAATCTCTGGGGCAGAGGTTGGTTGTCAGGGGGAAGTCGGTGTTTCCTCTTCCATGGCAGCAGCAGGGTTGACCGCACTTCGTGGTGGTAGCAACGAGCAAATTTGTATTGCGGCTGAGATATCCATGGAGCATTCACTAGGGATGACGTGCGATCCTATTGGTGGCTTAGTTCAAGTGCCGTGTATTGAGCGCAATGCCATGGGGGCAATGAAAGCGATCAATGCTTCTCGCATGGCATTAAAGCGTAATAGTAAATGTTTGATCTCGTTGGATAAGGTGATTGAAACCATGTACCGAACGGGCAAAGACATGAACAAGAAGTATCGGGAGACCTCATTGGGAGGGTTAGCGCTTATTCATCTTTCTCCGCCGTGTGAGTAGTCTTTCACTACTTTACGGGATTGGCTCGGTGCGTTTGAGTTGTTTTAAACTAATTGGCTTCACATTTTACTTTAAGCTTATTTGGCTAAATATGATCCTACTATCTACACTAAAGTACTAACAATAAAGAGAAAGCAAATGACGCTTTCGTATCGTGCTAGTAGGAGAAAGTGTTGTGACAATGGAATCCAGCACCGTACTCGTCATTGATGATCAACCGGTAGTAAGACATACACTATCACTGTGCTTAAACAACTTGGGTATCGGCCAAGTCGTGCAAGCGCAAGATGGCCAAGAGGCGAAAAGCAAGTATGTAGACTATGAGTTTGACGTTATTTTTTGCGATCTAGACATGCCGGTCGAAGATGGTTTTGAAGTGCTCCGCTTTTTAGGTGATCAAGAGTATCAAGGTTCAGTCATTATCATCAGCAGTCAAGAGCAAGAGGTGTTAGCATCAACCTCGAATCTTGCGAGATTGTACGATCTCAACATCATAGGCTGCGTTGAAAAACCGATCACTTTCCCTACTGTTCAGTGTCTTTTCAATACTATCCAGAAACGCGCCTCAAAAAAAAGTACTACTAAGAATTTGCCTATGTTGAGCGAAAGTGAACTTCAGGCAGCCCTCCAACATGGTCGCCTGGAAGCCTATTATCAGCCCCAACTTTCTCTTAGTAGTAAAAAAGTGAAAGGTCTAGAGATATTAGCTAGGCTGTTTGATCATAATGGAGCCTTAATTTTTCCTGACCGATTTATTCCCACTGCTGAGCAATCACCTTCGTTGATACTTGCAATGACAAAGCAGATCATTGAATTTGCGTTGCTAGACATATCAAACCAGTTTGAACACCTGTCAAAACTCACATTTGCGTTCAATATCTCCGGTAAAGTATTAGAAGACCGTGATTTCCCCAAGTGGTTGAATCGTGTTGCAAGCAAATATGAAATTCCTCATGAACAGATTGTTTGCGAGTTAACAGAGACCGCAATCAGCACCGACCAGACCACCATAGACGCGCAAATGTTGAGATTACGAATTATGCGATTCAAGCTCTCAATCGATGATTTTGGTACGGGTTACTCTTCGATAGCTAAGTTGCACACCATTCCTTTCAACGAGTTGAAAATAGATAAAAGTTTCGTCGTCGACTGTTTGTCTAACACAAAGTCTGCTGCCATTGTCGAACAGAGTATCAAAATGGCAAAGGCGATGGGTATTGAAGTTGTCGCGGAAGGGGTAGAAACCGAAGACGTTGAAGCGTTTCTAATTGGGTCAGGCTGTGGGGTTGGACAGGGTTACTTGTACGCCAAGCCGATGCCACTCGATTCTGTCATAGAGCTGATTAAACAAGGCTGAAACCATAAAGAGAAAAGCGAATGAAGTTTTCCATCAAATTGCCACTGCTGTTTTTGAGTTTAAGTCTCATCATGCTTGCAGTGGTGACGGTCGTTTCTCTTAAAGCGAGAGATATTCAGCAAGAAAAAATGTTGCTCAACATGGAGCGAGAGGCCACCTTGTTGATCCGGCTGATAGAGCGTAATTTGTTTGAGCGTTACCACGATGTTCAAGCTTTTCGCCTTTCATTGGGAAGAGTCGACGAGGGAAAGCTCAAATTCATCACCTCAAGCCCTAAGTTTGCTTCCAGCCTCAACGATTTTGTCAGCAATTACAAAGTGTATCGACGTATTATGGTTTTCGATCTTGATGGAGAACTGTTGGCATTTAGCACCAAGAACTCGTTTGGTAAAACGCTTTCTAGCTCTCAAGCTTCGGCCGAAAAAGTAGCCAATAGTGATTGGTTCCAAGAAGCCATTTCCGGCGAAACTTTAGTACCTGAACAACCCGAAAGTAGCTACGTTATTGGTCCTAAGCGTTTCCTCATCGACGATAAACCTAACTCTTTTGATATGGTGTTTGCATCGCTGATTTTTGACCATGAAGGCCGTAAAGCGGGCTTGTGGGTCAACGTCGTTGATTTTTCAGCGGTCGAATCGATTGTCGCAGAAACGTACGAGTTGTTGTCCAATCGGGGTTTTGTTAGCTCTGAGCTAACGATCTTAGACAAAGAAGGTCACATCATTGTTGATTATGACCCAGTGGGGCAAAGTAAAGCGCGGTACTCGCGTGATTTTAATGTGCTCAATCAGTTGAACTTGGCGACAAACGGTGTGGAAGGGGCGCGACTTGCGGTAGCGGGTCGAAGCGGGTCAAACATATCTATGCATTTTCGAAAGCAGATTGAGCAAGTGACAGGGTATGCTCATACCAAAGGTGCTTACGATTACCCAGGACTTGGTTGGTCTGCATTGATCCGAGTCTCGGTTGATGAAGCGTTCTTTGATTCCAATTTGTTATTTAAAACGACGTTCTTTTTATCAATGATACTGCTTACTATGATTTTGTTAGTGTCATTCTATTTGGGGAAAAAGATTGCGAGCCCGCTCAATGAGCTGTCGTTGGCAATAAAGAGTCTGGCAAATGGAGAGAAAGACGTTGTTTTGCCAGCGGTAAAGGGTCAAGACGAAATCGCTGTTATGGTCTCTGAGCTTGATAACCTAAAAGATATCGTAATAGAGCGAGCGCAACTGAGCGTAGAGACTGGCGAGCAGCGGTCCATGCTTGATATTCAAAACAAAGCCATCGATTCGACCACATCGGGTATTGTGGTGAGTGACGCAACTCAGCCGGACCTTCCCATCATTTTTGCCAACAAAGCGTTTGAAATGCAAACCGGCTACAGCCGACAAGAAGTGTTAGGGAAAAACTGTCGATTTTTGCAAAACGACGACCGAGACCAAAAAGGGATAGATCAGCTGCGTGACGCGATTGCTAATCAAACCTCCTGCTCGGTAGTTATTAGAAACTATCGTAAAGATGGCACCTTGTTCTATAACAACTTGAAGATTGACCCTGTTTTCAATGAACAAGGGGAGATGACCCACTTTATTGGTATCCAAACCGATGTTACTGAAATGAAGCGTCGTGAGGCAGAAAATACGACCAAGTTGGAGCAAGAGATAGCTCGCCGAACCGAAGAGGTGAGAGAGTCTGAGACTCGCCTTCGTACCGTGTTTGATACGGCATTAGACGGTACGGTTGTGATCGATGACAAAGGAATCATCATTGATGTAAACCGTTCGACAGAACTGATTTTTGGCCGTGATAGGGATGAGTTAATCGGTGAGAATGTTGCCATTTTGATGCCAGCGAAATTTGCCAATAAGCATGATGAGTACATTCAGACTTTCATGAGAACGGGTGACAAAAAGCTCATTGGTCAGCCAAGACAAGTTGAAGGGCTGCATAAATCTGGCCGTGTATTTCCTATTGAAGTCTCCGTTGGCGAAGCGAAAGTAGGCGATACTCAGGTGTTCGTCGGCGTCGTGAAAGATATTACGGTACAGGAAGAAACGAAAGCGAGGGAAACCCTACTTCAGAACGAGTTGTTTGAGAGAGAGCTGGTGTACCGAGCAGCGTTTAGCCAAGCAGCAGTCGGCATATGCCGGGTTGCATTGGATGGCCGCTTTATCGAGGTGAATGACAAAATGTGTCAGATCTTTGGCTACAGCGAGGAAGCGCTGTTATCAATGCACTTTGGGGACGTTACACATCCTGAAGATTTGAATGAAAGCCAGCAGATGGTCGATGATTTAATTGAGGGATTACAACGTTCATTTACGATGGACAAGCGATACCTCAATAAATCGGGTGATACTTTTTGGGCAACGCTATCGGTGTCAGCTGTGACCAACGAAGAGGAGCAGCCCAAGTATTTTGTCGCGGTTGTGGAAGACATTACCAAGCGTAAGAATATAGAAAAAGAGTTACGTTCAGCCAAGACTGCCAGAGATGGGTTACTCCGTGGAATGCGTTTAGCTTCAGATGCGGGAGGAATCTGCAATTGGGCATTGAATGTGGATACTGGTGCTCTTAAGTGGGATGACAGCATGTATACCCTTTATGGTGTTGAGCGCAACAAGCCCCTTCATTATGAAGATTGGGAACGATCACTGCACCCCGATGACTTTTCCTACGCGACAAAAGCCTTTAAGGAATCACTGGAAAGCAAAGAGGTGTTCAACGCAGAGTTTAGAATTATCAATCAAAAGACCAATCAAACTCGATGGGTGAAAGCGGCGGGTGATGTGGTCTTCGACAAGGAGTCCGGAGATAAAATGGTGTTCGGGATTAACTTGGACATTACTGATGAAAAAGATGCGCAAGCGGCTCTAGAGCGAGAGACACTCTCAGCAAAACAAGCCAACGAAGCAAAATCTCGATTCCTTGCCACTATGAGTCATGAAATTCGAACGCCAATGAATGGCGTCATTGGGATGGTTGATTTGCTTAGAGAAACCAACCTGAGTCGAGATCAAGTTAATATGGTCAGCACCATTCGAGACTCATCATTCTCTTTACTCGAGATAATCAATGACATTCTCGACTTTTCGAAGATTGAATCTGGGCAAATGGAACTAGATTTAACGGATGTCAATATACTAAATTTGGTCGAAAAGACGCTCGATGCACTTTGGGTCAATGCTCATCAAAAAGATGTCGGTCTTTACCTAGAGGTGGAAGATAACTTACCCGAGTCACTCCTTCTAGACCCAGTGCGTACGCGTCAAGTTCTACTTAATTTACTCGGCAATGCCATTAAATTTACTGCAAGTCACGAGCAGCAAGGTTATGTGAAAGTGTATGTCGGCTATACGGAGGGAGAGCTGCGAATTGCGGTTGAAGATAACGGTGTCGGCATGACTCAAGATCAACTTGAGCGCCTGTTTAAGCCGTTTACTCAGGCCGATACTTCTACCACTCGCAAGTTTGGAGGTACCGGGTTAGGGCTGAGTATCAGCAAATCCTTTGTCGAGCTGATGGGCGGTGAAATTCGCGTCACAAGTAAGCACCATCACGGTAGTCGGTTTACCTTTACCATCCCAGTTGAAGTGTCGAACTCTGATTGTCAATTTGACCGTTTTGATCTGTCGGAATTTGCTATTGTACTCAATATCGGTGATAGGTATTTGCGCGATTCAACCGAAAAGGTGCTTGCGCAGCTGAGTCCGAAGCAAATCATCAATTCGGTCGCAAACGATGATTTGATGACGTCTTCCAAGATGATTGTTGTTGGAGACGATCTTGCTCATGCAGAGGTGAGCGAGAGATATCGATGCTTGGTTCTAGATGTCAATCCTGCTTCCACAAAAGGGTATGCAGAACCGAATAAGGTTGTCGTCGGCGCGCACCCTTTAAAACCAACCGAACTTATGTATGGCTTAGCGATACTTTCTGGCAACGAAAGCCCCGACTTTGATTGGTCTGCCAGTTTGTATGGTGACGTTGGCTCCCATCAACATGAAGTCAACGAACCTACAGAAGGTATAGTGATATTGTGCGCGGAAGACCAGCCAACAAACCGCTTGGTGCTGAGCCAGCAGTTGACCAAATTAGGCTATCAGTTTGAGATGACGGAAAACGGTCAGCAGGCTTTAGAACGTTGGATTGATGGCGATTTCGCTATGGTGCTGACAGACTGCCATATGCCTGAAATGGATGGCTTCGAGCTGACGTCGGAAATACGTCGGATTGAGTCTGAAATGGGTTTAGATCGTACAACGATTGTAGCGATAACGGCAAATGCACTTGTTGGTGAAGCGGAGCACTGCTTGGAAGCCGGAATGGATGACTATATATCAAAGCCAGTAGAGATAGCTAAACTTAACAAGGTACTCTCACTGCGTCTTAGAGGTCGAGCACTGCGGGATAAGCAGCAAAGCGGCGATGACACGTCGAGCAGTCGCTTTACAGAGTCAAATGCCGATACAGCACTGATTAATTATGACCATCTCGCTAATGTTATTGGCAGCGAGGATATGGAGATGAAACGTGCAGTGTTGTCGATGTTTTGGAACAGTGTTAGTCAAGATGTCATAAAGCTGGAAGAGGCCGTTGAAGCTAATGAGCTCGATGATGTGAGAAGCTTAGCGCACGGGGCGAAAGGCGCGTCGACATCGAGTGGAGCTAAAAAGCTCGGTGACCTGTTCCGAGAAATTGAAAAAGGCTACAACAAGCGAGAAGACGCTCGTGAGCTTCTTGTCGAAGTGAAGGCGATGATGGAAGAGATCGAAGCACAGCTCAGAGCAGACAATATTATTTAATCAACGCATCTGGGCTTATTGAAAAGGATTGGTTGGCGGTAACTTGGAGAGGGAACAGGCATGAGCTTTAAACAAACTAGCATCTATGTCTTTTATGAAGACATCGCCGTTTTGGATATCATTCAATCACTGATCACAAGTATGTTTGATGATGTTACACCGATTAACGTCAAATCTGACCAAAGCAAATTTGTTCAAACGTTGTCAGGAGAGCATACGAGTATCATTTTTATTTACGCGTTTGACTCAGCAGCAGATGCAGAGCAGCTCTCTAATCTTCTTCACGGACATGATGCACTCAATAATCAATCACACATTCCTAGGTTCGAGATATTGTTATGTGATAAATCGAGTCGTTTAGATGCGTATGACTTGTGTGAGAAAAATCAGTTTTACACCTACGAAATTATCAAGCCGATTTACGACACCAACCGTGTTAAGTTGACCTTAAAGCGTTTAGCGGAGCACCTGCAATCGGATGTTGAATTGTTAAAGGTCGCAGAGGACAATGCAGAACTCTTCCAGACACTAAGCCAGAGTATTGATTCTATTGCCCAACTGCGAACTAAGGTGGATGTGCAAGCCGATCAACAAGCTGAAGATCTCAATGAAATTACCAAGCCTCTAGACGAATTACTCGATAACGTACCCGCAGTAGAATGGCAAAAAGCATTTTCTAGCATCATCAGCTCTCTACCCGAACCATTGCAAAAAGCCTCAGCAAGGGACTTTTCGATGTCTACGTTCCGTGAGAACCTCGAGACATACAAAGACAACAGTGTCGGCTCACTGCAAGCATTCTCCTCAATGTTAGAAACCGTTAAACCACATATGAAGTCGGAAAGGCCGATTGTTGTGGTTGCAGACGACCAACCCGTGATGCAAAAAATCATTGCCACTATTCTCGAACCCAGAGGCTTTAAAGTGGAACTGGCGAGTAACGGCGTTGAGGCAATTATGAAAGCTAAGGTTATGATTCCCCAATTGATTTTGTTAGATATTGATATGCCTATCATGGATGGCTTGGCGACACTTCAGGCGATGAAACAGGTCGAAATAACAAAAAATATCCCAGTCATTATGCTCACTAGCCACGCCGATAAAAGTATGATTCAAGCCAGCATAGACAATGGTGCGTCTGATTATGTGGTTAAGCCAACGCGAGCAGACCTATTGCTCAAGAAAATTGCCAAAGTGATCAACCAATCATAATGCGGTGATATACCAATATGGTCAGCGTTTTAAGTTGGCTGTTAGGCAAACTTTACTGCATATTGAAAGCTAGCAGAGATTTTATGCACTTATACGGGGTTAATCAGCACGCCTTGATGTCGATTCGTAGATTTCACAGTAAGGATTTGTGAAGGCGCTAACAGAGTTGATCAAAATACGCGAATTTGGTCTTTTTCTAAATTGGGAAATTACTCATTAATTTGCAATAAATCCCTTATTTATATCTTGGTGTGATACGAAAGAGTGGCCGTTTACGGATAATTAGTCTCGAATGATTAATTATCCAACCCTTGTATTACATGCTAGTGGAAATGGTTTTTGATTCTAGTCACATTTAGCATTTTATATTTAACTTAGTATTTTCTCACTTTCTGATTATAACCAATAACACCTACATAAGTGATTTTAATTGCTTAAAATAATATAAGGATAAACCTTAAATGAGTGACGTGATCATCAAATTATCGAGAAATACAGATAATGCACCTATTAGCGAATATTCAACGCAATCTGTCGCTTTTTCACATTACAATAATATTTCTGCCCAGCTTCCGATTGATGCAGCGACGGGGGAAATCGTCGTTGGTGGCGTGAAAGAGCAGGCTCACCAATGTTTAGTTAATATTAAAGCGATTGTTGAGAGCATTAGTCACGTCATGGAAGATGTGGTCAAAATTAACGTCTTTGTGAAAAACATCGCAGACGTTGAAGCGGTCGATGAGGCGTACCGTAGTTTCTTCCACGAATACTTCCCGACTAGAACGGTGGTCGCTGTTGCTGCGCTACCTGATGCGGATGCGCTGGTTCAGATGGATGCACTCATTTCAAATGGCGAAGGGACTTACCCGCAAGATCCATGTGAATTGATCAAATTGGCAAGAAACACCGAACGTGCGCCAGCTCATGAGCTTTCTACACACACCGTTGCTTTCTCGCACTACAACAACATTTCTGCACAGTTGCCTGTTGACCCTGCGACTGGCGCGCTTGTTGAAGGTGGTGTTAAAGAGCAAGCCGCACAATGCTTGGCGAACGTGAAAGCGATTCTAGAAAGCATCGACGTCCCGTTTGACGATATTGTCAAAGCGACCATCTATCTAACTGACCTAAATGATCTTGATGCTGTGAATGAAGTGTACTCTACGTTCTTCCCAGACTCGGCGATTGCTCGCGCTGTGGCGTATGTACCAGCACGCTCAGTCGTCTCTGTAGAAGCGCTACCATTAGATGCTCGCGTCCAAATTGATGTGGTGATTTCTCATGGTGACGGCACGCCTCCTCAAGAAGTTGAAGATCGTCATGGCATTGTGATTCGCGCCCGTAACACAGATGCGGCACCTCTTAACGAGTTGTACACTCAAACTGTTGCGTTTTCTCACTACAACCATATCGCTGCCCAGTTGCCAATTGATTTGAACACTCAGTCTTTGGTATCGGGTGATGCAAAAGAGCAAGCGAAGCAGTGTCTAACACACATCCAATCTATCGTGGAAAGCATTGGTCATGTGATGGATGACGTCGTCAAAGTCAATATTCAACTTCGTGATATGGCTGATATTGATTTAATTAATGAAGTTTATCCTTCATTCTTTGAAAAAGAGCTGCCAGCACGAACCGTTATTGGCGTGAAAGAAATAGCAATGGACGCAAAAGTTCAAATTGATGCTATTATTTCTAATGCGGAAGGTACACCGCCTTCTAAATAATAGTAGGTTTTATTAAAGTGCATTCTATTTATATAGAGTGCACTTTTTGTTTTGTATTTGTAATTCAATGGTTGCAATTGGTTTCCTATCTGTTTATTTTGTAACGTTAATAAATTAGACGGAAATAAGTGCAGTGAAACCTAGCGAAGTTGGATTGGCGTACGATCAAATTACACATCGATGGCAGAGTGATTCCTTTGATCTCTCCAATGGTATCGACGCTCATAAAAAAGCACTCACTTTTCTTTCTCATACTCGCATTGGGCTGGATGTTGGCTGCGGATGCACAGGTCGCATCATAGAGCTTATGCAAGCGTCAGGGCTTACCCCAGAAGGTCTCGATATTTCCAGCGAAATGATCCGACTCTCTCGGAACAAGTATCCTGCTGTTCAATTTCACCACGCCGACATCTGTCAATTCGAGTTTACAAAGACGTATGATTTTATCTCCGCCTGGGACAGTCTTTGGCACATTCCGTTGTCATCGCAACGCTATGTAATGACAAAACTCGTCAATGCCTTAAATCCAGGCGGTGTCCTTTTGTTTTCTTTTGGCGGTACGCAAGAGGCGGGCGAGCATGACAATAACGTCATGGGGCCAAAGATGTACTATTCAACCCTAGGCACGGACGGCTTTTTGCGTCTATTTATGGAGTTAGGATGTGCCATCCGCCATCTGGAGTTTGATCAGTATCCTGAACAACATACTTTCCTAATCATTCAAAAAGCCGACAAACCTGCTCCTTGACAGTCAGCATTTACGAATCCAGCCGTTTTTGACGCTAAGATTTATGAAAATGATTCAATTTCTGTATAATTTCTATCGCACACACTTAGCCTCTTGGAGCCCCGTTTAAACCCATGTTCAAAAAAGCAACCACTGCGTTACTTTTGATGTCACTGTCGTTACTCACTGTAGTGACACTTGAGACGTTTCTGTTTCGCCCTCAGAAACTCTCTACGACTGAAGCAACGGCACCGGTATTGGCTCCAGAAAAGCAACTGTTAGCGATTGATGCCGAGCACCCATTGCTCGCCATTCATCAGTTGGCGGCTCGTTCACCGGAAGAAGCGCTTGTTCGCCTAGAGCAGTGGCGAGCGGGTTTAACGCGCCCACCAGAGGTCATCGAACAAATCTTTTCACTGTGGGTCCGTCGGCTAGCGGCGAAAAACGAGCCGAGTGTTCTCGATTCGATAGATAGTGAACTGAACAAGATCGCCAAAGTACATCGATTAAGTTGGCTGCTGGCAAAGCTCGATATTGAAAGTGCTTACAAGGATTTTCGTCGAGGCTCCTACCCTGAAGGCATCACAAAAATCATGGATGCCATCAAGTTTGTAGAACATATCCGAGCGGATTTTTTATTGCTGGAAGCGTATAACACCGCAGGTGCATTGTATAACTCCGACAATCAACTCAAGTTATCGCAAAAATACTTCATTAAAGGTGTAGAGGTCGGTAGAAAATACCCTGAGAGTGAGTACAACGTTCGCTTTAATAACAACCTAGGGCTGTTGTACGTCCACTCAGAGCAATGGGAGCGTGCAATCGAATACCTAGTTCGAGCAGAGATATTGGGCGAAACACTTGAGTCTATTGAACCTGAAACAAAGTTTATCGTTCTGATGAACCAATCTTTTGTCTACAACAAATTGGGCAAGGTAAATGAGTCACGCGAGGCGTTTGCAAAAGGAATTCGTTATATTGATGAGCACACTCCCGCTTTATACCGAATTATTCGCTTAAAGTCTGAAACGAGATTGCTACTGTTGGAAGGGCAGCCAGACAAAGCCCTTGGAGTGGCGATTGCGTGTATGAATGCTGAAGCGATTGATAAGTACCCAAGGCAGCTTGGTATTTGCCAAATGGAGCACGCAATGGCGCTGAAAGATCTCGGTAGATTGAACGAAGCTCGCGAGGCCATTGAGACAAGCATTGCGTCGTTTACAGAGATTAACCATAAGCGTTGGTTGATTCGTAGTCATTTGTTGAAGGCGAATATCCTTGAGAAACAGGGCGAGCATGAGCAAGCGCTACAAGTCTATCAAACCTATCATGAGAAAGAGCGCAACCAGATTTTAAGTGAGATTCAGAACTTAGGGACCGCTTTTGAAATTCAAGAGTTAGAGCGTGAACGTGATTTGCTGGATTTGCAAAATGAGCTCAAAGAGTTTGAGCAAGGCTTGACGGAGCAACGGGTTCGGCTTCTCTATATTTGGCTGGGTTTTGCTTTGCTGGTCGCGGTTTGGCTTGTGGCTCGTTGGGTCGCTGAACGCAAACGCAACCAGTATTTGCACGATCTCTCATTCAACGATCCTCTGACCGCAGTCGGAAACCGTCGTTTCTATCAACGCGAGTTAGAGACGCCTGTGGTGCTTGATCCTAAAGCCATCTACCGAGTGACATTGGTCGATATCGATAGGTTCAAACTGATCAACGATAACTTTGGTCATGAAGTGGGTGACGGTGTGCTGAAAGAAGTAGCGGCTCGGATAAAAAGTGAGTTGCAAGACCATGAGGTCATCGTCCGCTGGGGCGGTGAAGAGTTTTTACTTGCGGTCAGTGATGGAGCCGATTACTGCGAACGTGCCCAAAGTCTTATTGCCGCAGTAAACAAAAAACCTATTGTGGTTGGCGATCATCAACTCGAGGTCACAATTTCTATTGGTGCTAGCGAACCCTATACGCTAGAGGGATTGAGAGTTTCGAAACGCGCATTTTCAATTGCAGATGAATGTTTGTATCAAGCGAAGGAACGTGGACGAAATCAGCTCGTCATGCCAGAAGAGTTATGATTCGTACGTAACTGAAACTTGTTTTTCGCTATTAGTATCAGTACCTTATGGTGGTTGTTTGTAATGTTTTAAAGGAATAGCTACCATGCACAAGGATCTGCCGCCGTTGTTCGCACCGCGCCTCAATCAAGGAGATACGATAGGCTTTTTCTCTCCATCATCTCCTGCCACCGTGTTTGCTCCAAAAAGATTCGAACGCGCAAAGGCATTTCTTACCAGTAAAGGGTTTCAGCTTAAAGCGGGCTCTCTAACAGGCGCTAGCGACCACTATCGCTCAGGAAGCATCAAAGAACGCGCAGACGAACTAAACCAACTTATTCGAGACCCAAATGTTCGCTGCATTATGTCTGTGATTGGTGGCTATAACAGCAATGCACTGTTGCCCTATATCGACTACCAAGCACTTAAGCGAGACCCTAAAATCATTATTGGCTATTCCGATGTTACGGCGCTGCTAATGGGCATCTACGCACAAACAGGTTTAATTACCTACTATGGTCCGGCGTTGGTGGCCTCCTTTGGTGAATATCCGCCGTTGGTGGATGAAACGTATCAGTCTTTCGCTGATATCTTAGTTTGCCAGCCTCAAGCCGAAGCTTATCCGCCATATCTCTATCGTATGCCTTCGCATTGGACGGATACGATGATTGATTGGGAGAGCCAAACTCACGCGAAACCAGTGCAAAACAATGAGTGGCAGTTCTTGGGTGAGGGGAGAGTTTCTGGTCGGATTATTGGAGGCAACCTAAATACAATGAGTGGTATCTGGGGAAGCCCATACATGCCAGAGATAAAACAAGGCGACATCTTGCTGCTGGAAGATTGTTTGAAAGGCGCACCTGATGTCGAGCGCTCGTTTAGCCATCTTAAAGCGTGCGGCGTTTTTGATAAAGTTTCCGCGATTATTCTCGGTAAGCATGAGTTGTTTGATGACAAAGGGACAGGTAGGCAGCCACTGGATATTTTACTGGAAGTATTGAATGGTCAAGCGATGCCAATCGTAGCGGGTTTTGATAGCTGCCATACGCACCCTATGCTAGTGACGCCGCTAGGGGCTCAGGTCGCTATTGATTTCGAGCAGTCACTCGTCAGCTTGGACGGTGACTGGATTGCAAACCCAACGCGCTAATTTAAATAAAATATAGACAAAAGGCTCGCACTGCGAGCCTTTTGTTATGCGCCAATTAGTGAGACTTTCGCGGCCCGTGGCGAACCATATCTTGGCCCGTTTTAAAAATCTCTTCTGTAACCCAATGACCTAACAGCAGTTGATGGTTGTCATCGAGGACGGCGACAAAGTGGCGACCTGTTGAATTTTGTGTTGCCAACGCCACACCCGCTACGTTTTGCAGTCCTAAAACGCCACTTTCAACGCTTAGCAAAAAGGTTTCTAGATCTTTAAGGTTATCAATTACTTTGTTGTCATCAATCATGGTCTATGCTCTGAATCTGGCTTTGCGAAGCTTGTAATAATGGCCGCTACTTTAACGACCCTTTGTGATTAATTCTACCTGTTTTCCGCTTATCCGCTCAGACAATAACCGTTCACGCCGCATTATTGCCATTCACGCCATCAATATACCGTTTGTCGCATTGGCCAAAATTACACATCACTTGCCACTATTCTAAGATGGTCAAATCAAGGAATAGGGAATAACTCGATGAAAAAATTCACAATGGCTTTGCTCGCAACCGCTCTTATCAGTGTTAATGCTTTTGCAGCACCTAGCGAAGAGGTGATCGCGCAGTACAACCAAGCGGCAGACGGCGATGAAAATGCAGTCGAGGTCGTCTTCGAGACTTTGCAACGTGCGATTGAAAACCAAGGCGCGGATCCGTTGAGCTTAGTCTACCTAGGCAGTACCGAGACGCTAAAAGGAAGAGATGCGTTTATGCCGTGGAATAAGATGAAGTACACCGAGCAAGGGTTAGCGACTATCTCAAAAGGGCTCGACTTACTGCAAAGCGAAACGGTTCCTCTTCATGAGCAAGCGATCCGTCAAGGGTTACCAGAATCTTTACTTGCCCAAGCTATTGCGGCAGCAACATTTACGTCTCTGCCAGATATGTTTAACCACTTTGAGCGTGGGTACGACATTTACCTCGATTTGCTTGCTGATGAGCAGTTCCAACAACAGCATTACGATGCAACGTCTTGGATTTATTTGTACGCGATTCGTGCTGCACTTCGCGCCGAGCAGCCAGAGCAAGCGCAGCTGTGGCTAAAAGTGATGGAACAAAAAAACAGCCAACATCCTCTTACCCTACAAGCTCAAGCCATTATCGAAAAAGCGGCTTAAGGAGGCGTTATGCTTGAATTTACGGACATTTTTAAGCAGTACCAACTGGGCCAACAGCGTGTTGACGCCCTAAAAGGGGTGAGCGGGCGCATCAATCAAGGTGAAATGGTGGCTCTTTGTGGCCCGTCAGGGTCTGGGAAAAGTACCTTGCTCAATGTGCTCGGATTACTCGAAATGGATTATCAGGGCAAGATTGAATTGGCGGGAAAAGCCTACCCAAGAGACCCAATGGCTGCCGCCCAATATCGGCGTACTCGCTTAGGGTTTGTGTTCCAGCGCTTCAATTTGATTCCTGTTATGTCGGCGTGGGAAAACGTCGCTTACCCACTGATGCTCAACGGCTTGTCTCTCGCGGAGCAGAAGCGAAAATCCCTCGATATTCTCGACAGAGTTGGGTTAGCGGAGTTTGTCGACCATAGGCCGGATAATTTATCTGGTGGCCAGCAGCAGCGTGTGGCTATTGCGAGAGCTCTCGTCCATCAACCAGAAATGGTGATTGCCGATGAGCCAACCGCGAGCTTAGATAGCCAAACCGCAGCGTTGGTGGTGGAAATGATGAAGTCACTCGGTCACGAAATGGGCACCACCTTTGTCGTCGCAACGCATGATGCGCGAATGGCGATGCACTGCGACCGAACCATTGACCTAGTGGATGGTGTAATCAGTTCGGAGGCAATGCAATGGGCAAGTTGATTCCTTTATCTATCCGTGTGGCGTTTTTGAATCTACAGCGCAATCGTCGCAGAAGTGTGCTTTCCATATTAATTATCGCCATCGCTGTCTTTGCCTTAACCGCAGCGGGTGGCTTTGGCTTGTACACCTATGAGTCTTTGAAAGAATCGACCGCGAGAGAGACTGGTCACATCACCATCAGCCAGCCCAACTATTTTGAAATGGACGAGGAAATGCCGCTCGAAAATGGTTTGGCTGACAGCGCTACGATTTCAAAAGCGTTAATTGCCAATAAAGCGATTCGAGGGATTCAGCCACGAATCGAGTTTAATGGTTTGATCTCCAATGGCAGTAAGTCGACCATTTTTGTTGGCTCAGGGGTGAATGACCGTGAATTTGATATGAAGGGACCATTTCTGGATATTCGCCAAGGGAAGACATTATCTAATGTGAATTCGCCGCGCTACGATGAAAGCGAACCTGAAGTGATGCTTGGTGTGGATTTGGCTAAGAACCTGAAAGTGTCGGTTGGCGATTGGGTGACACTGCTGGCCACCACCAGTGACGGTGCGCTCAATGCGTTTGATTTTAAGGTTCGAGGTATTTTCTCAACAGGTGTTCCAGAGTTGGATAAGCGCCAGCTTTACTTACATATCCTCTCTGCACAAGATCTCTTGGCTTCAGACAGAGTGAGCACGCTATCGGTGTTTTTGTTTGATACCCAGAAAACCCAAACCGTGCAGAACTGGGTCGATACCACGCTGAGTAACATCGATTTGGCGCAAGAAATTGAGCTGACCCCTTGGCAAGATAGAGCCTTTTTCTACAGCAAAGTAAAAGATTTGTACGATCGCATCTTTGGCATCATGGGCGCGGTTATGGCGCTGGTGGTTTTTGTTGCCTTGTTTAACACCATGACCATGTCGGTCACGGAGCGTACTCGTGAAATCGGGACGCTGTCAGCGCTGGGCACTTACCCGAGTGAAATCGTCTCAGGTTTTGTGAAAGAAGCAGGTCTTTTGGCGTTGATCGGCTCGGTGGTTGGTGGCTTGTTAAGTGCGCTAGCGGCGCTGTTTCTGATGGTGGTTGATGTTCAAATGCCGCCACCCCCAGGCAGAACGGACGGTTACCCACTCACTATTTATTTCTCTCTTGAGCTTGTCCTCGCATGTACCTTGGGTGTGGCTCTAATTTGTACGGTAGCCGCTTGGTTATCGGCGCGTAAAGGCGTGAACAAACCTATCACGGAGGCTCTTACTTATGTTTAAGCTCATCAATCGATTCAGTGCGGTCAGTTTACTGCTGGTTAGTCAGGCGTTAAGTGCTCAATCTGCGCCTATGGATGTTGGTTCCATGGTGCGCAATGCAGATAGCTTCCGCCAAGGGTATGAGTCAGCCAAAGTGGTTTCAGAGGTGGCGCTATACGAAAACGACACGCTTGATAAAACACGCGAGTACCATGTCTACACGCGTGAAAACCGAGAGTCGTTGGTGGTGTTTAAATCTCAGGTTGAGCAAGGGCAAAAGATGCTCATGCTAGGGGATAACTACTGGTTAGTGATGCCAAAGAGCCGTCGACCCATTCGAATCACGCCCATGCAAAAGCTGTTGGGTGAAGCGTCGGTTGGCGACATCTCTACTCTGACTTGGAGTGAGGATTACCACGCGACGTTTGTCTCGCAAGATCAACTCGATGTGGCTGGCAAGACAGTCTCGACCCATCAGCTGCGTTTACGTTCAACCACTAAGGGCGCCAGTTATCATCGTATTGATCTTTGGCTAGATGCAGGCAACGATTTCCCGGTCAAAGCGGATTTATATTTACGTTCAGGCAAACTTGCCAAACAAGCGTACTTTGAAGGTGGTGATCTCGATGGCGAAAATCGAGTGGTCTCTATGACGCTACTCGACAAGATACAGCCAGCGAAGAAAACCGTCATTACGTACCAGCAAATTACGCCATTATCACTTGAAGATAAATACTATAACCCGGCGTACTTAACTCGCAACGCGGTGACGGAGCTCTAGATGAAAACAGTCGTGATAGGGCTTGTCGCCAGTTTGTCAGTCGCGCCGAGCTATGCTGACGAGGTGAATTTAGAGTGGGATTGGACCTTGAGTGGCAGCTCTACCACTCATCAAGACTCCCTACTACTGGGTGACCGTGAACAAACATCGACTCAGGCGCTCGATGCATTGATTGACGTAGAGCTACGTGCCTATCAATGGACGGGCTTGTTTGCAGCCAAAGGCAGTGACGTGCTTTCCAATTCGGACAGCAGTGAATACAAGGGTGAGTTCATCATTCAAGAGCTGTTCTGGCAAGGTGGGCTGTCACTGATGGAGACGTCTATCGATGTAACTTTGGGGAAAATGCGCCTCGATTGGGGAGTGGGGTATGGTTATCGCCCGTTGGATGTGTTTAAACCCTATCGACGAAACCCTGTGGGCATTCAAGTAGAAGAGGGAACGCTCACGGCGATGGCCTCCTATTTTGACGAGCAAGGGGATTGGAGCCTTGTCTATTCAAACTCTAAGCACACTCAGCAAGCGGGCAGTGAGCTGGAAGAAGAATCTCAGCAGCATGGCATTGGCTTGCGTCGTTACGCGTTTGTGGGTGATAGCGAGTATCAATGGTTAGCCTACTACGATGACGTTCGCCACGGTCTTGTGGGAGGATCGTTTGTTACCGTTCTTGATGCCTCATGGGCGATGCACGCGTCTGCCGTTTATCAGCGTAACTACTTGGGCTATCAGCAAGGTCAGCTTTTGGACGCGGTGAGCTTAGATAAACAGCCGAACGGGTATCAGGCTTTAGTTGGGGCGAACTGGGCGAACGAGGTAGGCAACAATATCATCGTCGAATATTGGTATGATAGCCGCGGCTGGGACAAATCCGATTGGCAGCAAGCATTAGATCGTGTCGACCGTTTAAGTGGTTCCAACCTAACCGCGCCATTAGCACCGTCTTACGCTCAGGGGCTCTACCACGCCAACTTAATGGCTCACAACGTGATGGTCCACTGGAGCTTGGATTCGAGCGCGTGGAGTCAATGGCAATGGTCGCAGGATTACTTGTGGCTGAATAACTTCACCCCAACGGCAGACTTTCTGTACTCGCCGCAAGATGGCGGTTTGATCGCAACGCAATGGCTAGATTATCAAGCGTACGATTCTGGTGATATGTCACTAAATATTGAGACCGCGCTCCGCTTTATGACCGGAGACCGTGACTCGGTATATGCAAACTTGTCCGATAAGCGTATGGTTTTTATCAATATTAAGGGAAGGTTCTAATGAACGAAACATTAAAGCATCATGGCAAAGACAGCATTCGCAGCCTGATCTTAACCTCGCTCTTTTGTATGGTCATTGCTTTTGTCACCCAATCGATTTGGCCGAGCAGTTACATGGAGCACTTGTTGATTAGCATTGGCTACGGGTACAGCGCGGTGGGTACATCTCACCTTGTTGCTCTGTTCATTCCTTCATTGTCATCGCGTCAAGTTACCTTGATTGGCTTGGCTGGAGCGATGACAATAGGCACTGCTAATGCTTACTTTGTACTTCAAAAATATGATGAGTTCGCTCAGATTAGCGATTTAAAGCCCGTTGTTATTTTAGGGTTAGTGTTTACTTGTACCTGCTTTGTGTTTTTCTATGCGCACGAACAACGCTTAATCGCGCAAAAAGAAGCTGAGATTGCCAAGCGCAAACAAAGTGAGCTCGAAAAAGCGATGTTGCTTAGCCAGTTAAAACAGCTTCAAAGCCAGATAGAGCCGCACTTCTTGTTTAACACCTTGGCCAACGTGAGCGTATTGATCGGACAAGATCCGAAACAAGCGCAGTTGATGTTGGAACGTCTGACTGATTTGTTACGTGGCACGCTCAAATCGAGCCGCCAAGAATACTCGTCCTTACAGACCGAATTGGAGATGGTGGACGCATACTTGGCGATACAACAGATTCGCTTGGGTAATCGCTTAAGTTACTCGATTGATAACCCGATTCAGCAAGAAGTGAATTTACCCCCTTTAGTTATTCAGCCTTTGGTAGAAAATGCGATTCAACACGGCATTGAGCCAAAAGTCGATGGCGGAAGCGTGCACATTTCGGTACAACAGAGTGATTGTGACTTAATCATTGAAGTTGCCGATTCTGGCGTGGGAATGAACAGTGGACTAGGGCAAGCGGGTCACGGCGTTGGTCTGCAAAACACCAGACAGCGTTTAAAAGCCTTGTTTGGTGAGCATGCCAACTTATCGCTTTTGGAATCCCAATCTGGGGGCGTCAAAGCCAAAGTGTCGATTCCCCTAAACGCACTGCCAAGCTAATGAGGGTCTGTTGATCTTTCGAGCTGATTTTTGCAGCAGTTTGTGGGAAATTTCTACAAGGCAGAGGCTTTGAAGTGTAGCTAGCCTACATGAAAAGCCGATAACGCAGTAGAAATGAACCACAAACGCTGCCCGAAGGGTTCGGCTGCGCGCCCCGGGCTAAAATCGTTTTATGCTTTGTTAAGGGGGATTTACTTAGAATGACTAGGCTACACACCCCTTGCCGCGCCTAAAACGATTTTGACTAGGCGTCCCCATCCGAACAAAATTTAACCGCGAAAGGTCAACAGACCCTAATAAATGGAGTATCTGCTATGAGCCAAACACCGCTCACTGCCATTATTGCTGACGATGAACCTTTGCTTCGTTTTCATTTGGATAAAGCCTTAGCCGATGTTTGGCCTGAACTAGAAATAAAAGGCTTAGCGGAAAATGGCGAGCAGGCACTTGAGTTAATTGAGGCTCACCAACCGACCATCGCATTTTTGGATATCCGTATGCCGAAATGCGATGGGATGCAGGCGGCGAAACGTTTGATGGAAAATAACAGCGCGACAACGGTTGTGTTTGTTACCGCTTACGATGAGTATGCGGTGCAAGCCTTTGAAAACAATGCTGCGGATTATTTGCTCAAGCCTTTGTCGGAAACGAGGCTGGAGCAGTGTGTCACTCGGCTTAAACAAAAATTTAGTGTTGATGCAACGGCTCAAGCGCCCGATATGCAGGCGCTGTTTCAACAGATGCAGCAACTTGCTGAGCAAAAGACACCTAACTACCTGAGTTGGATTCGAGCCAGCAAAGGGGAGGACATTCACCTTATTTCGGTTTCAGAAGTGCTCTATTTTAAAGCCGAAGATAAGTATGTGTCTTTGTTCCAGCAGGAGCAAAACAAAACCGTCGAGTACGTTTTGCGAACCTCCCTCAAAGAGTTACTGACTCAGTTAGATCCAGACCAGTTCTGGCAGATTCATCGTTCAACCATTGTCAATGTGTCAGCCATTGAGCGAGTTAAAAAGGAATTTACCGGCAAGATGGTAGTGATAGTGGGCGGTGAAAAGCTACCTGTCAGTCGGGCGATGCAAGCCAAGTTTAACACTTGTTGGTAGCACAAAAGGGGATGGAAAAGGCAGGATATAAGCACGCGGCTTATATCCTGTTTTTTTATGTCTATAGTTTGACAGCGATTGACTCGTAAGGGGTCAACGAATAGCGTGCTGGCAATCTGTTTAAGTCTTGATGGTTGCTGATTAGCGTTTCACACTCTTGCTCAACCAAATGGGCAGGTAAATTGAGTTCAACCGTTTGGTTGCTGAAATTGTTAATCACCACGATGTGTTGATGACTGTCTTTTCGCTCATACGCAAACACCTGAGGATCGTTTTCAAGCAGAGGAATGAAGTCACCGTAGACAATCACCGGGTGCGATTTGCGCAGCGCAATGAGCTGTTTGTAGTGGTAGAAAATGGACTCTTTATCTTCAAGCGCATCAGCGACATTGATCTCTGGATAGTTCGGGTTGAGTTCGATCCAAGGCGTACCTGTGGTGAAGCCAGCGTGGTTGTCGCTGTTCCAATGCATCGGCGTGCGGGCGTTATCACGGCCATTCTCATGGATTGCCTGCATCATATGTTCGTGGCTCACACCAGATTCGGTTTTGACTTTGTAGAAGTTGAGTGTCTCAATGTCTTTGTATTGCTCAAGTGATTCAAAGGCGACATTGGTCATACCGATCTCTTCACCTTGATAGATGTACGGCGTTCCTTTCATAAAGTGCAACGTTGTGGCGAGCATTTTCGCCGACTTCACGCGGTACTCCTTCTCGCACCCGTATTTAGACACGACACGCGGCAGATCGTGGTTGTTCCAAAACAGCGAGTTCCAGCCTTCGTTTTTCAACTCAACTTGCCACTTGGTGAGCACCTGCTTGAACTCGACCAAATCCAGCGGCTTAGGTTGCCATTTATCCCCATCTTGCCAAGTAAGCGTAATGTGTTCGAATTGGAACACCATCGAGAGTTCATTGCGCTCAGGGTTGCTGTATAGCTTGGCGATTTCGGGTGTGGCTCCCCATGTTTCGCCCACGGTTAAAAGATCTTTATCGCCGAATGTGGCTTGGTTCATCTGCTTCAATAGCGGATGCAATCTTTCACCGTTGCCAGTGATGCCTTTGTCGACTTCTTTGCCAATCAGGTCAATGACATCCAAACGGAATCCACCAATGCCTTGGTCAATCCACCAGTTCATCATGTCAAAGACTTTGTTATGTACGGCAGGGTTTTCCCAGTTAAGGTCTGGCTGGCGCTTGGAAAACAGATGGAAATAGTACTGCTGATTCTCTTCGTCCCATTGCCATGCGCTACCACCAAAAATGGAGCCAATGTCGCTTGGGGCGCTGCCATCAGGGTTTGCATCACGCCAGATGTAGAAATCACGATAGTCGCTGTCTGGGTTCGCCTTGGCTTCCACAAACCAAGGGTGTTCGTCAGAGGTGTGGTTAACCACCAAATCCATCACGATACGAATCCCGCGCTGCTTGGCTTGATCAAGCAGTGCTCGCATGTCGTCCATGGTACCAAATTCGGGTGCAATGGCTTGGTAATCGGAAATGTCGTAACCATTGTCATCCATCGGGGATTGATACACTGGTGAGAGCCAGACAACGTCGACACCCAACTGCTCTAAATAGTCGAGTTTGCTGATGATGCCTTGTAGATCGCCAATGCCATCTCCGTTGGAGTCACAAAAGCTACGTGGATAAATTTGATAGACGACACTGTTATGCCACCAACGTTGTTCCATTGCTCTATACCTTTTCAATCAAATAGAAACTGATGATGACTATAGCCGACATTTTGCGACAAAAATAATTGAATCTTTGAATCTGGTTATAGAAAAAATCAATATCAAGCGCTAACCTTAGCCCGATAATATGTGTGGTGATATAGAAAATGGATAAGCAATACCGCTATTTTTATGAAGTTGCTCGCCAAGGCAGTATTAAAGCTGCTGCGGACAAGCTGTTTATTAGCCAACCTTCGCTAACTACGGCGATTAAAAAGTTGGAGCAGCAGCTCGGTGCCGACTTATTTATTCGGCGCTCCAAGGGGGTAGAGTTGACCGAATACGGCTGGGTTTACTTTCGCTACGTGCAAGAGGTGCAAGAAAAGCATAATCAGATGATTCACCAACTGGCAGACATGCGAATGCGCAGTGGCGGAAAAGTGAAACTGGGCGTTGGTGAGGCTTGGTGGAACTGTTTTGCGGCAGACGCGATGCAGGTATTCTGTCAGCAATACCCAGCGAGCTCGATGCACATTGAATTTGGTAATGGATTGTCGATGCTGCACCACCTCGTTAACGATGATATCGATCTTTTTGTTGGTCATGAGATCAACGGCATCAATAGCCGCTATAGAGTCAGGTTTATCCCGTTATTTCAAGAGCATGAAGCCTGGTATGTGCGACCTGACCACCCATTGCTCGAAGTCAAAGAGGTTGAAGAGCACGCGCACCACTACCCGTTACTTAAAGTGACACCTGATCACGCTCGTCATGGCGATGTGTTAACGGAAGAGGGGGCAGAGCTCTTTACCGTGGCGGCTCAAGAGACACGGGTGATTTATGAGATGGACTCACTTTCAGCCAGCATCGATATGGTGAAAATGAGCGATGCGATCATGCCGTACACCTCTAAGATTGCCGAAGAGTTAGCTGAACAAGGATTGGTGCAGCTTTGGCTCAACAAAGACCAGTTGGGGCAAGTTGGCATCTACACCAAAGTGGGAACACTGACAGAGCCAACCACGGCTTTGATTGAATTGATCACAAAAAAAGCCGGAGCATAAACTCCGGCAAGGTATTGAACAAAAGGACATTCCGCCCTCAGCGCTGTAACGCGCTGAGTTTGGTTTCAATGAAAAACAGTATTGGTGTACGAATTAGTTAACGATCTGCTTAGCGGCGGTATCGAGTGCTTCTTTTACCGTCTGTTTACCTTGCATTGCGTTGTCGATGGCCGCTCCTTCTGCGAACCAGTAAGCCGTCATTTGCGGAATGTTAGGCATGATCTCGCCATTCTCGGCGTTGGTCATGGTCGCTTTAATGCGGTCATCTTTCTCTAAAATGGCTTGGAAAGACTTCAGTGTCACTGCGCCCAGTGGCTTGTCATCATTCATGGTTTTCAATGCTTCATCGACAAACAGGTAGTTCTCTAAAAACTCTACCGCTAGGTCGCCATTCGGGCTCGCTGCGTTGATGCCTGCGCTCAATACACCGACAAATGGGTTCCCTTTACCACCGTTTAATGTCGGTAGAACGGCAACGCCGTAGTTCACGCCCATCTTGTCTAAGTTACCCCAAGACCAAGGGCCGTTAATGGTCATGGCAGCTTCGCCTTTGCTAAATGCCGCTTCAGAAACCGAGTAATCCATGTCTGGATTAACGACGCCTTGGTTGACCATATCAACAAGGAACTGCAAGCCTTTGACACCCGCGTCGTTGTTTACGCCTGTTTTCGCACCGTTGTAGCCGCCATCGACTTTTTCAAATGCGTATGCGCCGCCCGATGAAATCATTGGCCAAGTGAAGTAGGCGTTTTTCACATCCCACATAATGGCGGTTTTGTTTTGTGCTTGCATCTTCTTGTGGATGTCTACCAACTCTTCCCATGTTTTCGGTGGTTCTGGAAGTAGGTCTTTGTTGTAGATAAGCGATGGTGCTTCAATCGCCATCGGGTAGCCCATCAACTTGCCATTCACGGTGACGGCGTCCCAGCTAAAGTCGACCAGCTTATCTTTGAATTCTTTACTCGGATTGATTTCTTTCAAAAGGCCAGCTTCTGCATAACCCCCGAAGCGATCGTGTGCCCAAAAGATGATGTCTGGGCCCATGCCTTTTGCCGCCACTTTTTCAAAGCGAGCTTCCAGTGATTCTGGATGCTGAACGATCACTTTTACGCCAGTATCTTCTTCGAACTGTTTACCGATTTTGGCTAGGCCTTCGTAGCTTTTGTCACCATTGATCCAGATAGTGATTTCACCTTCGGTCATGGCAGCTACAGGGCTCGCCGCCATAACAGCAAGAGCGACGAGAGAAAGAGGTTTCACGAACTTTTTCATTATTATCAATCCTTGTTTAGGTTTGCAGATAATCTAAACCCAATGCATATAAAACAAAAATAGATAATCGATAGTCAGTTATAGGAAAAATCTATATCAACGAGGGCTTGAGCTCATATATACAACAAAAACGGCGCACTGATTAGGTTGCGCCGTTTATATCAATACCGATTTATGTGAACTCTAACTACCTCGTTGCAAAGCCAACAGATCGCCAGACATGGGCGAAAGGGTAAGGGGGAGTTGACCGTTACAAGCCGATGTTTTTTGCCCTGAGAGCGAAGAGATAAACTCACCGTCGGTTACAGCGGTTTTCCATACGTCTATCGAGAGTCTCTTTGGGGTGTCAGAAAGGTTAAAGGCGTTGATTACCGTGTTGTCGCCAAGCTGGCGGGCAAAAACAAAACTCTCGTTGTCTTGATAGAGCGGAATATAGTCACCTTTTTGCAATGCCGGATTTGATAGACGCAGCGCAATCAGTTGCTTGAAGAAAGCAAGGTAAGAGTTGTTTTCAACGGTGTCCCAAGGCATGCAGCGTCGGTTGTCCGGATCATGGCTGCCCAGCATGCCAAGCTCTGTCCCGTAGTAGAGGCAAGGTGTGCCCACGTAACCAAACAGTAGGTTCGCCGCCAATTTGAAGCGGCGTGGATCGTCTTTCACGAGATCAAGGAATCGAGCGGTGTCGTGGCTATCAAGTTGATTGAGCTGCGACAGTTGGTTGTGCCACGGGATCTTGGCGCGAGCTTCGGCTTGCCAATCAAGGAAATCGCCGACCGAGAGTTGAATCGGATCAAACGAGATATCAAGCTGAGCCAACAGCGCTCGGACGGGGTGGGCGAATCCATAGTAGTTCATGGCGCCGTCTTCTTGATCGCCTTGTAGCCATTGCGTCGCTTCAAAAAAGTGCTCGCCCAAGACATAACAATCGGGGTTTACGTCTTTTGCGGATTGTCGGAAGGCTTTGACATAATGCGCGTTGTTTTTTGCGCCTTCACCTTCACCTAGCATGTGTATTACATCAAATCGCCAACCGTCAATGCAGTAAGGTGGTTTGAGCCAATGCTTGATGACAGCGTCTTCCCCTTGGTAGATATAATCGCGCACTTCGGGATGCTCAAAGTTCAACACGGGTAGAGAGCGTATGCCTTTCCAGCCAATGTAGTTTTGGCTCTCTCCTTCAAAGAAGTAGTAGTGACGGTAAGGAGAGTCAACGCTTTGGTATGCGCCTGTCGTCGGGCTAAGCCCTTGCAAGTTAAACCAAGGATGCTCAGTCGATGTGTGGTTGAACACTGCATCCAGCATGATTTTCATATCTCGCTGGTGGAGTTTTTCACACAAGCTGGCGAAATGTTCGTTGGTGCCAAGATGAGGGTCGACTTGCGTGTAATCTGACGTGTCGTACTTGTGATTGCTTGGCGCCGTAAAGATAGGATTAAGGTACAAGGCGCTGACGCCAAGCGCTTGTAGGTAATCGAGTTTTTGCTCAACACCATACAAGTCACCGCCGTAAAACTCGCATCCACCGTAGCCATTTTCTGTGTCGACAGGCGAGCCCCACGCTTTTGAGGTGACCGACTTATGACCGCCAGAGACAAGGTATTCGCCATCTTTCACGCTGATATCAGGATTGCCATTGCAAAAGCGATCGGGAAATATCTGATAGAAAACCTGCTCACTTACCCATTCTGGTGGTTGATGTTCGGCGTTGAATTTAAAGTGAGTTTCCTTACTCGGGACACGTTGACTCACTCCTTTGCCATCCAGCCAGTATTGATGCTTGTCTGCGACCAGCTTAAACACATAGTGAGTTATGGCTCGGTCACTATTGAGCTCAAATGTTGCTGTCCAGTAGTTGAGATGTTCTGTTTCGCCGCTAAGCGTCATCTCGACGAGGTATTCTTCGTTGTCTGGTTCATGGCGGACAACAATTTTGTTGAATGCCGCGGTTTTTTCGACCGCGAGTCTGACGGTCAGTTTCTGGTCATGTCGACTTACCCAGTCCGAAGATTGTCCATGAAAAATAAAAGGTTGCGTCATGCTGAGCACTCCTCGCTAGGTGAAACGTTAATTTCTAGAAACAGGCTCGCCAAAGGGGGCAACTCAGCCTCGATCGCACCCTGACCACCGGTGACTTTTAAGGTGTATTGAGTGTCACTTAGGCGGTCAATACAGCGGTAGTCTCCATCGCAAAGCTGCCAAGAGCTGATAACCTCGGGTGGCAGTATCAGTGAAAGTGAACGCCCATTTTGGTCACAGAAGTTGGCGGCTAGCACCAGTTTTTGTTCAGCTGAGGAGCGCGCAAAGGCGTACAGTTTGTCTTGCATCGGGGCGAAATTGTCATAGTTGGCCGCGTACAAGTCATGGTAATCGCCACACAGTGCTGGGCTTTGATGAGCAAGATTGAGTAGGGCTTGATAGAAGTGTCGCAGCTCTCGTTCACTTGAGTTCAACTGGCCACCATCAAAGGCGCCATCATTCATCCAACGCTGGTGGTGTGGTACGCCGATGTAATCAAAAATTGAAGTACGAGAGGGTTGGCCAAATCCAGCATGCTCAGCACCAGGTTCGCCCACTTCTTGGCCAAAATAGATCATGGTCGGTGAACTCGACAGGCAAGCGGAAACGAGCATTGCAGGCTTGCCTTTGTCTGCATTTCCGGCAAATTCTGGCGAGGCGACTCTCTGCTCATCATGGTTGTCGAGAAAATGCAGCATATGGTGTTCAATATCGCGCAGCTCATGCTGGATGCGGCCAATCTCTCCCGTGGAGCCATGACCTTGCATGACGGCTTTCAACGAGTCATACAGGTCAACTTTGTCATAAAGGTAATCCATTTTACCGAGTTGAATGTAATCTCGATATAGATCGGGCTGATACACTTCTGCCATCAGAAACGCTTCTGGATTGCGATGTTTAATCCAGGCGTTCATGTAGCTCCAAAACTCCACAGGCACCATCTCTGCCATGTCGTAACGGAATCCATCGACGCCTTTCTCGGTCCAAAATAGCGCGATATCGCGGAATTTTTTCCATGAGTCAGGCACGTCCTTATCTTGCCAGAATGCAAAATGGGCAGCGTGGTCTTTGTGGCGGTAGTCGTCCGGTAGAATGTCGAACTCTTTTGTGCCATCTGGTCGAACGCCATAGTTCACTTTGACTGTTTCATACCAGTCATCGAAATTTGGCTGGGCAAGCCGAGAACCGTTGCCTGTCCACTTGGCCGGGTACTCGGTATAGGGCGTTTCATTACTCGGGTGTGACTCGCCGCCAAGAGGAGGCTCTGTCGCGAGTTGTTCTGGCAACTTAAACGCTTGCTCTGGCAGATAGTAGAAGTTGTTGTCGCGTCGGTAGGAGACAGAGGTATCATCACTCGCGCCAAAATCTTCCACTCCTTCAGGGTTGTTAAGGCCTTGATACACGCGTGCGACATGATTTGGCACGATATCGACAATCACCTTCATGCCAGCACGATGGGTGCGCGCTATCAGATCATAAAACTCTTGATTGCGACGGCTTGGGTCATCCGCCAAGTCTGGGTTGACAGAATAATAGTCTTTAACGGCATAGGGAGATCCAGCACGACCTTTGACTATTGAAGGGTGATCATCGGTGATACCAAACTCGCGATAGTCGTTGATTAGTGCATGGTGCATGACACCTGTGTACCAAATATGCGTGATCCCTAGTTTGCGAATTTCACTTAATGCGCGGTCAGAGAAGTGGCTAAACTTGCCGATCCCATTCTCTTCTATGGTTCCCCACGGCTTATTGTTGGTATTGGTGTTGCCAAAGAGGCGGGTAAAGACTTGGTAGATGTTGGCTTTTTTCATTTGAGATGCATCTTCCTCGTTTCAACGTTATTCGCAGGCTAAAACAAGGCTGCTTTTCTCTACTCATCCCTTTGCATCTATTTGGGGGCGTAGAAAACGAAAGTGTGACTTGAGTAGTAATTATAAGCGCTGTGGTCATGTCTACGTTATCCAGACAAAAAGCGGGCATGCAAAGGCGCGTAATCAAAGAAATGAATAGTGGATTCAAGCTCACAATTTGGATAATTGGATAGATGGGACTTAGCTTGATTTCAGAAAGATAAAGTCAATAAATTCATGTAATTAAATCGATCTGGTTTCTCTGGCTACTACTTTCGTTGGTTTTGACATCAAAGCGTTCTTTTCTAACCTTAATTGGGAACAACGTCAGAAGAAAAGGAGAACATGAATGGCGACATTAAAACAGGACATTCCAAATCGCGTCACGGTCTACCACGATGATCTTGAACAAGAAAATACGCTAAAAAACGCGATGCTTCCTGAAAAACCGAGATACTTTAACGGCGCTCCAACCTACCAAGCGGGCAGTATTGATGAGTTCAAATCTAAGCTCAGTCAAATTGGTTTGTCGATAGACACTTAACCAAACATTATTAAAAAGCTCGCCACACACGTGGCGAGTTTTTTATTCTGCGACGATCTGATTTCTGCCACTTTGTTTGGCTTTGTAGAGCAGTTTGTCTGCGTGGTCTAGAACTTGGGTGAATGCTTTTTCGTTAGGCCAACTGACCAACCCCATACTGACGGTTACAGGGAGAGTGTGGCTAGAACAGAGCTTCTCCGCGAGATCGCATTCAACCCGGACGCGTATTCTCTCAGCGATTTGTGCCGCCTCGCGCAGTGTGGTGTTTGGCAACAGCAGGGCAAACTCTTCTCCGCCAAGTCGGCCAAACATATCCGATTCTCGAGTTTCCTTAGCGACCGCGTCACAAAATGCGACCAGTACATCGTCACCCACAGAGTGGCCACACTGGTCATTAATTTGTTTGAAGTGGTCTAAATCCATCATACAGATGTAACAAGAACTGGCGAGGCGGCGTATCTCTTCGGCTCCGTCAACCAGCGCTCGTCGATTGAGTACGCCTGTGAGTGGGTCTTCACGAGCTAACCGAGTAAGCTGCATTTCTTTTTGTTTTATCTTGGACGCCATATCCGAGAATGCTTGAAACAAATCACCGATCTCATCGTCGCGATTGCTGAACTTTGTATCGGCTTTCCCCATGCGTGATAACGTTGAAATTCGTCTTCGAAGATCAGTAATCGGTGAGGCGATATAGTGAGATAGATAGCTGATGAGCCCAACAAATAACAGCGCAGCTAATACTAAATACACTGAGATTTCACGAATCAGAGTTTGGTTTTGCTTATCAATTTCTTGCTTAGAGACAAAGACGACGAGAGTGACGGAGTGTTTGCCGTTTTTGAGATTGATATTGTCATGAAAGACAAGGTGTTGCTTGATATTGATTCCAATCGGCTGGTTGATCATGATGCCCCCCAGATCTTCTCGAAACACGGGCTCTATAACTTCATTCAGCCCGTTTCGCTTGAGTTGATCTAAGCGCATGTAGTTAGAGCGTGACAGAGAGGCCAGGCTATCATTTCGCACTACGAAAACATCGACATACTCTAAACCACTCTCGGTGAGTGAGCGTTTAATATCGAAAAGTTGGTCTTCGATAAGCGTTCGATCCAGAACAGCCGTGTAATAACCGATAAGTTCCTTATTGCAGTCGATTAAAGGTCTTGAGAAAAAGTAGGTTTCATTGTCGAAAATCAGACCAAGGCGAGACACCACTTCGCTTGAGGCGAGGTTGACGACTTGTTTGGGAAGATTTCGTTTCTCTCGCAATCTGCTCAGTTGATTGCTTAGGTCTCGATTCGCTTGAGAGTTAGCTTCACCATGTTCTTGCAGTTCGTTGAGTTTCTTCAAAGTACTTTGTTCTAGCGCGATATTCCTTGGGTAATTAACTTGCCACTCTTCAAAGGCGCCATTGAGCAACTCAATGGTTTCCGCAGGTAATACTCGAGCATTTCTAAGATCTTGCCTCAAGATGTAACGATTACTCTTATTGGAAGAAAGATGAAAGTTTTGCACCCTTCCTGATAGGTCTGAAATCATCAGCGCCGAAAAACCGCGACTAAAGCTAAGCGCATTGGAAGAGACCTCTGCCCAAGATATTGATGGTTCTTGGCAAAGTGACATTGCTGAACTTAGGCGATCAAACTCGGTGAACCTACCCTCAATATAGTGGCTGATCTCATTGGCACCCAACAGCGCGGAAAGCTGACTAGAGCGGAATATATGATCGATGGTTAACGCTTCTCGCGATTGATAATACGCGTAACCAAAACCGAGTATGCTCGCCGCCAGCGGGAGAAGAATGAAAAAGACTTTGGTCCGCAGTTTATTCATTAGCACTGTTACTTCGCTGATCGCCGGGTCGGATGGTGCCAAGGTTTTTAATCACGGATAGAGAGCCATCACGAAACTGCGCCAGATACATAGGGAGATCGACGTGGTGGTCTTCTCTCACTCTAAGCTCCGAATCACCAAGGTACAGGGTGGTATTAGGCAAAGCATCGATCAGCTTTTCTTTGTCGACTTCTCCTACCTCTTCGAGTGAGGCAGCAATCAGATAGATCAGATCGTAATGCGCTTTACTGGAATAGGTCACCACCGACTCTTGGCCAAAGTGTTTTTGATAGTTGGTAACAAAAGATTGAGCGGCGGTTGCCTGTAAGCTACTGAAAAAGTGCAATGCAGTGAGCACGCCGTCGAGCGCAGAGGAGGGAAGGTTAGTTAGGTAGGTTTCGTCTGCAGCAAAGGCAACGACCTCTATCTCGCGTTCAAAATCGAATGATGCCATTTGATTTAGGAAGTTGAAGCCGTCTTGACCGGGCAAAATCAGCATGAGGTTGTTTGCTTGTGATTGCTTAATTCGCTCAAAAACTGGCGTGTAGTCTCCGACACCAAAGGCCGTGAACTCGGTATTTGATACCTTGCCGTTGTGCCTTTCTACCGATTCAACAATGCGTTCTGACATACGGTGCGGCCATATGTAGTCGTAGCCGAAAATGTAAAAGTTGTCGCCGACATTGTTAACTAGGTAAGGAACAATTGGCTCAATGTAGTGTTCAGGAATGGTACTGTAGCAAATGAGGTAACGGCTAAAATGGCGTCCTTCATAATCAATCCCGTAAAAAAGAGGGGTTTGGAACTCTTCTGCGACTTCAGTCATGGCGTAGCGTGAAGCACTACTAACTGGGCCGAGTAGTGAGAATACTTGGTACTGTTGAATCAGCTCTCGGCTGAGCTTAACGCTTTTCGCTGGGTTGGTTTGGTTGTCGCGGACAATCAGCTCAAGTGGACGTCCTAAAACGCCCCCATTGGCATTGATTTCATCAACCGCAAGTTGCGCACCCTTTAAGGCTTGTTCACCATAGATTGCAAAGGTGCCAGTTAGCGGCAATACAGCCCCGAGTTTGATGCTGCTTTTCTCAGGAGAGCAGCTGGTGTTGAGCAGTGCAAGCAGAGATAAAAGAAAGCTTTGAATCTTCATAATATTGGTTATTTCTTATAGTTTTTAACGCCATAGTTATAGTCTAGGCTAAGACATCGAGAAGGTAATAGATGGAGAGAGAAAACGGGTGTAACCCCTTTAGTTTGTTTGAGCCAACACTCTGTCTTCTCTCGCCTCTAACATTGCTGAGACTTAGCCGCGCACATACAAAGTGATCGATCTAGTGGCAAAAGAACGTTGGCTTATTGTTGGTTGCCTGCCTTATGCCAGTCGACTAATTGGCGGGGTCATAAGTGTCGATAAAATCGAGTATTTCAATTTTGGTGAGTGCGTGTAAGCTCGACACTTGAATTACGATCTCTGCCATTAAGTCATCTTCACAATAGAAATAGGCAACAGGTGCATTAAGCACTTCAGAAATACGCTTTATGGTGGCGTAATCTGGAGCATGTTTTCCTGTTTCGTATTGACTGATTCGTGCACTTGCGCCTGCCGGCTCCATCCCTAGTTTATTTCCCAGCTCTTCCTGGGTTATTCCTTGTTGTTTTCTAATAGATCTTAGCCGTCTAGGTAATGGGCTAGTCATTCAGTTGGCACCTCCATATTAGTAGCATGGTTATATTAACCTTATAGCATTAGATAAATTACTAAGGAATTTTTAGATCTGATGTCTTTGGTGGATTATTTTGATTGTAAAGGAGCGGGGCAACTATATGTAATAGATCTAGCTTAGATTTAATTATATAGCCAAACTTTTTACTGTTAGTTTTATCATGTTGAGATCAAAGTATTTGAAAATTAATGCTTTAGTACTAGGTTAATTCTACGAATGACGTCGACAATAGACATTGTCAATATTGGAATGGTTATTTCGTTTAGATATATAAGACTGGTCTTCGCTATTTTTTAAATATAAATTGTTTTTGTTGGCTATTAAGAGTTGGATGGAAATGGTTGGTGGTTAAATATTGATCAAATAGTTTGACTTATTTTATTCTACAAACTTTCTATTTGATCCTCACAAAGCGTGATAATACTTCCAGTAAATTTCCGACGTTCTGGAACTCGTTGGCTGATCGATATATGGCGAATTAAGCTGAGGACGCGGTAGATCTCTATTTCTCTCTCTGCGTCACTGTGTCCGCAAAGTAGAAGATAGCGTGTTACAAACTGGTTGATATTGTGCTGAGCAAAGAGAGGATCGTCATACACGCGCAGGCATTGTTCTTGTATATGGGCGATGAAGTTTCCTAGATCTAGGTATGGAGAGCCCAGACACATTAGGTCGAAATCAAGCAAGTGCAGTTTGTGTCCATCCCACAGCACTTGGTCATGGTAGAAATCTCGATGAATAGGTTTCAACTCGGATGCTGAAAGCTGTTCACTCAGGGTGATGCTTTGCTGGATCAGTGCACGCAGTCGATATTCTAGGCTCGGCTGCTGCTCTGCTACTTTGTGCAAACCGTCATGTAAGATCGTCAGCTCTTTAGCTGTCGTGTGTTCTTTTTTAAGAGTTAACTTGGTATTGTGAAGTTTGTATAGCGCAAGCGCCAATTGGTGAGCAAGTGCTGGTTCGACGTTTTCACAAAATGGTTTAAACACGTTGTCCCCTGAGACTTTCTTTTGAAACCACATGTTCAGTTCTCGCATCACAAATAGTGGCTCGGGGACATTAATATTATCTGAGGCTTTGTTTCCGAACTCTCCTTGGAACAGAGTGGATTGAGTTTTCCAGCTGTGTTTGTCTAATCCTTTGGCTCGAATTTTCCCGATAATCACCTCCGGACTGTCAGCGGAGGTCGAGTATTCGACGATCGCTCGTTTATCGTCTTTGAATCTCACCAAGGTTGCGTGTTCAATTGATAAGGGCGTTGTCGTTTGAGCATTGATTTGATGCTCTACGATGCGTGTGTCCAGACAGCGCGCCACCAAATGGCGGAACGAGTCTTGGGTATCTAGAGATTGCGTTAAGTAAGCAAAGGTCGCTGTGAGTAATCGTTGGCATGCGAACTGCCAATCAGCGAGCCCAAATCTTAGCGGATGATAGATGAGTTGGAATACGCCAATTGCAACAAACAGATCGATTTGGCGTCGATCTGCGTTTCGTTTTTGCAAATACCCATCAAGAAAGATATGTGCGATTTTGGCGTAATTGTTTTTTGAGATTAAACCTATCTCCGACTTATAACGTAAATGAGAGAGAAAGTTACCCAAGTCGAATGCACTAAACCAAGTTGTGAGATTATCAAAGTCGATAAACTCGACTCGTTCTGATGTGACGAGCACCTGATCGGCGTAAAAATCGCCGTGAATAAAACACTTCTCGTCTTCAATTGATGTGACTTGTTGAGCGAGTTGATCGGCAAGCCATAAGGTGAGTGAACTCTGTTGCGGAAGTATTTGGGTGATAGACTGGGCATGGTTTTGAATCAGGCTGGCAAAGTGGCGGGTATCCACAGCCCGTATTTTTTTCGATACCGTTCGATGATGAAATTCCGCTAGACGCGCTCCACACAGATAATAATGTTTAAGCTGGTCCGTGGTCATGGGATCTTCTTGATTGAGCGGCGAGCCTTCAACCCATTCATAAATGAGCATGCAGTGTTTGTCGCTTTTACCTACGATGTTGCCAAACGGACTGTTTTGACGCTTTAAATAACTCACACTTAGCGTTTTGTATCGCTCAGGAGTATAGAGTTTGACCACCAAAGGCGTTCCATCCTGCAAGGTCAATTTGGCGACAAAGCGTCTTTCTGGTTTGTACTGCAATGGCGTGAGCAGCGTATTGCCTGCATCGGTAGCGTTGAAAAAAGCGCGTTGCAGTAAATCACGGCGCCTTGTGACATCGACAAGTCGCTCTAGCGTGGGCAAGCGTGTGTCATAAGGATATCGATTGAAGACAAGGTTACCCGTTTCGATGACATGGCTATGCGTTTCGGCAAAAAGGCTGCCAGATTGGGCTTTTTGCTGCGCTTTATTGACCTTAACTTTGTCCGAATACGCTTTTAGATAAAACAGAAAGTGTCTTTCGTTGTGTTTTATCTGGTAGAGGCATAGGCAACTGCTGCTTGGTTTGTATCTGAGGTATTCGCGTCTGAGCTCGGTCACGTTGGACCAACCTAGTACCTTTTTGACTAGGGCGATCACTTGTTCTTCAACGAAAAGAGTGTCGATGCCCGGAATTTGGTTGTCTTTTGGTGATAGCTGCAAAGGCACCGTTAACTGTCTTCCAATCAGTAGGGTATGGAAAATCGGTGTGTTGGCTTAACCATCTCACATGGTAAATACATACATTTCTCCTTAATCTCGGTTTCTTTACTTAATGCCTCCGTGTTTGAACTCATCGGCGTAGGCTTTGTCTTCTCGCATGATATGTTGAACCAACCAGTTTTTAAGAAACTGCATTAACTCATCGCCGACTTCTTCTCCTTTCTCAACGCGACGTTGGAACTCAAGCACTTCTTTGACCAACTTTTTGTGCTTCTCTTTATGCTGCTGGTTTTGGCTGTATTCAACTTGGTCGAATAGGGTTTCTTCATAGGTGAAATGATTGGCGGTGTAGTCAATAAGCCCTTGAACAACGCGTTTGATCGAGGCCAAACCGTAGTTGTTATGGAGGAGGTGATGGAGTTCATTGACCAAATGTAACAGTGTTTGATGCTGGCGATTGATCTCTTCGATGCCGATATCCAGATTGTCGCTCCAGTCCATCAACCGATCCCGACGTCCATCTTCTTGCTCAACCTGATGAGGATTAATCGCAAAGCGGTGCAACAGCGAATCAATTTCGCCTGACAGGTTGCGCACTGTGATACTGGCGATCAAGGTTTCTTGGGTTGATTTGACGTTGTTTTCCGATTCAGACGCTATCAGATCCAGACACTGACTGAGTTCATTGGTTTGCGCTGTCTGCTGCTCAGAAGAGGCGGCAATTTGTTTTCCTAAGGATTGGATTTCCTCAATTTGCTCATTCAGAGCTTTGAAGGTATTTTCCGCGGTTGAGGCAATTTTGAGTGAATGAAGCATGCTGGACTTGTTCTCTTGCATGGTTTGCATGACATCATCGGTTTTGTTTTGCAGATTGGTGATCTTAGTGCGTATCTCTTCTGTTGCTTCTTGGGTGCGCATTGCGAGATTACGAACCTCGTCGGCCACGACTGCAAATCCTCGTCCTTGTTCTCCCGCCCGAGCACTCTCTATCGCGGCATTAAGGGCGAGAAGGTTGGTTTGTTCGGCGATGCCGCTGATGGTCTCCATGACTTGACTGATTTGCGCTGTTTCTGCCATCAAGGATTCAAAATGTGTGTTCGAGTTGTCGATGTGTTGATTGGCACTGTCCAAGGCGTTTTCGAGATCTATCATGTCGCGCGTGCCTTGATCCGCTTGTCGTTTTGCTTGGTTGGCGACCGTTGCGGTCGTCTCGCAGTGATCGGACACTTGATGGGTGATGTCGGACAGTTCACGAATGATGACTTCCGCTTTATCGACGTCTTGTTTTTGTCCAATCGCGCCTGATTTGGACTCCTGAGAGTCCTTTTGCACAGTGTCCGCCACGTCTAGTAGGTGCTTAGTCGATTTGCCTAGAGCATGAATTGTCCGCGAAATATCAGAACCGATTCGATTGATGGTGTGGTAAATCGGTGGAGTCACGCCCGGCTGGTGGGCAATTCTTTGGGTTAAGTCCCCTTCGGAAAGGTGCGTCGCGGCGGATTTCACCTGAAGCAGAATCTGGGTAATTGAGCTTAAAATAATGGCCAAGCAGAGACAGTAAATAAGAACAAGAAGGAGCGCCAACCACGCGCTGGTGGCCGCGAGATATAGCGTCACAGGTAATGCCAGCACGAGACAGAAAACAACGATTTGCAGCGCCGATAAATGGGTGAGTTTGTCGATCAAGCGGTGGTACATGTTTACCTCTCTATCGGTTAAATGGCGTTCATAGACAAGTCCGTAGACAGTTGATAGCACTGCTCTAGATGAGCCTCTAAGCAATGATAGACATCTTTATCGAGCTCATTGCGCTTAACCATCGGGTACATGATTTCGACGATCTCTTCTTTTGATAGTCGGCTACGGTAGGGGCGGTCTTGTGACAGTGCCTGAAACACATCCACGATCGCGATAATACGTGAGGGGAGGTCGAGCCCGTCTCCTTGCTTATTGTTGGGGTAACCGCTGCCATCAATGCGCTCATGGTGGTTGGTCGCCCACTCACCAATTTTTGAACCGGGGAACACCATTTTTAGAGCGATTTCTGTGTCTATGGTGTGCCTGCGGATACGAGTGTACTCTTCCTTGGTTAAGCTCCCTTGCTTATGAAGGATTTCGTCTGGCGTTCGCAGTTTTCCAATATCGTGGACAAGGCCGGCAACGTACAACTGTTCGGTCGTTTTGGCAGGCAGCTTCAACCTTGTGGCGAGAAACTTACACAGTTCAGCCACTTTGATTGAATGTTGGTAGGTGAAGGGGCTTTTTGCGTCCACAATACCGGCGATAAAGGTGCCGAGCTCGACAAGGTTGTCAATGGTTAAATCTTGCTGGAGCCAATCAAGATGAGTGAAACTCAAAGGAATGGCTTCAATGTTTTCTGGCTCCATTGAGAACCAAAAACCGTCTCTGTTGGTCAGTTCGGACATGGCTTCAATGTAATCCGGACGAAAGAGCGTCCCTTTATATTGGCGCAGTTGTTCGGCGATACTGCGTTTTTTGAGAGTAATGAGATCGCTATGCTCGTTATCGAGGTGTCGGGCACGAAGTACGTCGAGGCGGTCGGCAATAAAGATAAGTGCTGCAATATCTTTTTCGAAAGGCGATAAGTGAATGCCTTCCAAGATATCCCAAGCTGTATGGTGGTGGCGGACAATATTCGAAAACTGAGCAAGGATGTTACATTTTCTCAGTGCATGGTAGCCGTGAATGCAGTGGATGCTGGGATCGTCGGGTTTGAATTTACTCACCAGCTTGGTGTGCTCTTCCGTTTGAGAGACGCCACAGTCGTGAATCAGACCCGCTAGAAAGCAAAATTCTTGCTTCTTAACGTCCCAGTTAAGAAGTTTGGCGCATTCATAGCTGATATACCCAACTCGATGATTGTGGTGAATGTCATCAACGCCCACATAATCGAGCGCCCGCGCCACCCAGATGAGAGCGTGTTTTAAGTCTACTGAAAAGCTCTCATTGTTGATATTTCCAATGGCTTCCATATTCGCCTTCCTGACTATTTTTGTATTCTTACTTTAGTTTAGGAAACTCTCAATGATTCGGCGGTAATTTTTGGCCTAAGGCTAAAGCGCACTGTCGAGTTTTCAACAGCTTGGCGAAAATGTAGGGTACGTCGAAAGTGCGATCCCTGATCTAGGCGTAGTGGTATACCTAAAGTAAACTTGAGGAATAAATGGATTATTAAGGAGTTCGGATATGGATATGAGTGTTGGCGAGGTGGCGAAACGGGCGGGAGTTAAGGTCTCTACGTTGCACTTTTACGAGCAGAAAGGGCTAATCACTAGTTGGCGAAACCAAGGTAACCAACGAAGATATCACCGCAGTGTCCTTCGCCGTGTCGCGGTGATCAAAGCGGCTCAAGAGGTTGGGCTGACTTTAGAGGAAATAGCTCAATCACTTGCCTATTTACCAAAGCATCAAGCCCCAAGCAAAGAGCAATGGGAAGAGATGGCGTCTGAGTGGAAGGCGATGTTAGAACACCGAATTCTCCAGTTGAAAGCCCTGCAGGATGATCTCGGTAGTTGTATTGGTTGCGGCTGCTTATCGATGAAATCTTGTGCGATATACAATCCACAAGACATTCGCGCAGAAGCGTATCAAGGAAAAACCATGCTGACTAACCCAGAAGAGTGGTCATAGCGAGAGTGCAAACGTCAGCAGTATTGGCAAGGTTAAAATACTGAAAAAATTGCCAAACAAGACCATAGAGGCCACATTGACAGGCTCGATACTAAAACGCTCAGCAAACAGATAGTTCATCACTGCGGGTGGGAGCATGGAGAACAGCACCATCATCTGCAACTCCAACTTTGGCAGCGGGACAAACGTATAGATGGTGGCAAACGCGATGCCACCCGTTATCAGCGATTGTAAGGTACAGAGCAAGCCAACCTTTAAGCCACTTAATCTCATATTGCACATTTGCGCGCCGAGTGAAAGTAGCATAACAGGAACCGCTGCCTGTCCGAGCAGAGCCGTTGCCTCATAGAGGGGAGCCCACACACCCATCCCTAGCAAGTTGATCGTGAGCGCCAATGCCGCGGCGAGAAAAATAGGCATTCTTATGATCTGCTTAAATGGATTGCCTTCGCTGAGTAAGGCGAGCCCAAGGCTAATATGGATACATGCTGATACCACAAACAGCAAAACCGCAGGGGCAAGTGCCGTATCACCAAAGGTATAAGTAAATAGAGGGATCGCTAGATTACCGCTGTTTCTGAACATATGCGGCGGTGCCCATGCTTTAAAGTTCAGTCCTGACACTCTGCACCAAAACAGCATGATAACGCCGGGTAACAGTACCGCGATGAGTGATGCCGAAAGTAGAGGAAGCTGCTGGGTATCTAGTGGCATCGACACGAGGGATGAAAACACTAACGCCGGCGTAAAGGTATCCATGTTGATTCGATTAATGGGGCGAAAGTCGGGTTTAAGCCAACGGCCGACGGAAAAGCCCACTGCAATCAAAGCAAACACGGGGAATAGGATACCAATAACTTGTTGCAGCATAGGGGTTAAGCTCCGCTTGTACGCGACATCGGCGTGTCTCTTTTTATCATTGGGTGACTAGTGTTCTCGGTATTTGTGCAGCAAATCGATCGGGATATGGCAGTAGTCATTGGGGAAACGAGACAGCCTATCTTGGTGTTCATCGTCACTTTTGACGTAGTTTGTCAGTGGTTTTATCTCTACCACAATACGATCGCTGTCTTCTCGCTGCTCAATATGGCGCTTCGCCGCCGACAAATGTGCGGGATCGTCACTGTAAATGCCAGTTCGATATTTTTCTCCGACGTCGTTGCCTTGTTGATTGAGACTGTATGGATCGATGATCTCAAATAAATAGTCAACCAGCTCGACAACACTCACTTGGGTGGGATCGAATTCAACCCGAACACATTCAGCGTATCCGTCATAGGGGCCATTAGTTGTTGAGCTTGTCCCGTTCGCTCTTCCTGCTTGGGTCGATATTACGCCCGGTAGATGCCTTAAAAATTCTTGAACACCCCAAAGGCAGCCACCTGCGAGATAGATTGTTTGCATTGTGTTTTTATCGTTATTAAACAGTGAATCAATTAGAGCAAAATCTTGATAATAGGCAAGCCTGTAACTCTTATTTGTTTGTTGATGTCGATAAATTCTTCGGGTGGCGTGTGATCGTTTTAACACTTTTTAAAGATGCAGAAAATAAATGAGTGATATGCGCATATCAAAAAACAAAAAAAGAGGGCTTGGCGTGCGTATTTGGTGCCTTAAATTGGCGATTTGAGCGATTTTTATTGTTATGTTTTTCATGCACTTATGAAGCTGGCTTAAACGGTGAGGAAGATGCTAGGTTGTCGACTCTTAAACGGAGGGAATATGATCCAACACAAACAGACATACATAAACCAAGACTTTTCAAAACAAGAGCTTCACTCAGCCGTATTTGAAGCGTGTAAGTTTTACAACTGCAGTTTTGAGTATGCCGACTTAAGAGAGGCTCAATTTGTTGACTGCCGTTTTATTGAGTCAGGTGCGATTGAAGGGTGCAGCTTTAACCATGCCAATCTAAAGGACGCCAGTTTTAAAGGGTGTCAGTTGGCGATGAGCCAATTTGTCTCAGCGGAATGTTTTGGTATCGAAATGCGAGACTGCGATTTGAAAGGTGCCAACTTTGTTCGGGCGAATTTCACCAACCGAATCAGCCACAAAGCCTATTTTTGCTCGGCTTACATAACACGATGCAATCTTTCATACACAAATTTTGAGCGTGCAGTGCTGGAAAAGTGCGAACTATTTGAGAATCGTTGGAATGGCGCGCACCTATTTGGTGTTAACTTCAAAGGCGCCGATCTATCTAGTGGTGAGTTCAGCTCTGAGCAGTGGGAAAGCGCCAACTTTGAGGAGTGCAACTTAGCCCACGTCGACCTTGAAGGCGTCGATGTCCGGAGAGTGTCGTTGTTCGGCGCGAAGATCTGCGATTGGCAGCAAGAGCAACTTCTGTCCCAACTTGGGATTATTCTTCTTTGATGAGTCAAAATTACTTGTATCAAATTCTATAACCATGTCGTTAATTTCCAACCTTTTGTGACGGAATACACGTTTAAAGCAATTGTGTAGCAAGAATTCTTCATTACGATGTGATTTTTGATGTGCAACTCAAATCATAGGCTAATGTAATAAAAGTTTCGGTTGCATAAAAAATAAGTATGGAGAACATGCTGCTTTTACAACGCAAGAGCTTTTGGCTAGGTTCAGTGTGTCTATTTTTAATAGGAGCGACAGGGTACTTTCTTCTTTCAAAGCAGAAAGGAGAAATGTCGACGGTTCGGGTTGGAGTCTCCTTGACTCCGACAGCGTCTCCTTTTCTTATTGCTGAAAGGCTCAAACTGTTCGAAAAACATTCTCTCGACGTTAGCCTCTTTCCTTGCGTTTCTGGCAGTGCGTGCACACAGCTGATGCTAGACCACAACGTAGATTATGCCACCGCCTCAGAATCGGTAGTGATGTTTCAAAGTCACGAGCACAATGAACTTGCTTTGTTGGTGTCGTTTGTTGAGTCAGACAATGATCTCAAGTTGCTCACTTTGGGGCCAAACAACATCCGTAATGTTGCTCAACTTAAAGGTAAGCGAGTCGGCCTTATAAAGGGAACCGCAAGCGAGTTTTACTTTGATTCCATTCTGCTGGCTAATGATCTAAAAGGGTTGGATGTGGAGAAAGTCTACTTAGACGCCAATGATCTCGTTCCTGCTTTGCTTTCTTACCGAGTTGAAGCGATTTCTGCTTGGGAGCCAATGGGGTATCAAGCCAACCTTCACTCTGCTGCTGAAGTCATTAATCTAGGTACTCGCGGGGTGTATCAACTCTCGTTCAATCTTCTTTCTACTACGCCTTACCTTGAGTTTGTTGGAGACGAACCAACTCGGTTACTTAGCGCACTAAATGAGGCGATTCAATGGATAAATATCAATCCAGAGCAAGCACGTATTTTAGTCGCGGAGCGGCTTAACATTCCGGTTAATCAAGTGGAATGGTCTTGGCAAGATTACGTGTTTCGGCTCTCGTTGGGTAATTCGTTATTGTCTAACTTACAGTTTCAAGCCCGCTGGGCGGACGAAGCGGGACTTGTCGCGGGTCCGAACCCAGATTTTCGTGACGTTTTCTATTCTCGTCCTTACCAACAGGCTACTTTGCAGAGATATTAGCGATGATCAGTTCACTGTTTAAAAAACTGTTTCTGCTGTCGACAACCACCATGTTGTTGACGCTGCTGATTGTGGCGTCGTTTGCCAAGATTAACAGCGAACAAAATCAGACCAAATCTGAGCTTGATACCATCATTGACCTTCAACTAAGAGTTGACCTACTTCGCAGCCAGTTATGGGTATTTCTGCAGTTTGGCGATCAATCCAGTCTTAAGCAGGTAGAGTATGCCCAAGCTGAGCTTGCCACGCAGCTCACAGCTTATGGCGAACAGGGCGCTCGATTCGACAATTTGCAAAGGATGAACCAAAGCTTACAAGCCTTATTGACCCAAGAGAAGCAACTCTATGACCGAGACGTGGCAAGCGAGGAAGGGATCAACGCGTTTGGTTTACTACATTCGCGTTACAACATGATTGTACAGAATATGACCGAAGAGTTGGCGCATGTTCACCAAGTGGTGGTCGACCGAAGCGCGAGCAACCTTTCTAATGTCATGAAATCCGCCGCGGCATGGTTGATCGTCTGTTCACTGCTGGTCAGTTTTATTGCCTGGCTTATTTTGCTGCGTTTCAAATCCGATGCCGAGTCGGTCAAAGAAGCCATTGTTGCGTTGGCCAAAGGCAATCTTGAAGCAAAAGTGGACACCGCTTCCATGGACTCTGAATTTAAAGGCATCGCGTTTTTCTTCAACCAAATGACTATCTCGCTGCGTGAATCAACGGTGACCAAACATGAGTTAGAAGAAGAGGTGAAACGCCAAACCATGCAGTTGGAGAAAAAACACGAGCAATTGATTTTCCTTTCAGAGCATGATCCGCTAACGGGTTTATACAATCGCCGAGCATTCGATAAATCACTCGAAAATGCGATCGTGAAAGCCAATCGAACCAAGTGCAAATTGGCGATTCTATTTATTGATCTTGATGATTTTAAGGTGGTCAACGACACATACGGGCATGATGCGGGAGACGCCATTTTAGTCAACGTGGCAAACCGATTGAGTAACGCGATTCGTCAGTCAGATTTTGTAGGGCGACTAGGGGGCGATGAGTTTGTGATTTGTCTCGATCTGCTGAACAATTTTGACATTCTACCGCAAAAGGTCGAGCAAATTATGCAAGCCATCTGTGAGCCGATTGGTTTCAATGGGCGAGAACTGTCGATCAGCGCCAGTATTGGCGTGAGCCACTTCCCTGACAGTACGAGAAACAAAGAAGTACTGCTTAGCATGGCAGACGAAGCCATGTATCGTTCCAAGCACGTAAAAGGACCTTGCTGTTACGATGGCGAAACCATGCAGTGTCAATCCTCCACAAGTGATGTTGTGGAGCTCGCTCAGGTTAGAAAACACCCCAGTTGATTCAACCGCTAAGTATCCTGACAGCCTATGTGTAAATAAAATTTAACATCTTTTATAAATGCTTTATGGCCTTAGTCACTCGACTTTAGTTCCAATAATAGACATCTTATCCCTGTTTTGGCTTATGTCTGCTTTTTAAGCCAGTTATACAGGGATAGTACATTATGGATAATGAACACAGTTTACGAGAAAATTTACTTGCACTCACTTTAGGCAGTGCATTGGTGTCACTTGGAGTCATCTTTTTTAGCCAAGTAGGACTGCTTACTGGTGGAACCGCAGGTTTAGCAATATTTTTGACGAAAGTGACCGACTTTAGCTTCGGGCAAGTTTTCTTTGCCTTGAACCTACCTTTCTATTTATTGTCCGTGATGCGGATGGGATGGCGTTTTACGATTAACACCTTTATTGCGGTTTCCATCGTTTCTGTAGCCGTGGACCATTTGCACAACGTGATTGAAATTGCGCGAATCGACCCCTTGTACGCAGCCTTGATTGGTGGCGGTCTAATCGGCATTGGTATGTTAGTCATCTTCCGCCACAAAATGAGCTTAGGTGGATTTAACATCCTTGCGCTTTTCCTTCAAGAGCGTTTCGGCATTCGCGCTGGCAAGGTTCAAATGGCGCTAGACTGTTCGATTGTAGTGATGTCGCTGTTCATTGTTGATGTGTCTCTGATTGCTCTGTCTATACTAGGTGCTGTTGCCACCAACCTCATCTTAGCGATGAATCACAAGCCTGGCCGATATCAGCCTCAACCGAGCAACGCCTAAAGAATAACAAAACGGCTTAGCATGATGCTAAGCCGTTTTGTTAATGAGTGCGTCCAAAGAGTGAATCTGTGGAATTGCGTCTGACACCTTCCTGTTTTCTCGGTTTAGATAGATGGCTTGGCACCCCGCGGCTAATGCGGGAACAATATCTTTCTCGAGCGTATCACCGACCATGACAAGCTGATTGCAGCGCACATTAAGTTTTTCAGCAATGCGTGAGTAATAAGCAGAATCATTTTTATCAATACCCAGATTGGCTTTGCAGAAATAACCACTGATGTACTGATCCAGCTCTACGCGTTGAAATGCCTGCTGTATTTCTGATTCGTTTGAGTCTTGAGCATTGGTGGCAACATAGATGGCGTGGGAAGCGCAAAGGTGCTTTAGCGTTTCTTTTGCCCCCGGCATTGCTAAGATGGTTGGCCAATGTAACATCTTGCCGTGTTGGGTTGGGTCATCGAACATCAAGGTGTTGCCCCAATCGAATAGGTAGATTACATCCAAGTTTTTCATTGTGATTCCTTTGCTGTACTTAAGCGTTAAGTATATGAATACAAAATCTTATCCTAACGACAAAATACCCGATTAGTACATGAGGCGCAGTTCATATTAAATACGCACCTAGATTTTCATCGTCTTTCTTTAAGGTGTTTAATATGTTTTCTATTGATGATGTAGTAGTGGCTACACAAGGTATCGATCTAGGCCAAATGGTCGTTGTTGGTATTAGCAGTGGCGGCGCGTACATTCGCGTTAGCGTTGACGGCATGACTCTGACTTACCCAGTGAAAAGCCTAAAAAAAGCTTAATCGATTCCTAATCTCTTTGGAAATCCAAGCATTCTAGAAGGAGCCTCTTGCAGGCTCCTTTTTCATTTCAGCTGTTTGTACTCTTCATCTCTTCTTTCCTGCTGCGCTCTCACCAATATGCCGAACTCGATACTGGTGAAAAATACCTAAACTGCTTTATATTCGCCATGCCTATAGTTTAAATGAGATATTTCATACTATAAGTGGTTGATTATTATCAATTCATCTAGTGGCATGTACTTTGCTGTATAGCTGGAAGTTCTGAGCGGCTAAATCAATATTAATGAGTTCTATAAATACTCTCATTCTTATGGATAGTTTTGATTCTATTGATGTCGAAGCATGAGTCTGAACGTATAAAAATTATAATTCTCATTCTTAGCGCACGCTCAGTGTCAGAGAATGCCAAGCACCATACCTAGATAAGGAATAGTCATGATATCTAAGTCGTTACGTTGGTTACTGCCATGTGTCATTTTAGCCGGGGCATACGGAGGCTACAGTGCGATTGCGTCAACCGAACCAGAGCCTGATTCGGCTAAACCAAACAAGAGCTTGCCAGTTGTTACCGTTTCACCGATTCGTTCAAGCAACTATAACGTTGTTATCTCAAGCCACGGAGAGCTACAACCTGTCGAGGTAACCCAACTTTCTGCACAGGTTTCCGGTGAAGTGATCAGTTGGCACCGTAATTTTGTTGTCGGTGGCGTCGTTAAACGTGGTGAAGTGTTGTTTGAGATCGAAAGCGACAATTACCAAGCGGCGGTTCTTCAAGCCCAAGCGCAATTGGCGAGTGCTCAGGCAATGCTGATCGAAGAAAAAGCAAAGGCTGAAGTCGCTAAGCGCCAAGCCAAAAATCTCCCTCAAAAGCAGGTCACAGATCTCTACCTACGCAAACCTCAGGTGTTGAGTGCGACCGCACAAGTTAAATCAGCACAAGCGGCATTGAAACGCGCCAAGCGAGACCTAGACAACTGTAAAGTGGTCGCCCCTTACGACGCCCTGGTCGTTGCTCGAGATATTGGTGTCGGTCAGTTCATTACCGCAGGGGCGCATGTCGCGACACTTAATAACGTTGAAGCGGGAGAGATCCACATTCCGATTGCTGGGTTTGATAGCGCGTTCTTGCCTGAAAGCTATGCAGGTCTCCCAGCCAAAGTGTTGTTACGAGGATTAAACACGGTTGAACGTGAAGGCGCGATTGAGCGCGATCTTGGCGTGGTAGACACGAGTACCCGAATGATTAATGTCGTCGTAAGAGTGGAAGACCCTTATGGGATCGCCTCAGACAAGACGCCAGTCAAATTCGGTTCTTATGTCGAGGTTCAGTTTGTTGGCAAAGAGCTGGAGCAAATCTATCGCTTGCCACAAGAGTTGGTCAACAATCAGCAGGTTTGGGTAGTCAACGAGAACAACGAGCTAGAGCCAAGAATGGTCAACGTAGTGAGAGCAGAAAAAGAGTTTATGTTGATTGCGGGAGGTCTCTCAGATGATGACCAAATCGTGCTGACCGTTCCGGAGTATCCGCAAAAAGGTCTGCTTGTTGATGTTAACGTGTCAGATGAAGCGATTATTTTCTAGGAGCGCCACATGGAAGAGACTAAGCAAAAGGGCTTAATTGCTTATTTCGCCAACAATTCGGTGGCGGCGAACTTATTGATGGTGTTCATTCTGATTGTAGGAACCGCGAGCTTTTTCTTCATTCAGAGGCAGATGTTCCCCAATATTGAAGTGAACTACATCAATGTGAGCGCGCAGTATCCAGGTGCGTCGCCGCAAGAAATCGAAGAGAGCATCTTAATCAAGGTCGAAGAGTCGCTTAAAGATGTCACAGGCATCAAGAAAGCGATCTCAACCGCGAGTCGTGGTTATGGTTCAATTGAACTTGAAATCGATGTGGATGAGGAGATCGAAGACGTTCTCGATAAAGTGAAGCAAAAAGTCGACTCTATCGCCAACTTTCCTGCAGGAATGGAGCCGGTACAGGTCTACCAATTTGAGTTTCGACAAGACGTGATTGAAATGGCGATTGTTGGTAATCGCTCGCTGCTTGAACTAAAACCGATTGCCAAGCAAATTGAAGATGAATTGCTGCAACTCAATAATGTCGCTTTGGTGGAGTTGGGCGCGCCTGAATATGAGATCGCAATCGAGATCGAACCACGCATCCTGCAAAAATACAGCCTAACGTTGAATGATGTCAGCAAGGCGATTCAACGCTATTCGGCTAACTATTCTGCGGGTGAAGTGCGTACGAACGCCGGGATGATCTCCGTGCGTATTGAAAACCAATACTACAGCGGCGAAGAGTTTCGCCAAATCCCAGTCAAAATAGGCGCCAATGGGGGCAAGGTTTTACTTCAAGATATTGCCACCATCAAAGATGGGTTTACCGAAGACGATCGATACTTTAAGTATTCCGGTGAAAATGCCATTTACCTCTCAGTGAAAGCGACCAAAGATCAAAATATGGTGGCAGTAGCGGAGTCGGTGAAGAGTTACATCGAAGAGAAAAACAAAGCGTTGCCATCGGATTTGACCATCAAAACCTTGGTCGACATGACGTACTACCTGAATGCGCGTCTCGACATGATGCTGAAGAATTTACTTCAAGGCGCGGTGTTGGTCGCGTTGATGTTGAGTATATTCTTACGCTTCAAACTGGCGATGTGGGTGATGGTAGGCTTACCGGTTTGTTTCTTGGGTGCGGTTATGTTGATGCCAGCGATTGGTGTTAGTATCAACATTGTGTCCCTGTTTGCTTTCATCATGGTGCTCGGTATCGTGGTTGATGACGCCATTGTCATCGGTGAGAGTGCATACACCGAAATTGAGAAAAACGGCGGCGGAGTCGACAATGTCGTTCGTGGTGTAAGACGTGTCGCAACCCCTGCGACATTCGGCGTGCTTACCACGATTGCGGTGTTTGCCCCGTTCTTGATGTCTAAAGGGATTGAGCGTGCCTTCTTCTTCGGCATTGCCTCAATTGTGATCTTGTGTCTGTTATTCAGCTTGATCGAATCAAAACTGATTTTGCCGTCTCACTTGGCGCACTCAAAGTTCAAGCCGATTAAGAAGGGGAGTTGGCGCGATCGATTCAATACTCGCTTCTTCAGCTTTGTTAATGGTCCGTACAAGCGATTTGTCACGCTATGCACGCACTGGCGTTGGAGTGTGTTTAGTGGCTTTGTCGCTTTGTTGGTCATCAGTATTGCAATGGTGATGGCGAACTATGTGCGTATCGTGCCTTCGCCTAAAGTGCCTCATGATTTTCCCAGCATTAAGCTGGTAATGAATGACAATGTGTCGAGTGAGCAAACTATCTCAGCGTTAAAACAGATTGAGAGCACGGTGCTTTCAATTGACGACGTGATCGCCGAAGAAACAGGTCAGAAGATGATCAAAGATATCTTGACCTTCAATGAAGGGCGTAAACAAGGGCGCTTGGTGATTCCGTTAGTGGATGAAGAGTTAAGACCGTTTAACACCTTTGAGCTCGCCAGACGTTGGCGTGAGCAAATGCCTGCAATTGCCGGTCTAAAGACTTTGACGATCTCTGACAATGTTAACGATGATGGCAAAGGGGATGAGTTTGGATTCTTGCTGTTTGGCTCTGACATCGACACATTGAACGAAGCAGGGCGAGAGCTGATCGTAACGCTTAAGCAGCAAGAAGGCTTGTTTGATATTTCCTCTTCTATTGATGCCGGAAGCCAAGAGGTATTGCTGTCTCTTGCACCAGTGGCGTACGACTTAGGCTTGGATTTGTTTGACATCGCCAGTCAGGTCGGCGGAAGCTTCTACGGAGGTGAAGCGCAACGAGTTCTTCGTGATGGTGAAGAGATCAAAGTGATGGTTCGTTATCCTAAGCTGACTCGCGAAGCGTTCTCGTCATTGCGTTACGCCATTATTACAACTCCGGAAGGCAAAAAAGTCATGCTTGGGGATGTCGTCGAAATCACTCAGAAACCGGGCGTAAGTACCATTCGCCGTGAAGGAGGCTTCCGAAGCGTCTATGTATACGGCTCAATTGATGAGGAATTGGTCGAACCCGGTGCGGTGATGGAGCAAGTCAACGGAGAAATCATTCCTCAGATCCTTGCTAAATACCCGGGCGTGAAGAGTGAGCTTGGCGGCACCATTGAAGAGCAGCAAGCTCAACAAGATGAGCAGAAAATCTTCTTTGTCGCAGGCATGATTATTGTTTATATGCTGTTGGCCATTCCACTCAAGAGCTACACCCAGCCACTGATCATTATGTCGGTGATCCCATTTAGTCTCACTGGCGCAATATGGGGACACTACTGGTTTGGTCTTGACTTGAGCATGATGTCCACCTTTGGCTTGATTGCGGCGGCGGGGGTAGTGGTTAACGACTCGTTGGTGATGACCGATTATGTCAATAAGGTGAGAAGCGAAGGCGTGGCGATCAAGCAAGCTGTGATTGAAGCTGGATGTGCTCGCTTTAGAGCGATTACACTCACGTCCATTACCACTTTTGTTGGGGTATTGCCGATCATGTTTGAATCCAGCTTGCAGGCCAAGTTCGTGATTCCTATGGCAGTGGCACTGGGCTTTGCCGTTCTGTTTGCTACCTTGCTTACCCTGATACTGGTGCCTTGTCTCTACTTGATGCTGGAAGACATTAAAAATGTTTTTCGTCGCATCAAACGGTTGTTCAGCCGTAAGCAACCAGCACTAACCAACTAATATCAAAGGCGGAGTTTTTCTCCGCCTTTCTTGTTTGAAATCGACTATTTCCCCGCTTCGACCATTTCGATAATCTTATGTGCTTTTTCAAAATGATCGAGTTTGTGGGTTTGAATCCACCAAGTAGCTGCTTCCATTAGTAACTCTGGGTCATCATTCTTGTTAGCAAAAAATGCATAGAATGAGACGCCGACATTATCGCCTTTCTGCGCGATTTTCTTGTTGCAGACTGCAATGACCTTTTCCCTAAGTGATGTTCGCATGAGGTTTCCTAGCTGGTGAGTGTGGTTAGAGATTAACAGATTGACTGTCTAATTTTTTGAAAAACAAGAAAAAAGCGGCAAAATCGCCGCTTTCATCTTTTCGGTAGGGTAGTTAAATCTCCTCATGTTTATGAACGAGGCCGAAGTCAGCCAAAATCGCATAGGCTGCTGGGATCATAAACAGGACGAGGAGTGTCGAGGCGAAGATACCAAAGACAATGGAAATCACCAGAGGCTGAATCACCTGAGCCTGTAAACTTGTCTCTGTTAGCAAAGGTAATAGCCCCGCCGCTGTTGTCATCGAGGTTAAAAATACCGCTCTAAACCGTTCTCTGCTGGCTTTAACCACAGAGTCATGAACGCTGTCCCCTTCATCAACGTGATGCCTTATATATTGCACCAATAATATGGAGTCGTTGACCACGATACCAGCCAGAGACACAAATCCCATCATGCTTGGCATACTCAGCGAGTGGCCAAGAAGGATATGGCCCCAGACCACGCCAATAAAGGCAAGAGGAATGGCCAGCATCACAACAAAAGGTTCAAGATAGCTGCGGAATTGGTAGCTAAGAATGGCAAATACGCCGAACAGTCCCAATGCGAAGCCTTTACCCATGGATGCGCCCGTTTCCGCGGTGTCTTTTGCCTCACCTTCAAAGTCGAAACGTAACCCAGGATACTTCTTAAGTAGCTTAGGGGCTTCTTCTTGCTGGAATTGGCGAATGATAGCGGTCGAGTTGGCTTTTGTATTGTCGGTATCGCCAAACACGCTGATGGTACGTAGGCCATCGATACGTTGAATACGCACATAGTTACGCTGAAAATCGAGCGTTGCAATCGACGCCAGAGGAATTTGGCTACCATCTGGCATTATGATTGGGAAGTTTGCCAACTGTTGTAAGTCACCAGCTTGTACTTTATCCAAACGAACTTCGATGGAAATGTTCTCAACGCCAACTTGGATTTCATCCGCGGTTTGGCCAAAGAAGGCGGCTCTGAGCTGGCTCGCGATGAGCTGACCATTGACACCATAGGTCTCTGCGCCCGGTCTTAATTTGACTAAGACTTCTTCTTTGCCCATGCGCATGTCATCGAGCACGCCATGAACACCATCAAACTCGTTCAAATATTGCTGGATATCAATCGAGGCTGCTTTCAATGCTTCAAGATCGTCATGCTTGGCTCGAATCTCAATGGCGCGACCACCGGGGCCCATTGTGGGTTGCTTAAACACCAAAGAAATCGGCTGCGCTAGCTCTCCGACATCTGCTCGCCATGCGGAGATAAACTCGTCGATAAGGGTGTTTCTACTTTCCGCACCCAGCAGGTCTAGCCTAACCGTTGCGATGTGAGGTCCAGATTCATTGGCATCGGCATTGGCGTTGAACTGGCTTGTGATGTGCTCAACCAAAGGCGTGCCGTTTTCTTTTTCTATACTCCACTGTTTGCCGAGCTTCTCGGCCGATGCAACGATTTTTTCTACCACGTATTCGGTTTGCGAGAGCGAAGAGCCTGGAGGCAAAATGATGCGCGCCTCAGCGATGTCGCCGTCGAGTTCCGGGAACGGCTGAAACTTGAGTATTCCGCCGACTATCGTTGCCACCGAAATCAGTAACAGGGTAATCACGCCACCAATAAAGGCGTAGCGATACTCGACCACTTTATCCACCGCGGACACCAGTTTGGTATTACGAAAATTCTCAAAGCCATCGAGCAGTTTCTTCTTGAATTTAGCGGGTGATTTTTCTCGCTTCTCTTTGTGAAGTGAATGAGAAAGGTGGTTTGGCAGAATCAAAAAGGCTTCCACAAGGCTGAGAGTGAGGACCAAAATGAGAACTTGAGGCACCGCCTTGAGCACCGCGCCCATTTCCCCTTGTAAAAAGAGTAAGCTGCCGAAGATGCATACCGTCGTTAAGAACGATGAAATAACGCCCGGGAGTACTTTTTTAACGCCTTTGATAACCGCATTGTCTATCTCTTCTCCTCTGTCTAGGTGGGCAGCGATCGATTCGGCAATCACAATGGCGTCATCCATCATGATACCAATCGCCATGAGCAACCCGACTAAAGACATGATGTTAATCGACAGTCCTAGTTGCGCCATTAGGAACAAGCCACCTAAAAAGGCAACTGGCAATCCTGCTGCCACCCAAAAAGAGTAGCGTAGGCTAAAGAAAAGCCACATGGTCGCAAACACCAAGACAATACCCTGCCAGCCGTTGCTGACCATCATGGTGAGACGATCCCAAAGGACAGAGGATAGGTCATTGGTCAGTTCTAACGTGACACCATCGGGAGCGATGGCCTGTTGGTCGAGAACAAACTGGGAGACTCGCTCTTTGATTCGCAGCGCGTCATCTTCTTTATTTTTACTGATTTTCAGCAGGGCGGACGGATGACCATCAAACAGCACCTTTTGTTCATCAAGCTCAAAGCGGTCTGTAATGGTGGCAATGTCTTTGAGGCGAATGAGAGAGCCATTTGGGCCCGAACCAACAACAATGGTTTCTAGCGCTTCAGGTGTTATACGACGTTCATCAAATCGAATTAGAAAGTGCTTATCGGGCGTTTCAATATTACCGCTGGGTAATTTGACATTTTGACGCCCAATTTGCTCAGCAATATCACCGACGCTTAACCCGAGCTGACGAATTGCCTGAGTGTCGAGTTCGACTCGATATTGATGGTCAGAAAAGCCTGCTACATCGACCAAGGAGACATCGTAATCGAGCTTTAACGTTCGCTTAAGCTGCTCTGCGTACGCTTTGAGTTCTGGCCAAGTAGTGTCTGCGGTAATCGCCACATCAACAACAGGTTCGTTCCAATCTAACTCTTGAACGACGGGCGACTCAATTTCTTGAGGGAAGTCGTTGATTGCGTTAATTTGCGTTTGGACATCGACGAGCATCCTGCTGATATCGGCTTTTTCATTGAGCTTCAGTATTAATCGAGCTGAGCCCTCGACCGCTTCACATTGGGTCTCTTCAATATTGGCTAGCCCATCAACGGCGTCTTCCATACGCACACAGATGCTCTCTTCCACTTCTAGCGGGGAGGCTCCCGGGTAGACCACTCCCGCCATGATGTACGGAGGATCAAACTCGGGGAAGGTTTCGCGTTTGATATTGGACAATGAGGTAATACCAAGGAGCAGCAAAGTCAGCATCAGCAAGTTGGCTGCCGTTGGGTGTTTGGCAAAGAAGCGAATCATACACTTGGCTCCTCTGCGGTGGCTTCTTTCAGTTGCATTCCTTCAATTGCAGGAAGCAAATCATTCAGAATCAATTTTTCGCCTTGTTCGAAATCGCCATCAATGATCACTTGGTTATCGCGGCGATACAGCACTTCCACCGGGCGGATATCCAGCTGATTAAGATCATTCAATAGATAGACTTTGTTGCCATGCAGTGCGCGTTCAGGGATCACCCAGTTTGGGTTGGCTTGTCCTTCGATATAGGCACGCACAAACATGCCGTTAACCAGTGGTGGAGCAGAGGCTGGGTTGAGAGCGCGGTAGTCTTGAGTGATCTCTAAAATCACGCCCGCAGTCGCCTGATTTGGGTCGACGGTTTCACTGATACGCGAGACTTTCGCAGGCCAAGTGGCGGTAACGTTGCCGCTATTTAGCTCAATACGCGCATTGATGAAGGAGGTATCAGGTTTGGGAATGCCCGACGTGTCACGTTCGAACTCGCCAAGGCTGGACGCGAGCGTATGCATGTCGTGAATGGACAATTGCGCCTCCACCTCCATGGTGTTGATGCCATGGGCGACAATCATCGTTTGCTGTTGATTGACCACTTGGTCTTGCTCGATGTCTACTTCTGCAATACGCAGGTCGTAGGGTAAAGTGATGATGGTTTTTTCTAGCGAGCGCTGCGCCTCTTCGACTTTAGAACCGTTCACTTTCACCAAAGCTTGAGCCACTCTTTTCTCATCGGGCATGAGACCAATTTGATTTTCAATATCCAGCACGATCTTACGTTGCGACAACGCACTTTGGGTTTGCTGGTCAACATCAGATTGAGAAGTCAGCCCTTTTTTGCGCAGGTTTTGCTTACGCTCCAACTCTTTATTAGCAATCGCGAGGCGGTTTTTCTCAATTTTTAGCGTTTGCTTTAGGTTGGCTTCTTCTTGGCTTAGCTTAGCTAAAGAGGTTTGGGCAGATTTGAGATCAGCTTGAGCTTGAACCAGTTTGAGCTCGTAGTCGAGCGGGTCGATACGAATGACTTCAGTACCGGCTTGGAGTACTTGACCTTTTTGTAGCATCGGATTTCTGTATACGACTCTTCCCGACACTTCGGCGATCGCTTTCCATTCCACTTTAGGCTCAACTTTTCCAAAGCCAATCGCGAGTGGGGCGCTAGCACGCAGCTCAAGTGGTATGGTTTCAACGATTCGTGCGCGGTCGCCAGCGGGTTTGACTGGCAATTGAGGTTTCATTTTTATCGCTGTGACCAGTGCGATAACTCCCACAGCAAGGGCGGGAAAGAACAGAAGTTTCTTATTGATTTTCATCGGCGATACCTTGCGTATTGAGAAATCCAAATTTCATCATTTCAATATTGTGTTCGAGTAATTTGTCGAGGAATTCTTGATTGAGTTCGATCCCGTGAATGGCAAGCATCGCGGGAGGAGCGATAAACGGAAAGACCATCAAGCTAATGTAAGAGACTTTGCACAGCTTCGGATCCGCGCCGGGTTTGAGAATCCCACCTCCAGTCATTTTCTCAAACATCAGGTGCTGCATGGGCTGCGTGACATCCATGAACACTTTTTCAAGCAATTTCCTTTGCGTCTCAGATGGTGACATGTTCATGACTTGCATCACCAAGCGAGGAAACTGTGGCACTTTGATCATTTCACGGTAATAGGTACGCATAATATCCAAGAAATTGGCTTGGGAACCGTTGGCGAGTAACTTGGCCATTTGTTCTTGCATCGGCGCCATCGTCTCGCGAAGCATTGCCTCGAACAATCCTTCTTTACTGCCAAAGTAGTAGCGAATCATGGCGACATTGACGCCAGCACGCTGGGCGATCAAGCGCGTTGACACTTTTTCGTAAGGCATCACGGTAAACAGCTCTCGAGATTGAGTGATCAAGCTTTCTCGTGCTTGCGTCTTCTCGCTTGGCCTGCCGACTTTTCGATGAACGGGGGGCATGTGATTCGCTCTCATAATTAAACAGATGATTAATTATAGGGGGTTGCACGCGAGTTAACAGGTGATTAATTCAACACTATTTAATCAATTGATTAATTTATGCCAATAGTTGAAGAGGAAGTCGCGCTCATCAGAAAAAAAGCCCGCATAGCAAAGACTATGCGGGCAAAAGGTAACAATTAGTCAATTGTTTAGTTGGAAATGTTTGGTTTTACATCCATATACTCGCCGTTAAAAAAGATTAAGCGCTTGAGCGTGATTTTAAAACGGTGTAACCAATGAGAGATAAAGTAACACTTTTGTTATTATGCGTTAAACATCAAATGTGCAAAGATAATTTCCAAAAATGAAAAGAATAAAGGCGCATGGGGAGTGATATCGATCGCGACATGTTGCGTGGTATAGTGGCCGGATAACCATAATCGAGGAGTATAAATGCCGATATTTCGATCTTTTTTTAAACGCAGAATCTTACGTAAGATGATTGCAAAGATGTCACCTGAATTGATCAAAGGCTATGGTTCAAGAGAATTTTACTCTTGCGGACAGGTTATTCAGACTTCGAAACGAGTGAATGCCTCTAAACGTTACCTGCACTACAATGTTGCGCTTTTCTGCAATGAGCTTGACGAGCAAGCAAGTGAGAAACTCGACTTGAGTCAGGCTGAGCTTGACAAGCTACGTGTTGAACTGGCGAACAAGATTTTCTCAGGAGAAGAGTATACGGCAATGGACATACTCAAACTTGTTGCCCCATCCCAATGGAAAGGTGGGGCAATGGAAGACGACTTCTCCAATCGTTATGGAATGAACAGTCGATACTGACTTTGGCTAAGTATGGGCTACTATCGCAGTAGCCCTTGTGATTTAGCCATTTTATTTGCGAGTGTTGGAGCAGCCCAAAGACTCGGTAACAGAATAAATGATACGGGAACTGCGGTAATCACGATAAACGATTGCAAAGCTGAGATTCCGCCAGAACCGACCGAAATCAACGCGATCGCGACGATCCCCATCATCACACCCCAAAAGCAGCGCATCAAGCCGTTTGGTTCCGTTGAGCCAGAAATCACAACAGAGATGGTGTAAGTCATCGAATCACCTGTTGTCACAATAAAGGTGGTGGTGAGTACCAAAAATAGCAGGGAAATCCCTGTAGCAAATGGCAGTTGCTCGGTAATCGCTAACAAGGCTGCAGGCAAGTTAAACCCTTCAAATGCTTGTGAAATTAGCCCAGGCGATTCGAGCTCAAACGCTAAGCCACTTCCCCCAACAACACTGAACCAAAAACATGTGATCAGTGGGGCGGCGATGCTAATGGACAAAATCATTTGGCGCAGAGTGCGGCCTCGTGAAATCCGAGCAATGAAAATGGCCATCATTGGGCCGTAACCGATGAACCATCCCCAGAAGAAGACCGTCCACCAACTCAGCCATTCGCTGTCATTTCGATACAGTGCCATTGGGAAAAAGTTGTCCACCATGCGTCCAATACCCTGTACATAGCCATCGATGATGAAACCAGTAGGGCCAAAGACCAAGAGGTATCCAACCAGAAGCACTGCCAAAATGACGTTGTAACGGCTGACAATTTGAATACCTTTGCTAAGTCCGCTCAGTGCCGATAGCGTATACGCTAGAATGGCAAAGAGTATCACGATGCTTTGAGTGGCAAAGGTATCGGGAACGTCGAAAAGCGAATTGAGCGCGTAGCTAATTTGCAGACCAAGAAACCCGATAGGTCCGATGGTTCCCGCTGCCACAGCGACAATACAACAGGCATCCGCAATATGGCCAAGGACACCATGAATGCGATCACCGAAAACGGGATAGAGTAAAGTTCTTGGCTTTAGTGGCAAACCTTTCTCGTAGTGCAGGTGCATTAGCACAATGGACGACAAGCCGCCAAGTATTGCCCAAGCCAAAAAGCCCCAATGCATAAACGACTGAGCCAGAGCGTTGATAGCCATATTCTGTGGCGAGGTGCCATGTGAAAACAGAGGTGGCTGAGAAACGTAGTGGGCGATAGGCTCTGCAGCCGCCCAAAATACGCCGCCCCCTGCGAGCAGTGTGCACAGCACAATCGCAAGCCACTTGCTGTTGGCGATTTCAGGGGCAGATAGAGCGCCTAGTCGAACGTCCCCTAAACGGCTCAATGCCATGAATAAGCCAATCAGAAAGTTCGCAAGCAGCAGTACTTGCCAGAACGCACCAAAGTATCGAGTTGACAGAGAGAAACCTTGGTTTACGAGCCCTGTCAGACTTTCTGCATCAAACAGTGCTAACAAGACAAAGGCAGTGAGGAACGTACCACTTAACCAAAATACTGGGTTATGCAGTTCGAGTTTGTAGAAGAACGCGTTGTGTTGAGTGTGCGAGCGGTTAGCAGCGGCACTGGTGGCGTTGATACTGTCACCATCCATTGGCTGCGTTAAATTAGACATCAATAAGTTCGCTATTTGTTGGTCAGTCGTTATGATTGACCTATGCATGTATCCCCATATGAAATAAACAATAACTGTGAGGTGCGTCAAAAAGCGTGTGATACTAACATGTTTATTAATAGATTCGCAGCGAATTACCAACAAGTGGTGAATGATTCATCTATTGAGCGCCGCTTGCGTAATTCTTCGCCAGCAAATCGGCAGATAGTGGTCTCTCAATAAAGTAGCCTTGCAATAAATCGCAGCCATATTCTATTAGCCTGACTTTTTGCGCTTGTGTTTCGACGCCCTCGGCGACGACTCGCATGTCCGAAGAGCGAGCAATCGCCAAGATCGCTTTGACTAATGAGTTACTTTGTTCAGAGTTGAGCATCTTGTCTATAAACACTCGGTCGATCTTCAATTCATCAAGTGGCAAGTTGCTCAAATAACTGAGAGAAGAATAACCGGTACCAAAATCATCGAGTGAAATGGTAAAGCCCAGCTCTTTAAGTTGATTGATGATTGGTGTCACCTTGGGCAGATCGTTAATGAGTACGTTTTCGGTAATCTCTAAAGTGATGCGATTAGGTGGCATCGCGTGTTTTGCACTCGCCGAGAGCAGTTGAGTGACGAAGGATTCATTGACTAGCTGCATGGGTGAAATATTGACAGAGAGTGCCAAGTCACTGTCGGGGAATATTTTATTGATCTCTTCGCATGAACGTTCAAGGACAAATTCGCCAAGCTCGCTGATCAGGCCGATTTCCTCCGCCAGAGTGATAAATTCGAGAGGGGAAACATGGCCAAGCTGAGGGTTGTGCCAACGCAAAAGGCTCTCGACACCGTAAATCTTGCCCGTCTTGGCGTTGATTTGCGGTTGGTAAACAACAGAAAGCTCACCGCGTTCAATGGCACCGCGAAGTTCACGCTCTAACAGGAAGTCATACTGAACTTGCTGATTGATGGTGCTGTCGAAAAACAACACATCGCCTTTTTGTCTCGCTTTAGATTTGTACAAAACAATGTCTGCTTTTGAGATCAAATCTTCTGGTTCATCACCATCGGTTGGGAACATGGAGACACCGATCGAGCAACTTGCGTATAAGACTTTGTTATCGATAACAAACTGTTGCTTGAACACGTCTTTGATTAACTCGACTTTCTTCTCTGTTTCTGCCAAGTTATTGAGCTCAGGAAAACAGAAAATAAACTCATCTCCGCCGAATCGAGCGACAAACTCATCGGGTTGTAAAAAGGCTTCAAACTTCTTACCAATTTCACTCAATAAACGGTCGCCTGCCGAGTGGCCATATAGGTCGTTTACTTTTTTGAAATCGTCCAAGTCGACGAACATCACTGCAAGCTGTTGACATTGGCTTCTCGATCGCTCGATGCCAGCATTAATGTGTTCGTGCAGCAGAGAGCGATTAGGCAAACCGGTCAACTCATCGTGCAGTGCCATGTGTTCCAGTTTGTCTTTGGTTTGCTGAAGTTGGCTAAAGTCACTGTTGATCTTGCTTTGAAATCGTTCGAACCGAGAAGCGATCAGTTTACTCATCATAAGCGAGAACAGGGCCACAATAAGCGTCGTAATCACGCCGATAGTGATCATCTGAGCGACGGCTTTTTGCTGTTCTTCTTCCGTTTGTTGCTGTCTTTCTAGGATAAAACGTTGACTATTTTCATCGTAAATCCCAGAGCCGATGCGCCACTCCCATTTAGGCTCTTTCAGGATGTAACTGCTTTTGGCGAAGTCAGAGACACCGGGTGGGGCGTAAATGGCTTGGTGATGGACAAACTGCTGGTCTGATTGAAGAATGTCTCGCACCCCTTCGATGTTAACTTCATTGCCAAGCGTGAGCGCGTTTTTGCCAATCAATTCGGGATCAATGTGCGATAAAATGGTGCCGTCCGCGTCTAGCACGAAAACATAGCCAAACTCACCAAATCTTAGGTTTTTAATCCATGCTAAGACGGTTTGTTTAATGTCGTCTTCTACGTCAACAACATAGTCTCCAGTACCAATGAACCAATCGTAGGGCTCGAAATACTTACCGAAGCCGATTTTCTCAAACTCTTTGTTTTTGTTGTCAGGTTTGACGAACCACCAACGATAGAAGGCTTCGCCATTTGCTTTCACTTGTTCACCCATTTCTCGAACAATATAGCTGCCACGAACGTCCTTAAAGTCCCAAAGAGAGGTGCCTTCCACGCGCGGAAGCAACGGGTGCATCACGTTGAGCCCTTCGGTTTTGTAGATAAAAAAGTAGCCGCGCCCATTGTTGAAGCGGATGTCGCGAAGGGCATCGGTAATGATTTTGGTTACTTCGGCTTCTGGCAGGTGCTTGTTGCTTTCGTAGAGTCGCGTTGCGATGTTGTGCGCTTCATAGATACGCGACTGAATGGTGTCTTCAAGTTGTTGCTCTGTTTGCTCACGGGCAAACTTTACTTGTTGAGCAACGTATTCGACTTGTTTGGTTAAAAGTTGGTTTTCGCGTTGCTGGTACTCTTCTTTGAGTGCAAGAAGTTTTTCTTGGGAGCCCATCAGCACGTCAGTTACAGCAAGCACAACCCAAAGCAACGTGAATGCACCGACGATGCTAGCAGGAGCATAAGTGATTAACTTAAGTAGTTTTTTATCGGTAATCTCAGCCATGAAGTAGAGGCGGTCCTTGCTGCGTAATTGTTATAAAGAATAACAAATATATTTCAAATTATTTCAATCATATCGGGCTCGCCAAATTCTGCAATGTTAAAAATCACAATTAAGTGGTTATACAGAGTGCATAACCCGAAAGTTTGTTCATACTTGAGTGAGTTCTTAGCAACTTAGGAGTGATTCAACTGAGGTGGATGATATGGATAGGCGTGTTTGCTCCCTCTTTAGTTTGGGTCACGCTGACGTTTTATGAGGTGACTTGGTGGGCGGAAAATGTTGTCACGTTTCCTAGCCTGTTTTTTATCACCTATCTTTTTGTTGCCTGTGTGCTTTTATTTTGCCAACGATGGGTGTGGTCGCTCATTAGTTGCTGTTTCGCTACCATTTTTTGGCTGCTTAGCCCGGTGAGTGTGCAGAAAGTATCCCATGAATGCGCTAATTCGATTGCAGTGGCGCAGTACAACTTGCTCTATGACAACGAAAATCTGAATGAAGTGCTCAGTTATCTTCACAATCACGCATTTGATTTGGTTGTTTTGCAAGAAGTCTCGCCGCCTGTTGGGGAAAAAATCCAATTGCTGGACGATATTTATCCTTATATGTATGGGGGACAAGAGGGCGTTGGTTATCCTTCTGGGCAGATGATACTCAGCCAAACGGAACTCAGTGGTTTGTCTGTGTATTGGACGTCCGATCGACAGGCCATTATTCAAGGAATATGGCGACCAAACAAACAGCAAGCCTTTCAGTTGATGACGGCTCATCCACCTTCACCGAGGTCGTTAGAGCTGTGGCAACGGCGCAATGGGTTAATGAGTGAAGTGGGTTCTTTGTTGTCCAGTCATTCCAATGATGAGGTTTTGATTGTCGGTGATTTTAATCTGTCGGCGATTAGTTTGCGATTCGCGCGTCTTTTTCCCAGTTTTCAGACCGCACCAGTGGCAAGTTGGCCTAATCGAGTAAAACAGTGGTATGTGCCAGCAAGCTTTATGATAGCGATTGATCACTTATGGCTAAAATCGACGGGTGAAGGGCGGAGAATTTGCCAGCGAGAGAGCAAGCAAAGTCCAAGCGGATCGGATCATCGCTTGATTGTCACTGAAATCGGGTATTAGAGACGCAAACCGCCACTCAAGGAGTGGCGGTTTGGTTAAGCAGCGCAGATTAGCTGTGATTGCTTTCTCTGTGTTTGTACTGGTAGTCGACATCGACAACGGCTTTATACTCAATCTTGCCGTCAATCGTTCCAAACTCTTTCACCGCGACGTTCATATCGTTGACGATGATACTCTGGTAAATCGCGTCATTTGGCCCAGTCACGAGTTTATTTTCTAGTTCATTTTGTGACATCTGTTTGAACTCCTCCACGAGGCCAAAACCCGCTTGATACGCTTGCTCTTTTGATGCGTAACTATCTGTTGTAAACGTGCGCTCTGACTGTACCGTTGACGTTGCTGCAAATACCGATGTGCTCAAAACCAGTGATGCTAATAGAATGATTTTTTTCATACGGGTTTCTCCTCTTGGCTAACCGTTGAGAACCATACTATCTTCAGTTACGTAAGAGGTCAGTCAAGGTATGTAAAGATAATCCTAGGTTTCGTAAAGGATTTGTTGATTATGATTACATGCCGATTGCTCGATCCTGACATTGGTGTTTTTCTTTCGTTTCTTGTCAGAGAGACGACATAGTGACATCAGAGTATGGGATATTTGATACTGATATTGGGCGTTAACGATGCTCTGCAACCATAAAAAACAAGGATGAATGATGAGAGCTGGGTTGGTAACACTGATGTGTTGTTTGCTGTTGGTAGGGTGTGGAACCAAGTTTGTCTACAACAACATGGACTGGCTGTTGATCGAGTACTTGGAAGACTATGTCGACCTAAACAGTGACCAAGAGTCGCTGATTGAGCAGAGGGTAGCGCTACTGAGTGAGTGGCACCGGAGCGAAGAAATACCTAACTATGTTGAGCATCTGGACGAGCTGATGACGCTTGACCTTAAAAATCTGACCGCCGCTCAGTTAAACGCGCAGGAGGAGAAGCTGCGTGCGCATACCGATCGCATCGTCAAACGGGTTGCGCCTGATCTTGCCCAGTTGATACATAAACTGTCTGACGAGCAAGTGGATGAGTTAATGGACAACATTCGGGTCAGGCACAGCAAATACAAAGCGAAATACAGCCAACTTAACGAGGAAGAAGTTCGCCAAGTGTACGCTGAGAGAATCGCAGAAAGTATGGAAAACTGGCTAGGCAGATTAACAAAGGATCAAGAGCGCTTGGTTGAGCAGTGGTCAAACGATTTGCAGATTACGACTTCGGATTGGAGCGACCACCAAACCAACTTACGAATCAGAATCAGCCAACTGCTGAACCAGCGGTCAGATTTGAACGCGACAGAGCGAGAAATGAACACCTTACTTGTTGACTCTGAGAGTCTGTATTCCCCTATGCTACGGAGCAAAATTGAACACAATCGTGATGTTGCGACTCGCTATATTGTCGAAATCGCCACTCAAGCCTCGGATAAACAAATCGAACACTACCGAAAAGAATTGCGCGACTGGAAGGAGATAGCTTTGGCGATACAGTGAGTTTGAGCTCAGTGTGGTCGATAGGTTGTTTACCGCCAAGGGTGGGTGCAGTACATTAAATCATCAACAACCAGTTTCGCAACAATACTATGGAATGGATTCTGTTATTTATCGCGGGCGTGTTGGGGGGCGTTCTAAATAGCGTGGCAGGCGGAGGCAGTTTTATTACCTTTCCGACGCTGCTTTTCGTTGGCGTCCCTCCCATTTCCGCAAACGCAACCAATACCTTTGCTGTGTGTGCCGGCTACATCAGCGGCGCTTATGGCTTTAAACAAGAAATCTCACAGACTAAGCAGATTGGTTCGATCATACTTTGGAGTCTGGTCGGCGGAGGGCTAGGCGCTTATTTTCTGCTGACGATTGATGAGAGCGCATTCCTCGAGTCGATTCCTTGGCTACTGCTGTTCGCCACGGCTCTTTTTCTTTGTGGGCAACATATCAATCAGTTTTTCGTCCGTTTCGCCAGTCGTTCGACGATTTCGCCGATTTGGGCCAAATTGTCGCTGGCCATTTGTCTTGTGCTTGTTTGCGCTTACGGTGGCTTTTTCAATGCAGGGCTGGGTGTTGTTATTCTCAGCTACCTAGTACTCGCCGGATACAGCAACATCAATCAGATGAATGGCATCAAATTGCTTGTTTCATCGTGTGTCTCGATTATCGCAATTGTGCTTTTTGTTGCGAATGGAGCGGTCGATTGGCAGCGAGGGTTTGTCGTGATGCTTGGCACACTAGCAGGGGGATATGCGGCGGCTCGGGTATCAAGAAACATCGCGCAGCACCACATCAAAAATTTTGTCGCACTGTCTAGCATTGGCATGACGTGTTACTTTTTCTGGGCGACGTACGCATAGGCGATCATGTGTTAGTCATCACATTGCGATAGTTTTTGAGGTTCTTTTAGAGTTATTTTTGTTCAATTGTCAGATACTTAATGCGAGAAAAAGCGGTTTAATCATCTCGCAAGATGGGAGGATGTATGAACAGAAAGCTCGGTCGTGTTATGTCCAACAGCCGAATGGTTAGCTTCGTTGCATTTTTGGCTGCTGTGTTTGCATGGGTGCTCAAAATGCCTGCACTGTTGACGGTCTCTATTGTTGCTTTGTTCTTTAGCGCTGCGCTCTATCTCTACGATAAGTACAAAAGCAACGAGTCTTCTTCAGGTTCTTCCAAGCAAAAAAAGAGCGCTTGATGCGCTCTTATCACTCGTTTCGCTCGACGTTAGAAGAACCCTAAAGGATTGACATCGTAACTGATCAGCAAGTTTTTGGTGTTTTGGTAGTGATCCAGCATCATCTTGTGGGTTTCACGCCCGATGCCTGATTTTTTGTATCCGCCGAACGCCGCGTGAGCTGGGTAGGCGTGGTAACAGTTGATCCAGATTCGGCCAGCTTCAATGTTGCGCCCCATTCGGTAGGCGAGGTTTTGGTCACGTGTCCACACACCAGCGCCCAAGCCATATTCAGTGTCGTTAGCTATCGCCAGTGCTTCTGCTTCGTCTTTAAAAGTCGTCACAGCAATGACCGGACCAAAGATCTCTTCTTGGAACACGCGCATTTTGTTGTGACCTTGAAGCAGCGTTGGTTGAATGTAGTAGCCTGACGCTAAATCATCCTGTTGCTTGGCAATATCGCCACCAAACACCACTTTCGCCCCTTCTTGTCGTCCAATTTCCAAGTAGCTCAGAATCTTGTCAAACTGCTCTTGAGAGGCTTGTGCCCCCACTTGTGTATCGGTATCTAGTGGATTGCCTTGTTGGATCGACTTCGCTCGTTCGGCAACTTTAGCGACAAACTTGTCGTAGATAGATTCATGAACCAGAACGCGCGACGGACAGGTACACACCTCGCCTTGGTTAAAGAAGGCGAGCAGAGTTCCCTCAATACACTTGTCTAGGTACTCGTCTTCGTGATCAAACACATCAGGGAAGTAGATGTTCGGTGATTTACCCCCTAGCTCCACAGTTGATGGGATCAAGTTTTCAGCGGCACATTTTAGGATATGGTTACCGACCTCCGTTGAGCCAGTAAATGCGAGCTTGGCAATGCGGTTGCTGGTGGCCAATGCTTGTCCTGCTTCGCTACCAAAGCCGTTAACTACGTTGACAACGCCCGCAGGGATGAGGTCGCCGATTTTTTCCATTAACAACAAGATTGATGTCGGGGTTTGCTCCGCTGGTTTAAGGACGACACAACAGCCTGCAGCCAATGCAGGCGCCAGTTTCCAAGCCGCCATGAGCATTGGAAAGTTCCATGGAATGATCTGACCAACTACGCCGATCGGCTCTGGGAAGTGGTAACTTGCGGTGTTTACGTCCAGTTCTGCTGCGCTACCTTCTTGGGCGCGAATACAGCCTGCAAAATAACGAAAATGGTCAACAACGAGTGGCAGATCTGCCGCAAGCGTTTCGCGAACAGGTTTTCCGTTTTCCCAAGTTTCAGCCACTGCGAGCTCCTCGAGGTTTGCTTCAATTCGGTCGGCTATTTTGAGGAGGATATTGGCTCTTTCAGTGACACTGGTTTGCGCCCAAGTCGCGCGGACATTGTGAGCGGCATCCAGTGCCAATTCGATGTCCTCTTCAGTTGAGCGTGCTACTTTACAGTAAGGCTGACCGTTGATCGGAGAGGTGTTGTCAAAGTATTCACCACGGGTTGGCTTAACCCATTCTCCACCGATGAAGTTGTCATAGTGAGTTTTGAAGGTAACAACAGAGTCCGGACTGCCAGGTTGTGCGTAAATCATAAAATATCCTTATACATTTCTCGTTTGGATTAATGAGCACTCGTTGTTGCTCATTTATTGTTTCTCATCAGATAACGCAAATCACAGACCAGATGTTAAAAACTTGTTGTAAAAAGTTTGTCGCGCTAGAGTTGTCAGGGCGTAGAGAGTGTTGTTTTAAACGCAGATGTGGCGAACAGGTGTTAACAAAATGTTCACCTGTTCCAAAATGGAACACTTTAATTGTTCACAAATGGAACAGCTATGGATATACAAACGCGTCAGTTAGAGTCTTGGCTTGCTTCTTCTTGGGAGCGAAGCTCAAATGCAGGATTGAAACAGGTTAAAAAGCCGGACGACATCAATGTAACGGGTGCACTCTTAAAAGAGCGTATGCACAAGTCAAGTTCGGTAATAGAAGCGGTGGAGCAGTGCGCTTTGCCACTTTTTAATCAGGTTCTTGCGAGAACAGACAGTCGTTTGATTTTGACCGACGCAGAAGGGGTGATCTTAGCGAGTTGGGGACAAGAGCGGTTTCGAGAGCGTTTGATGTCGATTGCGCTAGAGTCAGGTACTTGCTGGCAAGAGAGACTTAAAGGCACGAATGCGATAGGGACGGCGCTTTACGAGAAAAAAGCCGTCTCCATTATTGGCGAGCAACACTTTATTAAACAGCATCGCTTTATTAGCTGCTCGGCCAGTCCGTTGTTTGATTATCAAGGAGAGTTGGTCGGGATACTCGATATCACAAGTGAGCAAAGCAAGCACGATGTGACGACCCAACTGTTGGTACAAAACATGGTCCAACTGGTCGAGAACCAATTACTCACAAGTGCGCCCGGCGGGGTAACGCAGATCAATTTGGCGCAAAATGAATCGGTTCTAAACAGTGGTTGGCAAGGCATCGTAATTGCCGATGAATATGGCCAGATCGTGGCGCACAATCAAGTGGCTAGCCAGCTTATGCCTGATTTTCCGTTACTTGGTGAGTCGTTTGAAACTGTTGTAAAACAGCCCGACCACAACGCCGATCTTGTGTTTGAAAAGCGTTCATTGAACAAACAGCGCAGCCGAAAATCTCCCTTGTCCGCTTCTTGCGAGCTTCATTATGGGGATCACTACGTGGAGCAAGCGTGGCAGCAGGCACTTAAAGTGATAGGCAAAGACATTAGCCTTTTGATTCTTGGAGAAACTGGGGTCGGTAAAGGGGAGTTCGTTAAAGTGCTGCATAAACAGAGCACCAGACGCAGCCAGCCTTTGGTTACCGTCAACTGTGGTGCGCTGCCCAAGGAGTTAGTAGAGTCTGAGTTGTTTGGTCATGCTGCGGGGGCTTTTACGGGGGCGAGTAAGCAAGGTTATTTAGGTCGTATTAGACAAGCGGATAAAGGCATTCTTTTTCTCGATGAGATTGGAGAAATGCCGCTAGATGCACAATGTCGATTGTTGTCGGTACTCCAAGATAAAGTTGTTATGCCTGTTGGTTCACCGCAGTCTCATCAAGTTGATATTCAGGTGATTGCTGCAACGCATCAAGATCTCCCCAAACTGGTTGCAGAAGGGCGATTTCGTGAGGATTTGTACTATCGACTTAATGGTTTGATGGTGAAGTTGCCAGCTTTAAATGATCGCCAAGACAAAGCGGCGGTGATTGAGGCGATTCATGCGAAACATCGCGAAAATCGGCAAACCATCTCAAGCAGCCTTATGCAGTTGCTGACCAACTACCATTGGCCGGGCAATTTTAGAGAGTTAGATAACTTAATCAAAGTCTCGTCGGTGATCGCTAGCGATGAGCCAGAACTGCGTTTGGAGCATATTCCATCCCACTTGTCGCAGTTGCTACAGCGCCAACCAATCAAAGAAGCGAGCAGAGAGGGTGGCGATTTGCAGTCTACGCTCAATACAACGCTAATCGAAACCTATCAAGCGCACAACGGGAATGTCAGTAAAGTGTCGCGGATACTTGGTGTGAGCCGAAACACGGTGTATCGCAAGTTAAAGGCGCTGGGTTTAATTTCCGGTTGAGCCTAGTTTGTTGAACAAATAAAAAGAGGAGCATTTCTGCTCCTCTTTGTTTTGAAACCTAGCCGATTACAAGCCGCCTTGCTGCTGCGCTTGTTTTACTAAAGCCTGACGTTGAGCTTCCTTATCTGTTACCACTTTGTTGTCCTTTGAAGTGTTGTGTTCCTCAGCCTGTGGAACGAATACAAAGTACTTATTAATAGTCATCTTAAGAACCTCAATTAAATGTTTTTAACCATCCAGGTTAGAGTAGCCACCGATAGCCGGCACAAACGTGCGCGGTTCCTTGTATAGGTTTCAAAAAATAGAGGATGCTAACTCAGTTAACATCCTCCATGAATCGTTAATTATAGTATGAGTCTTAGGGTTGAATAAACACTAAACTCATCCTTTTGCTTAAACGTCGTAAGTTGTCGACGCTGTATCGCCGCCTGTACCAGTCCAGTTAGTGTGGAAGAATTCACCACGTGGACGGTCAGTACGCTCGTAAGTGTGAGCACCGAAGTAGTCACGTTGAGCTTGAAGCAGGTTAGCTGGTAGACGAGCCGTTGTGTAACCGTCTAGGAAAGATAGCGCAGAAATCGTACACGGCATTGGGATGCCAGACTCTAGAGATTTCGCTGCGACTTTACGCCATGCTGCTAGGCTGCCTTGTAGGATGTTTTTGAAGTACTCATCAGAACCTAGGAATGCGATGTCTGGGTTCGCTTCGTACGCATCACGGATGTTGCCTAGGAACGCAGAACGGATGATACAACCACCACGCCACATAAGTGCAACGTTACCGTAGTTTAGATCCCAACCATTCTCGTTTGATGCTTCGCGCATTAACATGAAGCCTTGAGCGTAAGAGATGATCTTAGACGCTAGTAGAGCCTGACGAAGTGCATCAACCCACTCTTGCTTGTCGCCTTCAACTGGCGTGATTGTCTTACCGAATAGAGATTCAGCTTCAACACGTTGGTCTTTAAGAGCAGATAGGCAGCGAGAGAATACTGACTCAGAGATAAGCGTTAGTGGAATACCTAGATCTAGTGCGTTGATACCTGTCCATTTACCAGTACCTTTTTGGCCTGCAGTGTCTAGGATCTTTTCTACTAGCGGCTCGCCGTCTTCATCTTTGTAGCCAAGGATGTCAGCTGTGATTTCAACAAGGTAGCTGTCTAGCTCAGTCTTGTTCCAGTCAGCGAATACTGCTTGCATCTCGTCTGCAGACATACCAAGACCGTCTTTCATGAACTGGTATGCTTCAGTGATAAGCTGCATGTCGCCGTATTCAATGCCGTTGTGTACCATCTTAACGAAGTGACCCGCACCGTCGTTACCAACCCAATCACAGCAAGGCTCACCAGCGTCAGTTTTTGCTGAGATACTTTGGAAGATAGGCTTAACCGCTTCCCAAGCTTCTGGAGCGCCACCAGGCATGATTGAAGGACCGAAACGTGCGCCTTCTTCACCACCAGATACACCAGTACCGATGAAGTGAATGCCTTTCTCACGGCAGTGCGCTACGCGGCGGTTTGTGTCTGGGTAGTTAGTGTTACCACCGTCGATGATGATGTCGCCTTCGTCTAGAAGCGGAATTAGGTTGTCAATGAACGCGTCGACAACGTCGCCTGCGCGAACCATGAGCATCACTTTACGAGGCGTTTCTAGCTTCTCAACGAGTTCTTCTAGTGAGTATGCGCCAACGATGTTGGTGCCTTTTGCTGGACCTTCTAGGAACTCATCTACTTTCGCAGCAGTACGGTTGTGAGCCACGACTTTAAAGCCATGGTCGTTCATGTTTAGGATAAGGTTTTGACCCATAACTGCTAGGCCAATTACACCGATATCACCTTTCATTGTTTCTCTCCAATTTTCCTATTTGGACGCTCGCATTACGCGATTTTTGCTGCTGCGTCAGAATCTAAGTACCACTCCGTTTCTCCAGTCTTAGACTGAATCTTCGCTGCTGGGTATGGCAGTTCGTTTGCTGGAGTAGTATGAATTTCGTTTACGATGTCAACTTTACCTGCACCAAGTACTAGGTAGCTGATTCGTTTAGCGGCTTCCAAAACTCTTGCTGTTTTAGAAACACGGATTTGGCCCGACTCAGGGTGAGAAGCCAGTACCGATAAGTTCTCATCTTGGTAGTCTGTTTGACCTGGGAATAGCGACGCGGTATGTCCGTCTGCACCAACGCCAAGCAAGATCCAATCGAAAACAGGCGTGCCATTTTCAGTTGGAATCACTTCCGCCATTTCTTTTGCAAAACGCTCTGCTTCCGCTTTTGGCTCATCTTCACCACGGATGCGGTGGATGTTCTCAGCAGGTAGATTTACTTGAGAGAAGAGAAGCGCATTTGCTTCACCGTAGTTACTTTCCGCGTCATCAGGCGCTACGCATCGCTCATCACCCCACCAGAAGTGTAGGTTTTGCCACTGAATTGAAGTTGCGTACGCCTCGGTTGCCAATAGCTTAAACAGCATTTTTGGTGTACTACCGCCAGAGAGCGAGATATGAACTGGGCGATCGAGTTCGCTGTACGCTTTCATATCGTTCGCTAGGCTTTCAACAACCTGCTCGGCTGTTTGGAAGATCTTATGGTTGATCATAATTCACAGTAATCCGTATCGGTTAGGTTTTTACACGGGAAGCGCCAAGCGCGGCCATCTCGTTGAAGCAGGTCATCCGCTTCTTTTGGTCCCCATGTACCACAAGCGTAGCCAAAGAGCGCTTGAGGATCTTGTTTGAAATCTAGAATAGGTTGCACGTATTTCCAACATGCTTCAACCGCATCACTACGTGCAAATAAGGTTGCATCGCCGTTTAACGCATCAAGAAGTAGGCGCTCATAAGCTGTCAGCATTTGGGTTTCTTGCAGGTCAGCATAGTGGAAGTTCATTTTCACTTCCTTCGCTTTAAAGCCTGCGCCCGGCTCTTTCAGGCCAAAGCTCATTTGGATGCCTTCGTCTGGCTGAATACGAATAATCAGCTTGTTCTCAGGAGCATTTTGACCAAACACTGGATGTGGCGTTTGTTTGAAGTGAATAACGACTTCAGTCACACGAGTTGGGAGACGTTTGCCTGTACGCACGTAAAATGGCACGCCGTTCCAACGCCAGTTGTTGATGTGCGCTTTCAAACCAATGTAGGTCTCAGTTCGAGAGTCGTCAGCCACACCGTTTTCTTCACGGTAACCCAGTAAATGCTGGCCACGCACATCAGAAGCAGTGTATTGACCTAATACTAGGTCGTTGCGTAGGTCTTCTTCTTCAAGCGGTTTTAGGCATTGAAGAACTTTGACCACTTCGTCGCGCATAGAGTCTGCGTTGATCTGCGCAGGGGGTTCCATACCAACCATAGCCAAAACCTGTAGTAGGTGGTTTTGGAACATGTCGCGCACCGCACCAGAGCCATCGTAGTAGCCGCCTCGCTCTTCTACGCCTAAGAATTCTGCACCTGTGATTTCCACGTAATCAATGAAGTTTCGGTTCCAAAGCGGCTCAAACATCGCATTTGAGAAGCGGAAAACCAACAGGTTTTGTACCGTTTCTTTACCTAGGTAATGGTCGATACGGTAGATTTGATGCTCTTGGAAATGCTCGTGAATTTCCTTATCGAGCTTTTGCGCCGATTCCAAATCGTAGCCGAATGGCTTTTCAATGATCAAACGCTTCCAACCATCTTGCTCGCCGTTTAAGCCATGCGCTGCGAGGCTTGCAGGAATAACACTGTAAAGGCTAGGAGGTGTAGCAAGGTAGAAAAGGGTATTGCGCTGCTCAAAACCATATTGGTCAGACAGTTGATCAAGACGGGTAACCAGTTTGCTGTAGTCTGCGGTATCGGAGGTATTGATCGCTTGGTAGTGCAAATGATTGATGAATGCGTCAAGCGTAACAGGCTCAGTTTTTTCCATTTCCTGAAGTGATTTCTTCAGCTTGTCGCGGTAAGAGTCATCACTGTACTCTGTGCGGCTGACACCAAGAATAGCGAAGTTTTCTGGAAGCTGCTTACTCGCGTAAAGGTGGTATAACGCGGGGATCAACTTACGATACGTCAAATCACCCGAAGCACCAAAAATAACGATGCTGCTGTTTTCTGGTATTACCATCATCTTTCCCTTAAAAACGAGGTAGTTATTCTGTGACCATTGAGGGCCGCTTACATGCAGCCAAACCTAACAGTGGTAATAAGTTTTTGATAATTGGTCTTACCTATTGCTCTGATAGGTAAAACCGACAGTGCATCTTGGCACGACCTGTTGAGCAAGGTAATGCCTATGCAAAGCGAGTTCACTCTCGATTCGGCAGCGTATTGTCTACGACTATTTGATATACATCAACCTTTGAGAAGGCAATCGATTAAATTATGACTGGTTTTTTTGTAATGCATTGATTTTAAGGGTGAAGTTATTTGTTGGTTACTTATTCCTATTTAGAGTTAAAACTCTATCAAAGGGCAAGTAGCATGGTGTCAAAATCTATCTTTTAGATGCGCTTTGACTCTGTATATATGGGCGCTCCTGTCAAAGTCCGTGATTTGATCCTCGTGAAGGAAGAGTGATGCGTACTCTTGGTCGAGCGATTGCTCCAAGAACAGCAAGTAGAGTTTCGGGTCGATATGTCCAGACGTTGCCATATCGGTCATGATGTTGATTGACTCAGTGAGTGTTTTTGCCTTCTTGTAAGGTCTGTCACTTGAGGTCAAGGCTTCAAAAACATCAGCGATCGCCATGACTCGTGCAGGAATAGAAAGCTGGTGCTCCGCTAGTCCTTTCGGGTAGCCTTTACCGTCGATCCTTTCATGGTGGCCACAAGCGATTTCGGATACTTGTTTCAGATGTTCAGGATAGGGCAAGCGATTGAGCATCGTGATGGTTTGGATTATATGGTCATTGATAATGAATCGCTCTTCGTCATTCAATGTGCCACGTTTGATGGATAGATTGTACAGCTCGCCCCGGTTGTATTTGAGCTCTCCAGGTTGCAAAACAAAAGCTTCTTGCCAAACATCTTTAGGGTTCACGTTATCTGGCCACGGGACATGATGAACAGGTTTGTCGAACAGCAACGGCTCCATTACCGGTAAAGTTTGCGGTTTCCCGGCGCGTTGTTTTTCAATCCAAGAGACGCCGAGCCGATCATCCAATGTGCGCTTCCATTGATACTGGCTAATCTGCTCTAGCCTTTGAATCGAGTCATCGTCCATACTTTCGCCGCCGATATTACACTGAGCGACAAACGCGAAGTCTTCATCTAATTGTTGGTGGGTGGCGTTGAGATCCGCGATCCGTTGTTCCTCATTGCCTTGGTCATTTGCTCTTGCTTGCCAATAGTCGATTTCTGCTTGCGCTTTTAGCAATTCAAAACGCATTCGGACTTCATGAATGCGATCGTAGATGGTTTCTAGTTTGGTCGCTTTGTCGATTACGTATTCAGGTGTGGTTACTTTGCCACAGTCATGAAGCCAAGCAGCCAAATGTAGCGCTTCCCATTCGCTGTCATTCATCGAGAAGTTTGAAAAGTACTGTTTGTCGGCACATGCCGCTTGAGTGAGCATTTTGGACAGCTTAGGCACACGTTGACAGTGGCTGCCAGTGTAGGGGGATTTGGTGTCTATGGCCGAGGCAATAAGCTCAACAAAGGCATTGAGCATCTCTTTTTGTTCGCGGATTTTATCGATGTTTTCTTTTGCGAGTTGAGCAAAGCTGAGGAGCTCACGTAAAAAAGCGTGCTTATCGCTTTGCTCTTGAGTGATGGCTCGTTCATATCCAAGTAACAGGATACCGACCAGCTCATTGTTTCGGTTGATCAACGGGAACAAATAAAAGTCGGAGTTGTAGAGGTTGTTTTTGTACTTGGCGACCGTGTTGTCTGCACGGTTAAAGTGAAGCACGTCGCCTTTTGATAAATCCTTGAGTATCCAAGCGGTCGATTTTAGAAATGCGTTGATGTCGATTTTAAACGGGATAATCGCGTGGTTGGCTGCGACATCAAATGGGCTATCTGAAGACTCTTTGGTATAGAGCACAATGGTTTCGGCTCGGGTAACCAAGTAGCTTTGATGGGTAATGGTTTTTGCCAATACAGAGAAATCTTGGTTGCTTGCGGTTTCACGCAGTAGGCGGAGAAGATCGTGCAACGTGTGTTCCATCAGTTCGATAGATGTGGTCAAGTTGGCTACTTCTTTGATCACACTCTTTGAGTATCGTGTTTTCTTGAAATCAAAACGGGCAATGCTGTCAGTCTGATACATCAAATTTTGTAACGGGGTTGCAAGCCTTTGTGCCACAAACCAAACAACGACGAAACTCATCGCCATCAGTGAGAACGCAACGGTAATCTGTTTGTCTCGTAGCGACAATAAGTTAGAGAGCAAATCATCTTGAGGCGTCGCTTCAGCTAAAAGGATGCGAGTGTGTCGATTCAAATTGACGGGCGTGAGAGTGATGGACCAATCGATACCCTCCGCGGTGGCTTTTTCATACAGTATTTGACTAGAGACACGATCGAGTATGCCAGCGAAAAGGCTCTTCTCTAACATTTCCCTTGCGACTTGGTCATCGCCGCCGAGCTCAACGCCACTTTTGTGCTGAGCCAGAACACGAAACTGGTTATCAAAAAGAATCAGCTTGCTTGACTTCGAATAACCGAGTTGGGCGATTTGTTCAGAGAGAGAGTCCAGTGTGAAATCTGCACCGACGACAGAGTTGCCATCGGGACTGCGCCTGGAAAACGTCATCCCATTGGTTTTTAAAAAGTAGAAAAAGTAGGGCTCGGTCAGGCGAATATTGCCATCTTGCTTAGCGTTTTGAAACCACGGTCTACTGCGAGGATCGAACTGGTTGTCGTTGGTTTTCCTTGTCTCAATCGTGGCGTAATTCTCATCGAGAAAGAAGAACACATTGGTTCCGTCAACGGCGGTTTGGTTGATCATAAATGTCGCGTCATCCGGAGCTTTAAATCGGTCGCGGTCTTGATTTGAGCGTAAAGATCGAAAGAGTGTTAGGTGGCCTTGTTCATTGGCGGAATATAAGGCGACCAAGCCAGGGCTGCGTTGAAAAATGAGGTTAATGGAGGTTAGGAGTCGGCGCTCTTTTTCTGGTTTGACGTTTTCTTCAACAATAGTACTGAATGCCATGAAATCGAGTGTCGTCAGAATGGGACCCGTTTTTAGCTGAAACGTGGATTCAAGCTGTCGACTGTTTTCCTCACTCAGAGCTTTGGCGCTGCCAGCTAACAGTTCTTGGGCATGGCGGTAGCTAATCGCAATCAGTACCGATCCTACTAATGTGGTGAGGATCAAAAATAAGCTCGTTATGTGAATGCTGAGTGAGTATTTGCGTTTTCTCATGGTTCACCTTTAGTGATTAACTTACTAAGTATTAGCCGAAAGTGATGGGAGTGCATAAAATCACTACGATATTCGTCCATAAAGGAGGAATGGGAGAAACTGAAGTAAAACCTTGTTACCATGAAGCTTCTTTGATTCAAGGGCGTGAATACAGGATGAAACTACAAATCGATACTCATACTCATACCTATGCAAGTGGTCATGCATACAGCACACTCGTAGAGAATGCGAAGGCGGCGAAAGCAAAAGGCTTAACCCTGTTTTGTACCACGGACCACGCGGAGTCCATGCCGGGTGCACCACACTATTGGTTTTTTACCAATCAACGTGTTCTGCCCAGATTTATAGAGGGTGTTGGTGTTATCCGAGGTGTAGAATCGAATATTCTAAATTCAAATGGTGATGTGGATATCCATCCCACGACTGATCGTCATCTTGATTGGGCGATCGCCAGTTTCCATGAAGCAGTGTTTAAACCGGATAGCAAGTCAGCGCATACTGAAGCTTTGATCAATGTGATTCAAGGTGGCCGTGTTGACGCTCTTGGCCATTTAGGCAATCCCAATTACGACTTTGATTTTGAGGCGGTGTTAACCTGTGCCAAAGCCCACAATGTGGCTATCGAAATCAACAACACGACTTTGCGCGGAAACAGCCGTGTGGGCAGCGTCGAGCGGTGCTATGACATCGCCACATTAGGCAAAGAGATCGGCGTCTTTTTTACCACAGGCAGTGATGCCCATTTCTGCCAAGACATTGGCAACCTTGATCTGGTTTCAGACTTGCTTGAAAAAGTCGCGGTGCCGAAGGAGCAAGTGATTACCCATAGCGCGCGTCAGTTTTTAGACTTTTTAGCACGTCGCGGTCGAGCTCCAATTGAGGAGTTTGAGCATTTATAAGTCGAAACAAAATTCGTTACACAGAGACTTTGCTTTTCAGTACACTGCAACTCCCTAAATAGCTAATAAGAAAAACGAGATGAGAAAGTTATTACCAGCCCTAGCTCTGATGTTGTCTGCGAATGTTTATGCGTCAGACTTTGATCTGAAAGCAACAATGAAGCAGATGAAAGTGGAATTTAAACAGGCTGCAGAAGCAACCGAGATCGTGCGTATGCAAGCCGCCGTCGACAATCTCTCTGATTTGGTCGAGCAATCAAAACGTGGTGATTACCCACCAGAAAAATTTGATCTCTACTTTGAGGGCTTCACAAAGTTATCTCAAGCGCTTGACGCAGTTGACGCGAAACTAGAACAGGGTGATCTGGACGCGGCGAAGCAAGAACTCCGACAGGTTGATGCTTTGCGTGAGGAATACCACGACAAACGTAACCCAAGTATTTGGAGCAAGCTGTTCGGTTAAACCGTCATCTACAGTTGACTGCTTTGAGTGGGCACGTCTCTTTATTGAAAATCTTATGACAGTGAACGAGTTTTAATCGCTCAATTCGGGCTTTTATTGCTCGTTCGTTATATAGTGACCCTCTAATTGCTGAGGGCCGTCATGAGACACATCGCCAAGTTCCAGAAAATCATGTTAGCGGCAAGTGCTCTAAGTTGGGTACTGGTCACTCTGATGCCTGTGATCAACGCGCACGGCTCTTCGGCGGGCGTATGGGCGACCCTCTGTACCATTAACGGTTTCGTTCTTGTTCAAGTTGAAGAGGGCAGTTCGACCACTCAGCACAGCAAACCTTGTCCATTTAGTCACTTTTCGACCTTCCATCAGGATTCGCTTCCAACACCACTCTACTTAACCAACCATCGCTTGGCTAAGGTTCATGCGTATGCTTATTTGGCTCTAAGCTTGCGTTATGAGTTAGCCGTCCCGAGAGCGCCTCCGCACACCGCTAATTCTTAACGTTACTCTGTTCCACTGTTATTCCCGTTATCAAACAGGCGGCCTCTCAACTCTTCTGTCACGTAGTCGATGAAGGCTCGCAATCTAGCAGGCATATATTTGGTTTGCGCATATTGCATCGCAACTCCGCCGTGATAGTTGCTTTTTATCGTCCAATCTTCCAATACTTGTATCACTTCGCCTCGTTTGAGCGCATCTGCAATCACGAAGTCGTGAAAAATCCCGATTCCTAGATCGTTCTTAACACCAGTTAAACGCATTTGCGAGTGGTTGACGGCGTATCGCCCTTTCACTGCGATGGAATGGTATTCGTCGTCTTTGAAAAAGTCCCAGATATGATCGCGATCGTTTTCCGCTAGATACAAACAATCATGATGGGAGAGTTCGGTTGGGTGCATGGGGGTAGTGCGCTGAGTAAGGTATTCTGGGCTCGCGCAAAGAACCAGATTGGTACTGCCAATTTCTTTGAGTACCAGATTTTCATCCGGTTTGTCGGTGAGTTTAAATGCGACGTCGATGTTGTGGCGAATAATGTCGATTTCACCATCGGCAGCGCGCAGTTTGAGTTGGATGTCAGGGTACTTTTTGAGGAAGGGCACAACAAAAGGCTGTAGGACAGAGTTGAGGAAGGCTTCCGGAGCGGCAACGGTCAGCGCGCCACGCATTTCAGTGTGATCGGAGGTCGACAGTTCCACGGCTTGCTTTGCTGCATTCACCATGATGATCGCTTGGTCATACACTTGTTGCCCAGATTGCGTGATGATCAATTTACGCGTTGTTCTCTCAAAAAGTTTCACCGACAGTGAGTGTTCTAGCCTTGTGACCATTTTACTCAACGCGGATGGCGTGACATCGAGCTTCTTTGCAGCTGCGGTAAAACTGCCTTCTTCAACGATTAAAATGAAGCTTGCTAAATCAGGGAGAAGGGCAATGAGCTTGGTGTTATTCATATATCTTCACATATTAAAATGTTTATAAATAAGGATTTTTTGAGAGAATGATCGGGTTTTACTCTGCCTGCGTAAGGTATTTTACTTGCCATTGACCTATGGAGGTAATCCAATGCAGCAGGCATATTATTTACTCGATCTTTGGGCAATGCTTGAAAACATTCTACTGGCTGCCCTGGTTGTCTTTTTCCTTTTCGGCGTCACAATTGCTTTAGACCGCCGCTAGTACACCTCATTTGTGCCTCAAATTCAACAATCACACTTGACCGAGAGGTGAAGTGTGATGATTGTTATTGATCACTTGGAAGAATACCAGTTTGGATGATTCTGTATCCAAACGACATCATGTCAGTACGTTCTCAGTTTTGTTTTTACTGCCTAAATGTGCAGTATCAATTAAATGTTTGGTGTATGCATTTAATTTAGACGCAATTTACTATAGCCAATGACAATGCATAAATTTCAGAAGTTACTATCAAGAAATACGAGTAGTTAAATATAAATTTAAGTGCAGGTTAGGGGGTGTTTATAAAATTAACACGACTGACGTGTTGGTTAATTATATAACGATGGCTTTGCGTTTATCGGTGTTATTTATTTAATTTGCATAAAGCTGCTTATTATATCAGCGCCATTGATGATTGTTGGAACTAACCTCACTTAATAGCCGTTGTAAATATAAACTATAGAACTATTCAGTGATAATCTGCGCTTAGCAAGTGAGTGATAATTAATAATAAAATGATATGGCTAAACTTCCGACAAGGATTAAAACATGAGCGACAAGGAATCTAATCAAACCAATCGTAGCCGCCGTAGTTTTTTGAAAGGTGCAACGGGTGCCGTTGTGGCTGGCGTCAGTGCTTCGGCTTTTTCTGGTGTAGTTCAAGCGCAGCAACCCCGAATTGATTGGAATCAACAGCGTCAACGAAACAGTCGACGTTTTTGGCGAAAAGTGAAAAAGCAGTTCGTTTTGGATAGACGAACAACCTACATGAACATTGGCACCACAGGCTCCATGCCGAAACATGTGCTTGAAGGTTATGAAGATAACAATAAGCTGGTGGCGAAATATCCTTGGGATATGAAGAACAAATTTGGCTCTTGGCCTTATGTCGCTGAGATGGTCGCTGATGTCGCCCCAGGGTTTGGCGCCAACCCAGATGAAATTATTCTCAGCAGAAACACCACTGATGGTCTCTGCTCTATTATTAATGGTCTCCATTTTCAACCGGGTGACGTCATCCTCACCACCCACCATGAACACATTGCGGCAATGTCGCCATTAAACGTTGTTAAGCACCGATTTGGTGTGGAAGTGGTCGAGATCCAGCTTCCAGTTTTTACTGGTACAGAAGAGGTGACACAACAAGATTATATTGAAGCGTTTCGAGAAGCGATTGAAGCGCACCAGAACGTTCGCTTAATCGTGTTTTCACATATCACATACAAAACCGGAACGGCTCTACCAGCAAAAGAGATCTGCTCCCTAGCTAAACAACATCAAATTCCTACGCTGGTTGACGGCGCTCATACCGTGGGTATGTTTGACTTAGACTTTCATGATATGGATTGTGATTTCTATGCTGGCTCTGGACACAAATGGCAATGTGGCCCAGGTGCAACGGGAATCTTGTATGTACGTGACAACGGCAACCGCCTCAATGAGTATTGGAGTGATCGAGACAATCCATTGTGGTTGATTAACTCTTCACTATCCCATGCTGACCACTTAGGTAAGCAGTTGCAAATGCAATACATTGGCAATGACAACTACCCAGCAAAGCAAGCGCTTGTTGAGAGTTGCAAGATGTGGGATGAGATCGGCCGTGATCGAATCGAAGCGCGCATTCTTGAGCTTAGCCAGCAATGTAAAACCCAACTGAGTTATGCGCTGCCTGATGCCAAAATGTACTCACCCAACGTAGAAGGGCTAATGAGTGGTCTAACCACCTTTAACCCACTCAGTGATGTGACAGACAAAGAGCGCTTAACCCTGTTCCGTGACCGATTACGTGAAGAGTATGGCTACATTATTCGCACAACGAGCTTCAAGGTGCATAAAGACGATGCGCACCAGACCCACGCTTTGCGAATTTCGACTCATCTATTCCACGATGAAAGAGACGTTGATGGATTGGTTGAAGCGATCGTCGACCTATATTACTCATTCTAATAAAGATAAATGAAAGCGCCCGATGTAGGGCGCTTTGTCAAAGAGAGGAAATCTCACCATGTCAGTGAAACGCTGGACACGAAAGATAACGGCGCTTGTTGTGGGCTTAACTTCTCTGCTACCACAATCTGCATTAGCCAGTGATCTGGAGAGAATTAAGGAGAGCGGAGTTCTGCGCCATATTGGTGTTCCGTACGCAAACTTTGTTTCTTATATTGACCAAGGAGAGGTTCAAACGCTAACGGGGCTGGATGTTGAGATCATTAAAGGGTTCGCACGCTCTTTAAACGTTCGCTATGAATACGTTCCAGGCAAGTGGAACAACGTTGTGGGTAAGTTGACTGGCCAGCAAGTGGAGTATAAAAACGCTAGATTGGTCGTTGGTGATGACATGCCCATCGAAGGTGACTTAATCGCTAATGGTGTGACCATTCTTGATTGGCGAAAAGAAGTTCTAGATTTCTCGGATGACTACTTTCCTTCCGCAGTCTGGTTGGTTGCTCGCAGCGATTCCACATTGAAACCTATTAAGCCCACGGGCTCAATCCAACAAGATATCGCGATGGTCAAATCGCTTATCTCTGGTAGAGACGTGATGGCGATGGAGCACTCATGCTTAGATCCAAATCTCTATAACTTATACGACATTGGTGCCAATGTGATTTTGCCTAGCGTTCAGCGACGTTTGAATGAAATGGTTCCAGCTATCATGAAAAACGACGCGGAGAGCACCTTGCTTGATGTTGCCGATACATTGATTGCACTGGAGAAATGGCCTGGAGAAATCAAAGTGATCGGTCCTATCTCTGAGCATCAGCGCATGGCGGTGGCATTTCGTAAAAACTCTCCAGAATTAAAAGCGGCTTTCAATCAATATTTACAATCAATTAAACAAGATGGTACGTACCAAGCATTGGTCGAAAAATACTACCCGTCGATTTACTACTTTTACAATGATTACTTCTTAGAAGACAGTAAGAAAAGTATATGAAGCAGTCTGCAAGAAAAATATCAAGCCAGAAGATCATTTCCGTTTGCGCAATATTAGTGTCGCTTTATTTGGCGATGATTATTACGGTCACCAGTTTGGGTCAAGATAAACTTAAAGCGGCCCAATATAGAGAACTTGACCTTAAAGTTAAAAGTTATGCGAGTACATTGGACAATTTGTTTACGCTAGCGAGTGAAGATATTGACCATTTATCGACCGATAGAACGGTACAAACGTTTTTCGCCAATCTCGCATCGGGTATGTCCATGGAGTATGGCCTCGGCGCCAGCTTGATTAATCTGAAACGCAAGCTCGTGGAGAAGTCGAGCAGTAAAGCGGTCAACAATCAAATAATTTACCGACAGATAACCTTGACCGCACTCGATGGCTCTACCATCGCCAGTACTGAAAAAAGCGCGCGCACCTTGATCGATACTTCCCGTTTTATAGACGTAGAGTCAAGGTCTGATGGGGTGACTGCGTTTCAAAGTGCGTCCGGCGTTGTCATTCAAGTTGTCAAACCCGTTATGTTTTCTGGTAAAGCGGTCGGTTATCTGATCGCGGATATCAACAAAGCGGTGGTCATTGCACAGTTAACCAATCAAGAACATGAAGACAGCTATAGCCGACTGGTTCTGCAAATAAACGACGCAGAGATGAAAGTCTGGGATTCTATCAGCCGGACTCTAGATATTGACGCCACATCCACCAAGGAACTGAATGTAGCACTCGCGGAGAAGATCTACTTTGAAGTGCCCGTCGACCACCACCATTTTAAGTTAATGGCATGGTTTGAATCCTTGAGCGAGCGCGACCTATATACCTCACAAGCCTTTATTACCGGGCTAAGTGTGCTAGCCATAATGATCGTGGTCGGCCTACTTTACGCGTTTAATCTCAATAACACGCGTGTAGGGCTTAAAATAAAGCTAGAAGAAGAGAAAAAGCGCAAAGAGTTTTTGTCTGAGCAAAATCAGCGTTTGGCGAGTGAAGTCGAACGCCGAAAAGCGTCGGAAGAAGAACTCGCATTTCAAGCGAAACATGACTCGCTAACAGGTCTGCCAAATCGCGTTTATGGCTCAGAGCGCTTGGCTTTGGAACTGTCACGCGCCGAGCGAGTGGGTTCAAACGTATTGGTCATGTTCATCGACCTCGACCACTTCAAACAAATCAATGACTCCATGGGGCACTTTGTTGGAGACGAAGTGTTGAAACTGGCGGCAGAACGCTTACAAAATGCAGTACGTAAGACCGATTTGCTCGCGCGTATTGGCGGCGATGAGTTCCTCTTGGTTATCCCTGATTTACAAGATGCTGACAGCGCAAAACGTTTTGCAACAACTGTCCTGTCTGTGTTCAATGAACCGTTCGTTTGGCAAAACCATGAGTTCTTCCTTTCGGCAAGTGTCGGAATGTCGATGTATCCTCAGGATGGAGGCAATGTGGAACAGCTTCTTGCCTGCGCCGACATGGCAATGTACCGCGTGAAGCAAGATGGTCGCAATGCATTCTGCTTCTATGATCACAACATGAATCAAGACTTACAGCGCTTCTTAGAATTAGAAAGCCGCCTTCGTCATGCAATATCTCATAATCTTCTTGAGCTTTACTATCAGCCAATCATTGAACTTGATAGCGGTAAGATTGTTGGTGCCGAAGCCTTGATGCGTTGGAACGACGATAAGTTCGGTTTTGTTAACCCTGAAGAATTTATCGCGATAGCTGAGAAGAACGGTTTGATTCATCAGCTAGGGGATTTTGCGATTCGCCAAGCGTGCCAACAGGCGGCTCACTGGCAATCTGTTGCACCTCTGTTTGTGTCGGTAAACTTTTCAAGTGTGCAGTTTAGATACTGTGAGCGCCTCTTTGACCAGATCAAACAGCACCTCGAAGAGTCGACACTGCCTGCTGAAATGTTCGATGTGGAAGTTACGGAAAGCTTGCTCTTCAATCACAGTGGCGACCTGATGGAAATGTTACACAACCTACGATCACTTGGCGCGAAACTCACCATTGATGATTTTGGTACCGGTTATTCCGCATTAAGTTACTTGCAGAAGTTCCCGTTTGATCGCCTTAAGATCGACCGCAGCTTCTTGCAGAACATGTTTGAAAATGAGTCCGACCGTGAACTTGTGAACGTGATTATTGCGATGGCGAAAGCGCTCAATCTTAAGATCGTCGCAGAGGGCATAGAAGAACAACGTCATGTGGATTACCTGAAAAACCTAAATTGTGAGTTCGGACAAGGTTTCCACTATAGCCGACCATTGCCTGCTAAGGACTTTGAAGCACTTTTAGCGAAGCCGACTTGGCTATAACTCCTTTCATTACAACCTCATAGAAAAGCATTAACTGGATTCGTGCCTCGGATTCATTAATGCTTTTCCACCTTGAGGGATAATCGTTTTTCCTTCCTTGAATTACACTACACTTAATTGATAAGTAAGTGCCTGTGATGCCCGTCACGTAAAGGCTCAACCTAATTCTAATCGAGTGAATACTCGACACTATAAACAGGAAGGAATTGCGAATGTCTTCTGCATTTTACCAACAGATTCAGCAGCAAATTGAAGAAGTGAAGGCGGAAGGCCTTTACAAAGCAGAGCGTATCATCACGTCTCAACAGCAAGCGGCTGTTAAAATCTCTACTGGTGAAGAAGTACTCAACTTCTGTGCGAATAACTACCTTGGTCTTGCTAACCACCCTGCACTTATCGAAGCGGGTAAAGCAGGCATGGACGAGCACGGTTTTGGTATGGCTTCAGTACGTTTCATCTGTGGTACTCAAGACATCCACAAAGAGCTTGAGCAGAAGCTTTCTAAGTTCCTAGGTAAAGAAGACACGATTCTTTACACATCATGTTTCGACGCAAACGCGGGCCTATTTGAAACGATTCTAGGCAAAGAAGACGCAATCATCTCTGACGCACTAAACCACGCGTCAATCATCGATGGTGTTCGTCTATGTAAAGCGATGCGTTTCCGCTACTCAAACAACAACATGGAAGAGCTAGAGCAACAACTGATCGCTGCGAAAGAAGCAGGCGCTCGCCACATTCTTATCGTAACGGACGGCGTGTTCTCAATGGACGGCGTAGTAGCAAACCTTCCAGCTATCTGCGACCTAGCAGAGAAGTACGGCGCATTGACGATGGTTGATGACTCTCACGCTGTTGGCTTTATGGGTAAAACAGGTGCAGGTACGCACGAGCACCACAACGTGGTTGACCGTATCGACATCATCACTGGTACGCTAGGTAAAGCAATGGGCGGCGCTTCAGGCGGTTACACGTCTGGTAAAGCGGAAGTGATTGACTGGCTACGTCAGCGTTCTCGTCCATACCTATTCTCTAACTCTGTTGCACCAGCAATCGTAAGCGCTTCTATCCGCGTTCTAGACCTACTAGAAGAGAGCGGCGACCTACGTGACCGCCTATGGGAAAACGCAGCACACTTCCGTACTCGCATGGAAGACGCTGGTTTCACAATGGGTGGTGCTGATCACGCAATCATTCCAATCATGCTTGGCGACGCAAAAGTAGCGGCTGAATTCGCAGAGCGCGCTCTAGAGAAAGGCATTTACGTAATCGGCTTCTCATTCCCCGTTGTACCAAAAGGTCAAGCGCGTATCCGTACTCAAATGTCTGCAGCGCATTCTCGTGAGCAACTAGACCGAGCAATCGATGCCTTCATCGCAGTTGGTAAAGACATGGGCATCATCTAAGTCTGACTCAAGTCGAATCTAGATAACCACTATTTTTGATTCTCGCCCAATTGCTGGGCGAGATGAATTAGGTAACAATATGAAAATCAAAGCTCTTTCTAAGCTAAAGCCTGAAGAAGGCATCTGGATGACTGAGGTTGAAAAACCGCAAGTTGGCCACAACGACATTCTGATTAAAATTAAGAAAACCGCGATCTGTGGTACAGACGTACACATCTACAACTGGGATGAATGGTCACAAAAGACCATCCCAGTGCCTATGGTTGTCGGTCACGAGTACGTGGGCGAAGTGGTTGAAATTGGTCAGGAAGTGCGTGGCTTTGAAATCGGTGACCGCGTATCTGGCGAAGGTCACATCACCTGTGGTCACTGTCGTAACTGTCGTGGCGGCCGTACTCACTTATGTCGTAACACGATTGGTGTGGGGGTTAACCGCGAAGGTGCATTCGCAGAATACCTAGTGATCCCAGCATTCAACGCGTTCAAAATTCCTGAAGGCATCTCTGACGATCTTGCGTCTATCTTTGACCCGTTTGGTAACGCAGTACACACAGCGCTTTCTTTCGATCTAGTAGGCGAAGACGTGCTGATCACGGGTGCTGGTCCAATCGGCATCATGGCAGCGGCAGTCGCGAAACACGTTGGTGCTCGCCACGTTGTTATTACAGATGTAAACGAATATCGCTTAGACCTTGCTCGTAAGATGGGCGTAACGCGCGCAGTAAACGTTGCTGAAGAGAAGTTAGAAGATGTTATGGCTGAGCTGGGCATGACAGAAGGCTTTGATGTGGGTCTTGAAATGTCAGGTGTTCAAGCGGCGTTTAGCTCTATGCTTGCAACAATGAACCACGGTGGTCGCATTGCGCTGTTAGGTATTCCACCATCAGATATGGGTATCGACTGGAACCAAGTTATCTTCAAAGGCCTGGTGATCAAAGGTATCTACGGCCGCGAAATGTTCGAGACGTGGTACAAGATGGCTTCATTGATTCAATCAGGTCTAGATCTAACGCCAATCATCACTCACCACTACAAGATTGATGACTTCCAAAAAGGCTTCGACGCTATGCGTAGCGGGCTTTCTGGCAAAGTTATCCTTGATTGGGAGTAGGGTGCGACTAGGGCAATAAAGGCTCATCCACTTAATGGCTATTAGAAAAGTGGATGCCCAAAACAGTATTATTTGTACATGGATCATCCGAAGAAAACGAATGACGCCTCGATTGAATTCGAGGCGTCACTTTTTACAATAAGAGCAATTGGAACCCTAAGCATGACCAAGGTTACGGGGCCCTGATTATCCCAATTTTTGGCCTTCAGCTGCCACATAACTGACCCAAAACAAATCGGTGATTGGCTCTGTGCTGGCAACGTCATACACTAGGCAAATATTTTGACCATCATTGAGGTACTTATGCGCATATACTCTTTGGCCGCTCTATTGATAGGGGCCTTTCCTATGCTAGCCAACGCGGAGCCGAGTTATAATTGTGACAACGTCAGCCATGTAGCAGAGCACGCCATTTGCGGTAGTCAAGAACTCTCTAGCCTGGATCGATTGATCGCCAAACAGTATCGTCAATCGCTTAGCGACGCCGCTTTAGAGAAAGACAAACAGACTCTACGCCAAGTTCAGAGAGCGTGGGTAACGCAGAGAAACGAGTGTGAGTACAGTTTTGACTGCCTTAAGGAACGAAGCCTAGAGCGACTAGCAACCTTAAAAGCGATAGAGTCGTTTGCCTTTTCTTGGGGTGGCGTCCTTCGTGAATCACCGACATTAGAGTCAGAGCAAGTGGGCTCAACCTATGAGAGGCAGGCGATCGTTATCTTGCAAGAAGAAGCCGCTTATTGGAACGGCTACCCTTGGTTTAAGGTGCTGGTATCTGGAAAAACGGCCTATCAGTGGGGAGGCATTATCTGCGATGCCTCTCGACCAAACACAACTTACTGCGAAGAGTAACCAGAAATGAGTGGTGCTGGGTAGCGCAATCTGTGTAATTCGAGGTTTAAGCCTTGAAGACAATGTGGATAAGAAAGAGTTCGTGATACTACTTTTGAGCCTCTACTCGTATATAGCCCTCAACCCCATTCTCGGTCGATGGGTGACACGATATTAAAACTGCATACCATGGAGATGAGTACCGTCAAGACATCCGTAAGGCTACTTACACAACGAATGTTATCGAATCTATGAACACTATCTTGTCGATAGGTGGCAAAGAAGCGTAAGTTGCCTCTTAAAGGTGTACCGGTGAGAAAGGTTGCCTATTCGGCGATTTAGGGTGTCTTTTAAATCCACCAAAACGCAGCAATATGCAGTTAGCATCTGACACCCAAAGGCTAAGGCTTAGATGTAAAATTTTCCGCGGGAGTAGAGTACGGCGTCGCCACCTATGGTCGCTTTTTCAGGTGAAACATGGCAGTAAAGTGTGCCGCCTCGCTTTGATGCCTGGTAGGCGATCATGTGATCCTTACCAAGCTTTTCGGACCAATACGGTGCCAATCCGGAGTGAATTGAGCCAGTCACAGGGTCTTCATCGCCGCCATTGGCAGGCCAAAAGTATCGAGAGACAAAGTCATAATCTTTGGAGGGCGCCGTAGCAACAACGTCGTAAGGGGCTAGCTGCGTCAGGAAGTCGCTTTTGGTCTTTAAATCCAACACATCTTGTTCGTTGTCGTAAAACACAAAGTAGGCTTGTGGGTTTTTCATAACGTGTAGAGGCGGGATAGAGAGCCCTTCTAGAAGTGCTACAGGAGCCTCAGTGGTGCTCGGCATTTGATGTGGGAAGTCCATCAGAATACGGCCAGATCGATCCTTTTCGACTTCGATTGGTCCAACAAAGCGTGTTTCAAAGACAATTCGCTCGCCAGCATTGAAGAAATGAAACAAGGTAAACGCGGAGGCGAGCGTCGCATGACCGCAAAACTCGATCTCGCAAATAGGAGAAAACCAACGGATCTCATGGTGGTCGATGGCGATTTGTTTAATAAAGGCGGTTTCAGACAGATTGTTCTCTTGGGCGATTTTGAGCATCATATCGTCACTCAGCCAATCGGTGAGTGGGACAACAGCCGCGGGATTACCTTTAAATCTTTCTTGAGTGAAGGTATCACACACAAATAGTTCGAATTCCATAGATCTTCCTTACTGGCGTATCAAAACTTTCTATTTGATTAATAATAACTTTTGTTACATAGCAAGGGTGAAATAACTGGAGAGTTGCGAGATAGATCTTCTCAAATCATACTCTGCGTACAAACTCTCCAGTTAGGTTTGGGAGTGATATAGAACTATTGTGGCACGCTGGCCTCATCCACTAGGTAAAGAATTGACTGGTAAGGGATGCCACTATGATGCGATAGACCAATTTCACAGGTTCGGCTGTTACTAAAACCACGATGACAGTTCTCAGGCACTTGTTCTTTGAGTGGATGAACCGCCGCCGCATTGAGCTCTGGCGTAGTGAAACCCTTGTCTCCAGCCCATCCACAACAAGCAATGTGCTCAGGTACCACGACGTGGCTGGCGCAGCGCTGAGCTAGGGTCAACATGCTGTTTTCCAATCCCATTTTCCTAGAGCTACAGGTGACATGCAGCATCACGGTCTCATTAATCGGCTTGATCTCCAAATGAGGCAACAGATACTTAGAAACAAAGCCTGTAGGCTCGAGTATTTCCAGCGGTTTAGTAAAATTATCGATGCTGCGTTTAGCGCAAGGACTGGTGTCCATAAGAACAGGATATTCGCCTTCGTAGCTTGCTTCCCAGAGAGCTTGCTCTAACTGAGCCGCTTTTTGCGTGGCGATATCTGTCATGCCTTTGCTGTCATAGGGCATTCCACAGCACTGGTCATGAATACCTTCAGGGATAATAATTTCAAATCCAGCCTTCTTAATGAGTGACATTGTCACTTCAGTTAAGTTACGCTGATCAGAAGCATTGGTTTGTTGCCCCATAGTGCGAGAAGCACAAGACGGGACGTACACCACTTTTTTGTCGGACTTAACCAGCAGTTCCAAAGACTTTTCTAGATTATGGCTGTTTGATTGAGGTGTCTCAGGGAGCCAAATCGGGGTCTTGTTCTTGGTGAGGCTCCGCACGCCATTGGTCAACTTAGAGACACCATTTTCACCTATCACTTTCACCGCAATTTGGTTGGCTTTGAGAGAGGCGCGAGTGAGTGTTGTGGTGGTTGAGAAGTGATCCGCAGTCCACTTGGCAATTGGCGTAAACTTTTTGTACTTCGCGGTGCGCAGTTGTTTGACCAAATCTCCCGTGTTGATACCCACCGGACAGCGGTCAGCACAAAGCCCAGTTGCCGCGCAAGTATCGAGACCTTGGTATTCGAAGACTTTTTCCAGTTCACTTACGGTAACGGTTTCTCCTGCTGCTTTTCTGCGTTGTAGCTCTCGATAAAGCACGATACGTTGCCTTGGTGATAAGGTAAGCGTGCGGGAAGGGCAAACCGGTTCACAGAAACCACATTCAATACAGCGATCAACAATGTCATCAGCCGCCGGCATCGGTTTTAAATTCTCAATATGTGAATGCGGGTTGTCATTGATGATTACCCCTGGGTTGAGTAATCCTTCAGGGTCGAACAGCTTTTTAATTTGCTGCATCAGTACGTAGCCATCTTTGCCCCATTCAAGCTCGACATAAGGGGCCATGTTACGTCCTGTGCCATGTTCCGCTTTTAATGAGCCTTGATATTTGACAGCGACAAGGTCAGCGACATCGTCCATGAATCCACCATAGCGATCAATTTCCTCTTGTGAGTCAAATCCTTGGGTGAAGACGAAATGCAAGTTGCCTTCAAGTGCATGACCAAAAATGATGGCTTCGCTGTATTGATACTTATCGAACAGTGCCTGCAGATCTCGAACGCCATTGGCGAGATTCTCTACTGGAAACGCGACATCTTCAATGATGACGGTGGTGCCGACTTCACGAACAGCGCCGACGGCTGGGAACATGCCTTTGCGAATTCCCCACAGCGTCGCGACGGTCTTGGCATCCGTGGTAAAGGGAACCGACTCAATGATCGAGTACTCACTGAGTGAGCCTAAAATAGCTTCACACTGGCTATCTAAGTCTGCTTGAGAGCTGGCATGCGTTTCAACCAAGAGTGCCGCGGCTTCTATATCCAAATTTGGCATAAATTCAGGCATGCCGGGTTTGTCTGCGACTGAACGCAATGCTCGACCATCCATCAGCTCGACGGCTGCGACTGGCGTTTTCGCCAATGTGGCAACGGCTCGGCTTGCTTCTTCGATATCGGCGAACACCAGTAATGCTGAGGCTTTAAACTCGTGCTCGATGACCGTGTTGTAGGTGATCTCGGCGATAAACCCTAACGTGCCTTCAGAGCCGATAAGCAGATGTTCCAACACTTCGATGGGGTCAGAATAGTCGACCAGTGCGTTGAGTGCGTAGCCCGTGGTGTTTTTCAATCGATATTTGTGTCGAATACGCTCAGTGAGCTCTGCATTGCTTTGCGTTTGCGCTACAAGATTTGAAAGCCCTTGGTAAATGTCAGGGCGGGTCACTTTAAAGGCATCGATACTGGCTTTGCTTGAGGTGTCGAGCAAGGTGCCATCGGCGAAAACCACTTTGACACTGTCTACCGTTCGATAGGAGTTTTGCGCGGTTCCACAACACATCCCACTGGCATTGTTGGCTGCAATGCCACCAATCTTACAGGTGTTTATAGACGCAGGATCGGGGCCGATTTTGCGCTTAAAAGGCGCCAAGTATTTGTTTGCATCGGCGCCAATAACCCCCGGCTGAAGAATGATTTTATTGCCATCGTCAACAATATCGTGTCCACGCCAATCATCGGTGAGAGTGATTAGGACGGAATCAGAGACCGCTTGACCAGACAAACTTGTCCCAGCTGCACGGAAGGTAAAGTGGACGCCAAGTTCTCGGCAACTTTGTATCGCGTAGATGACTTCGCTGAGATCTTTAAGGCGTAAAACGATTTGCGGCACCAAGCGATAAAAACTCGCATCGGTGCCGTAAGCTAAACGCTTTGCTTCTTGGGTAACAATGCGTTCGGGGTCAATTTGTAGAGCAAGCAAGGCTTCAAGCTGCTCGTAAGTGGCTTTCGAAATTGTGTTGGCCATCATTGCTTCCTTGTGCTGATGTCACGGGTAGGGCGTCTTTCTGATTATTGTGAGGTTGTTCTCTCTTCCCGTGGGTTAAAGGTGTCACATCTTGTTCTCAAAAGTCGTGACACCCATTAAATTAATCGATTAGATGCTGACCAGTGAATCTCGGTTCAGATCCTGAATGGTTTTTGCGCCTGTCAGTGTCATCGCAACGCGCATCTCTTTTTCATACAGATCTAAGAGATTTTCAACGCCAGCTTGACCTTGCGCAGCAAGCGCGTAGATGTAAGACCGACCAAGCATGGCACAATCGGCACCCAGTGCGAGCATACGGACGACATCTAACCCAGTGCGAATACCGGAATCGACGAAGATTTTCATATCTCCCTTCACTGCGTCTGCAATAGCAGGAAGAGCTTTGGCAGAAGACATAACGCCGTCGAGCTGGCGACCACCGTGGTTTGACACAACAATGCCGTCCGCGCCAAACTTCACGGCGTCTTTTGCATCTTCAACGTCCAGGATGCCTTTGATCACCATTGGTCCATCCCAAAAGTCACGAATCCATTCAAGGTCTTTCCAGCTAATTGAAGGGTCGAAGTTTTCACCCAACCAACCAATGTAGTCTTCGAGTTTGGTCGGTTCTCCACGGTAAGTTGAAATGTTGCCCAGATCGTGCGGTTTGCCAAACAAACCAACATCAAACGCCCATTGCGGGTGGCGCATCGCTTGGAACACACGTCGTGCTGCGGCATTCGGACCGCTCATACCAGAATGCATGTCGCGGTAACGGGCGCCCGGAACAGGCATATCAACCGTGAATACCAAGGTTGTCACGCCTGCGGCTTTTGCTCGTTCCAAAACGTTCTTCATAAAGCCGCGATCTTTCAGCACATAGAGCTGAAACCACATAGGGCGCTCAATCGCTGGTGCGACTTCTTCAATGGGGCAAACTGACACCGTCGACATGGTAAACGGGATGCCTTTTTTCTCGGCGGCTTTTGCGGCTTGTACTTCGCCACGACGCGCATACATTCCGGTTAGACCGACTGGCGATAGGGCGATAGGAAGCGCCATCTTTTCACCGAAGATTTCGATATCGAGGCTAAGCTCAGACATGTCGTTCAACACACGCTGTTTAAGCGCAATATCTGCAAGATCTTCTGTGTTGCGTCTCAGAGTATGCTCACCATAAGAGCCGCCATCAATGTAATGGAAAAGAAAAGGTGGGAGCTTTGATTTCGCCGCTTTGCGGTAATCAGTAGAGGCAGAGATAATCATAATTCAATCCTACAAATGGTGTATTTGGGCCTTTCTTTGAAGGCTAGAGTCAAACTGTTTAGGGTGGCGTTAATACTCGCTTGGAGTGACACTAGTGCCGTTCTTGTCAGGGGATGAGTATTAACGCCGTGGATTTATTTAGCCAGTGCGTCCGTAATGTTTAGGCCATAAATGGCAATTAAACCAATGACGCCAGTCAGGACTAAGTAATAGAACGTTGGGATAACCGTTTTGCGTAGCGTTGCACCTTCGCGGCCCAGTAGCCCCACCGTTGCTGATGCGGCAACCACGTTGTGAATCGCGATCATGTTACCCGCTGCTGCGCCAACCGCTTGAAGTGCTACTACAACCGCACTAGAGATAGAGAGTGTCTGCGCAACTTCAAATTGGAACTGGCTAAACATCATGTTAGACACCGTGTTTGAGCCTGCAATGAAAGCGCCTAGTGCACCGACGGTCGCGCTCAACGCTGGGAAGGCTTCACCTACGAGGCCAGCGGCAAAGTTGGCGGTTGTAACTGGCATACTGGCTAAGTCAGCGCCATTGACGCCAGAGTTGATGAAGATGCGCACCATAGGAATAGTGAAGACCAAAACAAAGCCTGCACCAATCAAGGTTTTGCTCGATTCGCCAAACGCTTTTGCAAGCGGAGCAGCGCTACGTGCTTGAAGCAATACAGCGATAAGCGCGACGAAGACTAGGATGCCACCTGGCAGGTAAAGGGGTTGAATGGCAGTGCTGATACCGGTTTCGCCCAAAATATTGCTAAACGATAGGCTTACGCTGGTTAGCATCGCTTTGAAATCGGCGCTGACGCGGCTCGCTACCAGTACCACAGCCAATAGCACGTATGGGAACCACGCCATCACCATGCTCATCGGCTTGCTCTTGCTGTCTTCTAGATCAATCTTCAGTGAGCCCAACCATTCTGCTGGCCACTTGTCTTCTTTCTCAAAGTCCCACGTTGTTTTAGGTACCAAGAAGCCACGTTTTGCCGCAGATACGACGATAGAAAGTCCAACCAAACCGCCAATCAGTGACGGGAACTCCGCACCTAGGAAAACACCCGTTAGTGCGTATGGAATGGTAAAGGCTAAGCCCGCAAAAATAGCAAACGGTAGAATGTCTAGACCTTCTGTCCAGCTCTTGTTTTTGCCGAAGAAGCGCGTCAGCATCATTGCCATTAGTACTGGAATTAGCGTACCTACGGTCGCGTGAATCATCGCAACGCTAGAGGTTATTTGTTGTAAGTAGGCGTCCCAAGTGGAGCCATTCGCGAGTAACGCTTCAGAGATATTGTGCGTATCAAGACCTTTGTTTACCCCAACGATGATAGGGGTGCCTACTGCGCCAAAGGAAACAGGCGTAGATTGAATCATCATACCCATTAAAACCGCGGCAAGAGCAGGGAATCCGATCGCGACTAACAGTGGCGCCGCAATCGCTGCTGGCGTACCAAAACCTGATGCGCCCTCAATAAACGAGCCAAAGCACCAAGCGATGATGATGGCCTGAACACGGCGGTCAGGTGAGATGTTAGTAAACCCGTTGCGAATGGTGGTAATTGCGCCGGTGTGTTTAAGCGTATTGAGTAGGAAGATGGCGCCAAACACAATCCATAAGACCGCGACAGTGATGCCTAGCCCTTGAAAAACAGACGCTAAAACGCGTGTGGTCGACATGTCCCACCCAAATAGGGCAATGATAACGGTTAATCCAAATGCGACAGGCATCGCGCGTTTGGCTGGCCAATTAAGGCCGACAAGTAATATGGCAGCCACCACGATTGGTGAGAAGGCCACTAGGGCAAGTAAAGTTTCACTCATTGGTACATCCTCGTACAGGCATAATCCCTTCACGTTTTGCTAGGGATGACTTGTTAAATCCGGGCTCTAAAGAGTCTCTTAGATTTTATATTTGTGATAATTGTGTTAATTCGAGGTGAATTTACCCCTTTATTTTTTATTGATATAGGGAAATAATGAAAATAATTAATTCCAAAAATGACATAATCAATGCGCGCAGATGACTTAATTCTGTTTTCTCAAGTCGTGGAAATGGGCAGCTTTAGTAAGGTGGCTGAAACAAATAACCTTACAAATTCGGTAGTTAGCAAACGAATAGCACGTTTGGAAGAAGAGTTGGGCGTTCAGTTATTATATCGCACAACGCGTAAATTGACGCTGACCGAGGCGGGCAAAGCGCTGACGCATGGGGCTAAAAATGTGAAGCAAGCCACTTTGGAGGCTATGGATGCGGTTTCAGGTTTTGGTGAAAACATCAGCGGTCACATCAAGATGTCGGTGCCGACCATTTCAGGTGATTTGATTTTAGCCGATGCGGTCGCCGAATTTTGCAACACTCACCCTGGCCTGAGCGTTGATATGTCATTAGATAACCGTTTCGTCGACTTAGTTGAGGGTGGGTATGATCTGGTGATTCGCACAGGGTATTTGGAAGACTCAAGCCTGATCGCTCGACATATTCTCGACTCGCAATGGGTAGTGTGCGCGTCGCCTGCGTATGTGGCACGAAACAGTAAGCCAGTGAAACCTGAAGATTTAACTCAGCATAACTGTTTGCAATACGCTTACCAAACCACAGGGGCGAGTGAATGGGAGTTTAAAGGAAAAGAGGGCAATTACATTGTTCGCGTATCGGGTTCGTTTTCAACAGACAACGCCACCGCACTGAGGAAAGCTGCTTTGGGTGGCCATGGCATTGCTTATGTACCGCGATGCTTGGTGTATCACGACATTCGCAATGGCCAACTGGTGGATCTGTTTCCAGAGCAAGTAGGAAAACGATTAGGCATTTACGCCGTCTATCCGTTTACCCGTCAACCCCCCAATAAAGTGAAACTGCTGATTGAACATATCCGCGCACGCTATTTAGCTATTTCACATTACTTTTAATCAGCCCTGAAAGAAAAACGCCGATGCATCCATGCATCGGCGATAAGTCGGCGGCCAAACCGAACTGATAGAGTAAGCTTAGGCGGCTTCTTCGGATTCGTCCAAGTCAAATGACGCCGCTATCAGCTTTTTGGTGTAATCGTTTTTCGGATTGTGGAAGATTTCATCCGCAGTTCCCTGTTCCATAACCTCACCTTTTTGCATCACGAGCACGCGATCAGAAAGCGCTTTGACCACACTCAAGTCATGGCTGATAAACAAGAAACCGATATTGTGCTTCTTCTGAATGTCTTTGAGTAGGTCAATCACCGTTAACTGAACAGAGCGGTCCAATGCAGACGTTGGCTCATCAAGCAGAATGAAAGAAGGCTCCAAAATCAGCGCGCGTGCAATCGCAATACGCTGGCGTTGGCCCCCGGAAAACTCGTGAGGGTAGCGGTTGATGGAGTGAGGATCCAAACGTACTTCTTCCAGCGCTTTACGGGCACGTTGCATGCGCTCTGACTTCGTCATGGTCGGCTGGTGGACGGTTAGCCCTTCAGTGATGATTTCACCAATGGTCATACGAGGAGAAAGTGAGCCGTATGGGTCTTGGAACACCATCTGCACATCTTTCTTTAACTCAAAACGTTGCTTTTCGCTCAATTGACCGACATCTTGCCCTTTAAAGTGGATTGTCCCGCTACTTGGTAGTAAGCCAATTAAGGCGCGGCCTAATGTGGATTTACCTGAACCAGACTCACCGACAATACCTAAGGTTTCACCCTGCTTAAGTTCGAGAGAAATGCCTTTTACCGCTTCGAAGTACTGGTTTTTTCTCTGAATAAAGTGCGACTTAATTAAGAACTTGACGCGAATATCGTCGGCTTTTAGTAGAGCCGGTGCGTTGTCTTCAATTGGGTCTTTGCCGCCACGAGGGATCGAATTGATCAGCATTTTGGTGTAGTCGTGCTGTGGATTGGCAAATAGCGCTTGGCATTCACCTTCTTCGACTACATCACCTTTACACATCACCACCACACGATCCGCAAGGTGTTTTACGACACCGAGGTCGTGAGTGATAAACAAGATCGCCATGCCGAGTTTGCTTTGAATCTCTTTAATCAAATTAAGCACTTCTGCCTGAACCGTCACATCGAGAGCGGTGGTCGGCTCGTCGGCGATCAAGATGTCTGGTTCGTTGATCAACGCCATCGCAATCATGATGCGTTGCAGCTGACCGCCAGAAAACTCATGAGGGTATTTGGTGTAGGCTTGCTCGATATTTGGCAGGTGAACTAAGTCAAATAGCTCAAGAACCTTCGCCTTTGCTTGAGAGCGGGAGACAGGGCGATGGCACATAATCGCTTCGGCTACTTGGATACCGACGCGCATGTATGGATTTAGCGAGGTCATTGGCTCTTGGAAAATCATACCGATACGATCGCCACGAATGGATTGCATCGCGACTTCCGATTTATCAAGCAGCTCTTCACCTTCAAACACGATGCTTGATTGTGAATGAACAATCGAATTGTTCGGCAATAATTGCATCAGTGCATTGGATGAAACGGATTTACCGCTGCCGGATTCCCCAACAATGGCCAGTGTTTCACCTTTAAACAGTTCAAAGTTCACATCCTTAACCGCATCAACGATGCCATCGTTGGTGGTAAAGCTAACTGAAAGGTTCTTCACCTTTAGTATTGGCGTCTGTGACATGTGTATTCCTTTATAGTTTTAATTTATGACGCGAGAGCTCTCCGAAGCGCCATGAAAAGATTTCAACGCGGCGAAGTGATGGTGTGCTTTTTGTACTTGTTCATACTCAAGCATCCACTGCGCATTGCGTTGCGCGGTGCAAAATGCCCCCATGTGACGAAGAAGCTCATCGCTATTTTTTTCCAAAATATGGTGAGTAGCTTTCACCAAATCGGATGTTTCAATGGACATAAATTGAAGGAGCGCGTAGCTCTGGTTCAACAGGTCAAACGCACGTTGATGCTGGCCCATTTTGTTGAGAATCTCTGACTGGGACACTGCCGCGTCTCGTAAACCAGTGAGCAAACAACTGAACTGACAGGGCTTGGTCTCTTCGCAGTCCATTGCAGATTGAATATGGTGGGGCAAATGAGAAAGCACTTGATCGTACAGATAATGGGCTTCAGGCCAGTGGCCTTGTTCCAGTAATTGTTCCGCTTTTAGGTAATGCGTCCAACATTGTTGTAGATCCATGTGTGTTTACTCCACCAAATTCTTGATGGAGCATATTTAAATGCAATTCATTTACGATTGCAAATAATTATCATTTGATCGCAATGTTGGCTTATGATTGATGGTTATTTGACCGAACAGATTCAATTTCTGCCTAAGTCACTAAATTATAACTAAATATGTCCTAAACTAAGGCAATAGAGACCCAATAAGAACAACAACAAGGAACGAGGATATGGCGATTCAGCGACTAGAAGCGAGCCAGCTATACCATGCCGCAGAGTTAGAAACCCTGCCAAGCAAATCAACCAAAGAGTTGGCACCCATCGATGAAATTGTAGGTCAAGAACGTGCTCAGAAAGCGGTAGAGTTTGCTATGTCCATTAAGGAAAAGGGCTACAACATCTACGCGATCGGCCAAAATGGTCTTGGCAAACGTACGATGATCTTACGTTATTTAAACCGACACCAACATGATGCGAACGAGCTGTTCGACTGGTGTTACGTGGCGAACTTTGAAGATATTCGAACCCCGAAAGTCTTGAAATTACCTTGCGGCGTGGGTAGCAAGTTAAAGCAAGACATTGAAAAGTTAGTTTCGAAGCTGCTCAACGCGATGCCACTCGCGTTCGACAATGAACTCTACTACAGCCGAGCTGACCGTCTAAAAAACCAGTTGGCGACTAAACAAGAGGCGGAGCTCACGCAAATCACCAAAGAGGCAAAAGCCAAAGGCATCAGTCTGACCATCACCAGCCAAGGTGACTACCAGTTTGTTGCGATGAATGGCGAAGAACTGCACAGCGAAGAATCGTTTGATGCATTAAGCAAAAAAGAGCAAGAGCACTTTGGTGCCGCGATTGACGACCTTGAAGTGCAACTGCGCAACATGGTTCGCCAGTTGACGGAATGGGAAGAAGCCTACAGCGAGAAAATCAAAAAGTTGAATGATGACGTAACACTAGACGTGATCACTCATTTCATTAAGCAGCTCAAAAAAGATTACTCTGGCTATCCAGAAATCAAAACTTACCTGACCGAACTGCAGCAAGATATCGTAGATAACGCCGATATTTTTCTTGAGCAAAGCGCGGAGCAAGGTGAAGTGGCGACCGCTTCTTTGGATAAGAAATTACCGCGCCGATACAAGGTTAACGTCCTTGTAAGCCGTAAAGACAGCGATTTTCCTATTGTTGTAGAAGAGAACCCGAACTATCACTCATTGTTTGGTTACGTAGAAACGGCAACCTTTAAAGGCACCGTGTTTACGGATTTCTCACTGATTCGTCCAGGTAGCTTGCACAAGGCCAATGGCGGTGTGTTACTGATGGATGCTCAGAAGGTACTTGAGCAACCTTACGTTTGGGATGGCTTAAAGCGAGCGTTGCGTGCGCGTCAGTTAAGTTTTTCTTCACTGGAGAAAGAGGTGACGCTAACGGGGGCGGTTTCACTGGATCCTGAACCGATCCCATTGGATGTGAAAATCATCTTGTTTGGTGACTATCGTACTTACCAACTTCTGCAGCACTATGATCCAGAGTTCAGCGAGCTATTTCGGGTGACGGCAGACTTTGAGGATGAAATGCCTCGCTGCCCTGAGGCAGAGCTTCAGTATGCGCGCTTTATTTCAAGTGTCGTCAACGACAACAACATGCTGCATTGTGACAAGAAAGCCATTGCGCGTATCATTGAGCACAGTTCTCGCCTTGCGGGTGATCAGACGAAGCTCTCTTTGCATTCTGCCAACATCGCTAACTTACTGCGTGAATCAAACTACGTCGCTCGGCAAGCCAACTCAAATATGATTCGCTCAAATCACGTCGAAGAAGCATTGTCCAATCAAGAACTGCGAGTCAGCCGTTTAAAAGATACCGTGATGGAAGGGTTCATTAACGGGACAACGCTTTTGCAAACAGAGGGGCAAGCGGTCGGTCAAGTCAATGCGTTGTCGGTGCTCAGTACCAGCGAATACATGTTTGGTGCACCAAACCGAATTACCGCGACGACCTGTTATGGCGACGGTGATGTGATAGACATTGAACGCAGCGTCGATCTGGGTGGCAGTATTCACTCGAAAGGGGTGATGATTTTAAGTGCCTACTTGTCATCGGTGTTTGGTAAAACGGCCAAAGTGCCGCTCAATACCACCATTACGTTTGAGCAGTCTTACGGTGGCGTCGATGGTGATAGCGCGAGCATGGCGGAGTTTTGCGCAGTGGTATCAGCATTCTCCAAACAACCGAATCGCCAAGACATTGCAATTACTGGCTCGATGAACCAGTTTGGCGAGTCTCAACCGATTGGTGGGGTGAATGAGAAGATCGAGGGCTTCTTTGATGTCTGTGGCATTAAAGGTCGCAGCAATGAACAAGGGGTGATCATCCCACGTTCAAACATGCATAACTTGATGCTAAGGCCAGACGTAGTTAAAGCCGTTGAGAAGGGTGAGTTCCACATTTGGGCGATTGACCACGTAACGGAAGCTATTGAGCTCTTTATGGGCAAACCTGCAGGGGAGCCAAGTGAAGAGGGTAGCTACCCAATTGATACGATTTTCGGTATCGCGCAAGCGAAGTTAAATGCATTGCGTAAATAGTGTTTCTCGCTTAGATAAACAACCCTAAAATGAAATGCCAGTTCACTGATTGAACTGGCATTTTTTATCCCGATAAGTGCGATTGTTTTACTATTCCGTTAACTCTTTGCGCACGATGGCGGCGCCTTCGCTGAGTGCATTGAGTTTTGCCGAGGCAACGTCACGAGCAAGGGGCGCCATACCACAGTTGGTACATGGGTAGAGTTTGTCGGCATCTACATACTTGAGTGCTTCGCGCAGTGTGTTTGCCACTTCCTCGGGCGTTTCAATCTCGTTGGTTGCGACATCAATCGCGCCAACCATTACCTTCTTACCGCGCACTAGCTCAAGCAGTTCCACAGGAACACGTGAGTTGTGACACTCCAAAGAGATGATGTCGATGTTGGACTGTTGCAGTTTCGGAAAGACCTCTTCATATTGACGCCATTCTGAGCCGAGAGTTTTCTTCCAATCTGTATTGGCTTTAATGCCGTATCCATAACAGATATGAACCGCGGTCTCACACTTCAAGCCTTCAATGGCGCGCTCCAGACAAGCAATGCCCCAGTCGTTGACGTCATCAAAAAAGACGTTAAAAGCAGGCTCATCAAACTGGATAATATCAACGCCAGCGGCCTCTAGTTCCTTGGCCTCTTGGTTGAGAATTTTTGCAAATTCCCACGCCAGTTTTTCGCGGCTCTGATAGTGATCATCGTAGAGCGTATCGATCATTGTCATAGGGCCAGGAAGCGCCCACTTGATCGGTTTATCCGTTTGCTGGCGCAAGTATTTTGCGTCTTCAACAAACACCGACTTTGGTCTTGATACTGGGCCAACCACGCTAGGTACACTGGCTTCGTAGCGATTGCGAATCGTCACAGTTTTGCGCTGCTCGAAGTCTACGCCGTCGAGGTGTTCGATAAAGGTTGTGACAAAGTGTTGTCGGGTCTGCTCACCGTCACTGACAATATCGATCCCCGCGCGTTGTTGATCGTGCAGTGATAAGTTGAGCGCATCTTGTTTTCCGCTAACGAGTTCATCGCCTTCCAACTTCCAAGGAGACCAAAGCGTTTCTGGTTGAGCCAGCCAAGAGGGTTTTGGCAAACTGCCCGCGGTTGAAGTTGGTAATAGAATTTTCATAATCAATGCCACCGTAAATGAGTTATAACGCGTAGTTTGCCGACCAATTCTCAAGAATCGATTGGTAAGGTTTGATGAAATGCTCTTCTGCGAACTTGCCTTGTTGTACTGCCAACTGGCTCCGTTCTACTCGGTCGTAGACGATTTGAGTCACAGAGTGGTCAGAGTTTTTCAGATTCGGTTTGTAACATTTCCCCGCAACTGCATTCGCGTTGTAGATCTCTGGACGATAGATTTTTTGGAATGTTTCCATTGTGCTGATGGTGCTGATTAACTCCAAGTTCGTGTAGTCATTTAACAAGTCACCAAAAAAGTAGAATGCAAACGGAGCAACACTATTTGGTGGCATAAAGTAGCGCACTTGCAGACCCATTTTTTGGAAATATTGTTCCGTCAGCGAAGACTCGTTAGGTTGATATTCGTAACCCAACACTGGATGCTGGTTTTCAGTGCGGAAATAGGTTTTATTGTCTGAAACACTTAAGCAGATCACTGGCGGTTTATTAAAGTGCTGCTTGTAAGTTGGAGAGTCGACAAAATATTTAAACAGCTTACCGTGGAGGTCGCCGAAATTATCTGGCACCGTGAATTGCGGTTGATCTTTATTATGGTCGAGAAGAAGAACACTAAAATCGTAATCACGAACGTAGGAAGAGAAGTTATTTCCTACGATGCCTTCAATACGCTCATTGGTTTTATGATCGACGATATATGTCTTTAGCACTTCGATTGAAGGGAAACTTTCGTCGCCTTCAACCACGTCCATATCGACAGAGACAATCTCGAGTTCCACCGAGTAACGGTCACCGTTTGGGTTGTCCCAGTGTGCTAAGGCATTGAAACGGTTATCGATCATCTTTAACGCATTACGAAGGTTGGCTTGGCGGCTTTCCCCACGTGCCAAGTTGGCGAAATTAGTGGTGATTCGAGTGCTATCTGCTGGTTGGTAATGTTCATCAAGGCTGATGCTTTTAATCGTAAAGTTGAAATCTGTACTCATGGCGGTCTGCGATCCTATTTCCTGAGATGAAAGCTGATTTATAATTTTGCTCGCTGCGAGATATTCCTTGTTATATTTCTCGCACTCTACCCGTATTTTGTTTGGTGATTCTATTGAGCGTCATGGGTATTTTGAGCGTTGATTGAGTTATACCGTTGAACAGCAGGTTAATAACAGCGGAAATCCTTCACATTCAATATGAGAAAAATTCATGTTTAATCCGAACTGCGAAGGGATATATTGATGTGCTACAAACGGCGAATGGAATCGTTTTAATCGTCGCCGCGATAAACAAATAAAGGTGAAGCAGTGAATGACATAGTGTTATTAGTGGTGATGTGTGCGTTGTTGGGCAGCGGCGTTGGTTTCTTAGCCGGATTACTCGGTATTGGCGGTGGGTTAGTGATTGTGCCGATACTAAGCGTGATTTTGTTGCACTTCCAAGTCTTGCCTGCAGAGCAGGTGGTGATCTGTGCGATCGCTACCTCCCTCGCGTCGATTCTGTTTACTTCCACCTCTTCGGCGCTTGCCCATCATCGAAATGGTAATGTGCCATGGGAATTGGCACCGTGGATTATGACTGGCGTGGCTCTTGGCGCGCTTGTGAGTGGTTTTCTGGCCGCGCTATTGCCCGAGCAGGTGGTGCGCATTGTATTCGCTGTCAGCGTTGTGCTTATCGCCCTTAAAATGTTGTTTGGTGGCAAAGGGGACAACTCGACAGAGCGCGCTATGCCAAATAAGGGCTTACTGACGGTGTTAACCACGTTGACTGGCGGTTTGTCGGCAATGATTGGGATCGGTGGCGGTGCGTTGTTGGTGCCTTTGTTAACCTTTTTCTCTGTCGATATGAAAAAAGCCATAGGCTGCGCATCGGCGTGTGGGATTGTCATCGCGCTGAGCGGTTCTGTTGGCTATATCACCTCGGGCAGTGCTGACTTTGCCCTTAGCGATGGGTTTGCGGGCTTTGTCTACTTGCCAGCACTGTTTGGCATCGTTTGTACCTCTTGGTTTACCGCGCCGCTTGGGGCGAAAGCAACACAATCCTTACCCGTTGCGGTTATTAAAAAAATCTTCGCGGCACTCTTACTCGCGATGGCAACCAACATGGCGCTTAGCTAAGGCTCTTCGTTCTGCCAAGCAATCGAGCGGTTTGCTTGGCAGAGTGGGTTAAAGCCAAATATGGTTTATTGGCGTTTTACGCTCGTAGTGATAAGCGATTTGTGCCTGTAATAGCTCGGCGGTGGCTACGGCATCGGTGAGCGCATGGTGTGGGGTGTATTGCGGTAAACCGTAGCGAGAGCGGCTCGCACTAAGTCTAACTGAAGCCGGTTTGCGCCCCTTTAATCGATTTAAAAGCCCACCGTTGGATTTTTGTTGGACTAAGGTTTCAAGCTGCATGGTGTCAACGACGGGAAATTCGATCCCTTCATTGATACGGGTAAGTAGCGCTCGGTTAAAAAACTCTCTCTCTATACGCTGATAATGGACGACCATAATTCGCCCATGCATTTGCGCCAATATCTCAGCAAACACTTCACTTAAGTCCGGCGCATCCAAGACATCCGAATGGGTGATACCGTGGATGATCACTGAGTCTTCTTCAAGTTGTTTCCGAGGACGCACCGTCCAGTGTTTGGCTTGGTTAATCAACACTCGGTTGAGCGTGAAAGGGACCGTACCAATGGTGATGATGTCATCTTGCTCAGAATCGAGCCCTGTGGTTTCAAAATCCATTGCCAAAAAAGTCACCTCGTCGAGAGGCGTTTGCGCGTCAACCACACCGGCTTGATAGTATTCGCGCAGTTCGGGATGCTGAACTGATTCCAGTTTGCGTTTGAACTTCATTGGCCAGTCTATACTCGGCGGCGTCATAATTCGTTTGATCATTGTCGCCTCTTACTTGAAGTTGTTACTGGCTTGATAGCGGAATTTAAGGAAGTTCTGTGCATTGCTTAAGATCTGGAACGCGTCTTTAAGGTTACGACGTTCGAAATCAGACAGGTTTTCAGGCTCAATATTGTTATCCGGATCGATCTGATTCTCAACATCGAATGCTTGGTGGCGAATACGCACCATGGAGATAAACTCCAGCGCGTCGCTCAGGTCGCGAGCTTTTCCTTTCGGCAAAATGCCCGCTTCCTGAATGTCGTCTAAGCGTTCGAACGAGTTCTTAGAGCGTGAGCCGACCGCCAAAGCGTGAACGCGAATAAGATCCGCCAGTGGGGCAGTGCCACGTCGTTTCAAATTGATAGAGTTTTTGTGCTGGCCATCTTTTTCCATGACAAAGTCTTTGAAAAAGCCTAAAGGCGGCGTTCGATTCATGGCATTTCGAGCCAAACACGCGAGGAAGCGATTGTTCCTTCTTGCTCGACGGACAATAAAACCGTTCAGCTGCTCTGCCCATTTAAGGCGGCCGTATACGCCATCGAGGTCGAAGAAGATCGAAGCGTTGAGCAGCGCTTTCGGGTTCGGGTCGTCAATCCAATCGGCGAAGCACTCTTCCCACTCGGTGCGTGTCATGCGCCAATCTGGGTTGGTCGCCATGATGTCACCAGTACAGTAGGTATAGCCGCATTTGTCTAAGCCATCACAAACGCGTTTCGCTAACTCCGCAAAATAGGCGTCGTGTTCTTGTTTGACAAAGGTGTTATCAAGAATGATGGCGTTATCTTGATCCGTGACCAGCAATTGTTCGTCGCGCCCCATCGACCCTAAAGCAACAAAACAGTAGGGGATGGGTGGTTCTCCCAGTTCTTCTTCTGCAAGTTCAATGATGCGCTGCTTGAAGCTTCGGCCAATCACCGACATTGCGCTGCCGACCATGTGAGAGTTGGCGTCTTCGTTTACTAATCGGACAAAGCTGTCTTTTACTTGTTCAGAGAGTGTCGCCAGCTCCTCTATCGATTGTTGTTGGAAGATGCTACTGACCAACAGCAGCGAGTTTTGTGATTCGTAGCGAACAATATCGGTAGCTTCAATGATGCCAATCGGTTTTTTGTCTTTTAATACTGGAAGGTGATGCACGTTATAGCGAAGCATAGTGAGCATGGCTTCGTAAACGTAAGCATTGTGGTCGAGCGAGATCACTTCGGTGGTCATGACACTCGAGACTTCATCATTCGGGTCTAAACCTTGGGCAAGCACGCGGGTACAAAGGTCGCGGTCAGTAATGATGCCGACGAGCGGGTTGTTGTCATCTTCGTCATCTTCGAGAACATCTGGGTCGATAATGAGCAAAGATGAGACATTTTCATCCGCCATCTTAATGGCCGCATTTTGGATCGACTCTGTTTTGATAACAAAAGGCGCTTCACCGCTGAGTAGGGTGCGCACTTTAGACGTCGTTAAGTCATTTTGCTCGTTATTGCTCGATACCGCTTGGCGCAATCGGGCGTTATCTTCAACTTCGACGAAGTCGGCAAAGGTTTCGTGCTTTTCATACAACTCTTGAAAGACCGCTTCTGGAATACAGTAAAGCAGCGTGTCTTTAATCGCTTTTGCGGGAAAACGGACTTTGTTGTTGGTTAGCAGTCCCATCTGCCCGAACAACGCCCCTTCATCAAGTCGATTGTAGAGCTCGCCTTTGCGTCGATACACTTCGACGACTCCGCTGCGAACCATATAAAGGTCATGGATTTCGTCGCCAAAATGAATCACAGGGGTATCTTCTCGGAAGTAAGAGATTTCAACATGCTTAGTGACGAAATTAAGTACGTCATCTTCAAGTTCGTCGAAAGGCGGGTGTTGGGCGAGGAAGTTTTTGATTTCCAGTAGTTCTGCTTCCATGAAGAGTTCCAGTTTTCGCGAAGTGATGTACCAATGGTACATGATATCGAGGCCAACTGCATGGAGAGACCGGAAATGAGGATAAAAAAGAGGCTAAGTTTGAACTACTTAGCCTCGAACTGCGGTTTAAATTGTAATCAACTTAAGCCAATGATGTTGCCGTCATCATCGAGATCAAGGTTCATAAAGGCGGGTTTTTCTGGTAAGCCCGGCATGGTCATGACGTTGCCACACAGCGCATAAACAAAGCCGGCGCCTGCACATAGACGAAGTTCGCGGATTGGCACATCAAACCCTGATGGCGCGCCCTTAATGCTGCCATTGGTTGAAATAGATAGCGGTGACTTCGCAAGGCAAACCGCTAGGTTATCGAATCCGTGCGCTTTGAGTTCATCAAGCTGTTTGCGAGCTTGATAGCTAAGTGTCACACCGGCTGCCCCGTAACCCACTTCAGCGACTGCCATCAGTTTTTCTTCCGTGGTTTGGTTGAATGCGTACAGAGGAGTGAACGTGACCTGTTTTTCGCATTGGGCGATCACTTTCTTGGCAAGCTCTACCGTTCCTTCTCCACCTTTGGCAAAACCTTCACTGATAGCCACTTCAACCTCGTTAGGTAACGACTCGATCATCGCTTTAAGGGCTTGCAACTCTTCATCGCTATCTTGCGGGAAGCGATTAATCGCGACCACCGCAGGGACACCATATTTGCTGACGTTGTTGATATGCCATTTAAGATTTTCGAAACCCGCAACCAGTGCATCTTGGTCGTCATTAAATAGGGAATCAGGGATTGGTTGGCCTGGCTTTAAGTCATAAAGACCGGAGTTTGCTTTTAGGCCGCGAAGGGTTGCGACGATAACCGCACAATCTGGCGATTTCTGTGACATTTGCGCTTTGATGTTACACGCTTTCTCAAAGCCCATGTCGGAGCCGAAGCCGCCTTCAGTGACCGTGAACTCACCCAACTTGGTCGCGATGTTATCGGCGATAATTGAAGAGTTGCCGTGGGCGATGTTGGCGAATGGACCAGCATGGATTAACGTTGGAACGCCCTCAAGCGTTTGCATGAGCGTTGGCTCGATCGCCTCTTTCATGCTTACTGCCATCGCACCGGCGACTTGCAAATCTTCCGTTGTAATCGGGTTACCATCAATATCGTAAGCGACAACAATACGGCCAATGCGAACACGAAGATCTTTTAGGTCAGCGGCAAGGGCAAGGATAGCCATTAGCTCAGATGCAGCGGAAATATCGAAGCCATCTTCACGCTCAAAACCGTTAATGGTTTTGTTAGGTTCGTTGCGACCTACGGTGACCATGCGTAGAGCACGATCATTGTGGTCCATCACGCGCTTCCAAACGACGCGCTTTGGATCGATCTTGAGCGCTTTCATCTCCGTGCGTTGCTCAAAGTCTTTATAGCCTTGGCGTTGCTCGTGATAGATGCGCGCGTCAATTGCGGCCGCAGCCAAATTGTGCGCCGCAGTCACGGCATGGATATCACCAGTAAGGTGCAGGTTTAGCTCTTCCATCGGGGCGACTTGCGAGTAACCACCGCCCGCTGCACCGCCTTTCACGCCAAAAACGGGGCCCATAGAGGGCTGGCGAATACACGCCATCACTGAGTGATTTAATTTGGCAATGCCCTGAGCTAGGCCAATGGTTGTGACCGTTTTACCTTCGCCAAGTGGCGTGGGGGTAATGGCGGTGACAAGAACCAACTTTCCGCTATCGCGGTTTGACAGGCGCTTCAGGCTATCAAGGGAAATTTTGGCCTTGTATTTTCCTTGGCTGTGGAAGTCTGATTCTAGTAAACCAGCTTGTTGAGCAACCTCAGATATAGGCAGCAGTGATGTCGTACGGCAGATCTCGATATCGGACAGCATAAAACCCTCTAAAAACACACACAAATAGTAAGGCAAACGTTTGCGGAAGGATAATAACGTTAAATAGTACGTTGTAAAGCGATAGTTTTAGTTTGATGTCGACTTTAACTGAAATCGGACCATGATGGAACGTAAAGAGACAGCACCGAGAAAAAAAGGACCTACCGTAAAGGTAGGCCAAATCCCTAAGTTTCCCTGTGGAGCAAGGATGGGGGAGGGTGATTAGATATAAATATCTAAGGAGGAGAAATCTTAAGCGGCAACCGACTCTTTGTTGGCAATCGTAATCAAACGGCTGATGTTGATGTCGCCTGAACCTTCAACGGACTCAAAACGCGAGATCAGCAGCGAATGAATGCCGCTATCACGGATCGGCTTATCGAGGATATCCAATACCGTATCGGATAGGTCGCGGTCCTCTACCGAGGCGTAAACGGGCTCGACACCACGCAGCAGTGACAGGCGAGCTAATAGCTTTTCATCATTGCTTAGTGCCCAAATCACGGCTTTGCTGTGGCAACGAGACATGAGCAGAGGAGTCTCACCGCTGTTTGTGAACACCGCAACACCAAGATTTTGTTGTGAGCGTGCGGCCAGCAATATCGAAGAGATGGCAAAGCTCTTACTGCTGCTGCTGCACAGTTGTTGAACGTTTTCCCAGCACTGGCTTGAGCATTCGGTTTCCAACTCAACGCCGCGCGCGATACGTGCCATCGCTTGTACTGCCTCGACAGGGTAAGCGCCAGTGGCCGATTCAGCGGAGAGCATCACAGCATCGGTGCCGTCGATGACTGCGTTGGCGACATCCATAACTTCCGCGCGGGTTGGCAGCGGGTTTTCAATCATGGATTCCATCATTTGTGTGGCGGTAATGACTGGCTTGCCAAAGTGTTTTGCACGGCCAATTAAGGTTTTTTGCACGCGTGGTAAGCGAGCGTCTCCGATTTCTACGCCAAGGTCCCCGCGGGCGACCATAATGACGTCGGACGCTTGAATCACCTTATCCATTGCGTCTTGGTTAGCAACGATCTCGGCGCGCTCAATTTTAGCGACGATTTGCGCTTGGCAACCTGCTTGGCGAGCGATCTGTCTGGCATCTTGCAAATCTTCCGCGTTGCGTGGAAACGAAACTGCGAGAAACTCAGCATCAATCACAGCGGCGGTTTGAATATCTTGTTTGTCTTTTTCAGTTAAGGCAGGGGCAGAGAGTCCGCCACCGAGCAAATTGATCCCTTTGCGATTGGAGAGCTTTCCGCCGTTGATTACCTTGGTCTCTACAATGGTTTTCTCGTCGTTTATTGCAGATACTTCCAGTTGGATTCGACCATCGTCAAGCAGCAGTTGGTTGCCAAGTGAGAGGTCTTTGATGAGTTGCGGGTAATCCAAACCGACACGTTGCTCATCGCCTGATTGTGAGTCTAGCGTACCATCGAGAATAAATGTGTCGCCAGCGTTCAGGTGAATCGCGTCATTTTTAAATCCTGCAATGCGAATCTTAGGACCTTGAAGGTCAACCAATATACCGACGTGTTTGCCTAATTTTGCGGCGGCCACTCGCACTCGTGCTGCGGTAGCGATGTGATCCGCTGGGTTTCCGTGAGAGAAATTCAGGCGCACGACATTCACACCAGCGAGGATCATCTCTTCTAACACAGGGGAGCTTTGGCTTGCTGGACCAACTGTTGCGACAATTTTTGTTTTGTTCATAACCTTACCTTTAACAACATAACTGAAATTGGGTATTAAAAAAGGGGGAGGCTGGTGGTCGTATTCCTTGACAGGGCAGATACTCGTCATGGATATGAGCCTTTAAGACGAGCATTCACAGTAGAATGACGACCGCCAGCCAAAGGGGAGCGAACTCCCCGTATGTTGTTAGCTTGCTGGGTTAGCTTTTAGCTCAGGGTTTTGCTCTTCGTCGATATCGACCACTTTCTTCGCATTCCAAACGGTCAATGCTAAGAGTAGTGACACAACACCTGCCGCTAGCCAGAAGTACTGAGCTTGAGAGAAGTCATAGTGCTTAACGCCATCAACCTCAGTGATTGTGATAAGCGATGCTGATACCACTTCTTGCGCAGAGGCTGCCATGTAAGAGAACAGACCAATGAAGCCTTTTACCGCACCTACTGCGTTCTTCGGCATTAGGTCACAAGCTGTTAGACCCGCTAGGAATACCACAAGACCACCGATCGCGAAGCCAATCAATCCAAGTGCGACGGCATCAATAATGCGGTTGTCTGGACCAAAGAACATCAAACACATACCTGCAATGTTTGCCAATCCGTAAAGTAGGGTTGGGATATGACGGTTTGCATTGAATAGTTTGTCAGACACGATACCGGACAAAATAGCACCTGCAAGGCCAGCAATAGGGTACGTTGACATCGCAAAACCAGCATCAATCAGCGAGTAGCCTTTTGACTCTTGAAGGTAAAGCACTGCCCAAGAAGACATAGCATAGCGAGAGACATACATAGCCGCACACGCTGCTGCAATAAGCCATACCGCAGGCTGTTTTAGAACAAACATCTGAGCACGACGTGTCTCTTTAGGATCGTTTGCTTTCTTGATTTCTGGCTCTTCATCGAATGCTGTTGCAGCATCTGGTAGACCGTACGTTTGAGGGCGGTCTTTAAGTGCAAAGAACATACAAAGTGCTGCTGCAATGGCCGCGATACCTGCGCCAATGAAGCCTGCACGCCAGCCTAGGTAGCTCACTAGCGTTGCGGTTAGGATCCAAGTGATACCTTCACCAATGTTACGTGAACCGCCCCATACAGAGTAGCGAGAGCCGCGCTGTTTTGGCGAGAACCATTGGAACAAGGAAACACATGATGGTGCTGAACCAACCGACTGGAACCAACCGTTCAAGCCCCAAAGCAGAACAAAGAAGAAACCTGCGGTGTTCAAGCCCATTACCACGGCCGTTGCACCTGATAAGAGCAGTGAAAACGACATAAAGCGGCCAATGTTGGCGTAGTCAGAAAGGAAGCCGTTTGAAAACTTACCTATCGCATAGGTAAAGAAGAACGCCGAGCCCATAATACCCAGCTCTTCAATGGTTACGATGCCTGCATCAAGCATCGGTTTCTTAACGACACCTAAGCTCATACGAACAACGTAGAAAACGGCATAACCAAAGACTAAGCCTAGAAATACTTGCCATTGGTAACGCTTAAAGCGAGATTGCATGGCTTCTTTCGAACCATCGGACAAAGGTAAGTCCGGACGTGTTTTAAAGAAATTAAACATAAATGTTTCACTCCGTGAATGTGTGACGGTAAATGAGTTGTCGGGAGCATCATGCAGAAGGTAACGGAAACGCTCAAAAGTGACTTTTTGAGACAAAAGTGACTCAAATGAACGATTGGGCTGGGTTAAAAATGGCACTTTTAACCGATCTATCAGTGGCGAAATTGATAGAATTACAGTTAGTGAAATAACAAGATGCGTCAGCAGTGACCCAATTGCTCAAAAAAGAAATTAATGGTGTTTTCACCAGTTTTTGAATTGACGCACATTTCGAAGGGATTTTGTGAAGTGAGATTGATTAGAAAGTTAACCGCGTGGCGCCATTCTATCCTTGCCGCATGGCTGACATTGAGCTCATCGGCTGCGATCAGTCAGGAGCAATTGGTGATATTGACCACCTTCTCTAGCGAGCCGATTGCCGAGCTGATGTTCGAGTACAAACAGCAAAACCCTAAGGTGGACATCAAATTGATCCACCGTCGGACTCAATCTGCAATTCAACTGTTGAACAAAAGCTATATTCAAGATGTCGATGTGGTACTCAGCTCATCGCCGTTTTTGATGGAAGAGCTCTACAAGCGCAACCAACTGGCCAAGGTTGCCTACGGGAATGAAATGCCCCGGTGGTTAGTGCCGTTTGTGTTACCCAAGCGCAATAAAGTGGTGAGCGTTGGCTACTCCGGTGCTGGATTGGTTTGGAACAAAGATTACTTAATGGCGAACAACCTCAAAGTACCCACACGGTTTCAAGATCTTGCTCGGTTTGATTATTTTGGCCACATCACCATGAGTACACCAAGCCGCTCGGGCACGACACAAATGATGATCGAGAGCATTCTTGCCAAGCATGGTTGGGACAAAGGCTGGGCGATCATTTTGAACGTAGGGGCAAATTTAGGCACGATTTCTTCGCGCAGTTTTGGTGTTGCGGATTATGTGGCGAAAGGGCAGTTTGGTATTGGCCCAACGATTGACAGTTACGCGCTGGTGCTCCCCAAACAGTTCCAGTATGTGGAATTTGCCTATGACTCTGACTTTACCCTGATGCCGACTTACATCGGTATCTTGAAAAAATCGGGCGATAATGCCGCGACCGATCGTTTTATTCGCCTGCTGCTCTCGCAAGATGTCCAAAAAAGTATGGTGGACACCAATTTTGCCAAGCACTCGATCAATGATGATTCGCTGTTCAGTAATAAGAACCCCGCACTCAACTTGGCTAAGCTGATGCAGCGTGAGAAGTTGGTCAACATCATCTTTGATGAAGCGATCACTAAGCGTCTCCCTGAGCTTCAAGATATTTGGCACAGTCTGGCGCAGTTAGAACAAGACCAAGGAGCTGATGTCAAAAAACTCACACAGTTGAGAGAGTTAAAACAGCAGTTGTTTACTATCCCTGTCAGCGAACAAGAAATTGAACAGCTTGGTGACTCAATCGTTTCTAGAGTAGAGTTTGACGGCCAATCCAATGGGTTAGAACAAGCGATCCTTGCCGAGTTTAGCTACCGTTTTGGACTAAAGTTCGAAGCCAACCTCAACCAAGTCGCTCGCGAGCTGCGCACATTTCAAGTTGAGTCTCCATTATGAATAAGTGGAGTACCATTGGCGCAAAACTGATCATCGCTTTTACGGGATCAACCATTCTGTTAACGGTGGTCAGCGCGGTCGCGTGGCTTACTTGGAACCGTCTAGACGATCAAGTGAGTGAACTGCTTGAAAACAGTGTGCCCAAATACAACACCAGTTACTTACTAGAAAGCCGAAGCAGTGAGATTCGTCATCGCGTTCAGTTGCTCTCTAGACTCACTAATAAGGTTGAGCTCAACCGCCAAATTGAAGAGCTTTCGGAGCAGTTAGAGGGCATCAATCTGGCGCTGCATCACCAAGAAACAGGGGCTTTGACAGACAAAGAAACGACCACCTTGGCTGAGCGCTATCTTGTACTGGGCGAAACACTCAGCCAATACAGCGCGCTTGTCTTGCAACGCGTTGAGCAAAGCCGCCGGGTCAACAAACTGGAAGAGCAGATTCATTGGCTCCACCAAGATGTGCGATCTGAGTTAACTCCGATTCGACAAGAGTTGCATTGGCTTATCAAGCGAGATGAGAGTGATACCGAGCGAACAACCGCACTGGAGCAATTGCGCACCATTCAGCATCTACTAGATGTAGAGTCGAATGTGTTTGCGATGACCAGCGAAGTGATTCAAGCGCAGCAACTTGGGCAAGTGCATAATGCAGCGAAAGTGATTCAGTACAAAATGGACGAGCTTCTGAGCAGCAGTGAGCCGATCTTTGAGTTGCCTTCGTCCATCGCCTACCAGCAATTGATCCAAGAGTTGTCCACCTTGTTGGCGCCTGAAGGGGTGTTTTACCATCAATTGCTCGACAACGTGGCGCTGAACCAGCGGATTGATGTGCTCAAAGCAAACATCGATCAGCAACTTGACGATATCCACCAACAAATCGGTGGCGTAGTTCGCTTGGCAGACGACAGTTTCCTCAATGTGAAAGCACAAACCGCGAGTTTAGTCTCGTACGGTAACCATATATTGATCGTCTGTTTTAGTGTTTCAATCTTGATGTCACTGTTTTTGACCTATTACTTTATCAATCGTCGCATTGTGGCTCGCTTAACGGCACTGAGTTCGAGCATTGATGCGATCACCAAGGGCGATCTCAGCCATCCTATTCAAGTGGATGGAGCGGATGAGATTGGTCGTTTGAGTGAAAAACTGATTGAGTACGGCGAGAGCGTCAAAGAGATACAGCGAACCAATGCGATCAGTTTGATCAACAATACTTCGGCAAGCCTACTGACATGTGACTTAGCAGGCTACGTGGAATCTGCGAACTTAAGTGCGCGTCGCTTGTTAGCCGTGCAAGGGGACGTAGAGAAAAAACTGATCTGGGATTCATTTGAAAACAGCAGCCAAAGGGCGTTGGCAAAAGTGTTTCGACGTGGTGGCGCTCTGTTTAATCAAGGGCACGATGAGATTGTACTGTCGGTGTCTGATCAAAAAGCCTGCTATCTCCATTTTGATTTCCATCTTTTCTCTCATGGACAGCTCAACAAAGTGATTGTCACTATTACAGACATCACCGAGCAAGAGCTCAATACGCGTGAGTTAGAAAAACGCGTGGCAGAAAAAACCTCGGACTTAATTGAAAAAAACCAGCGTCTGTCCGAAGAAATTGTCGAGCGTGAACGCACTGAGCAGAACTTAAAACAGACTCAAGGTGAGCTGATTCAAGCGGCGAAAATGGCGGTGGTTGGGCAAACCATGACCAGTATGGCACATGAGTTGAATCAACCCTTGAATGCCATGTCGACCTACCTCTACAGCGCCAAGCTTTCAGCGCAATCGGGTGACGAGAAGGCACTGAATCAAACGCTTGAACACATTGAAGGTTTGGCTATGCGAATGGGCAAAATCATTTCCAGTTTGCGCAACTTTGCCAAGAAATCTGATGGTGAACAGCAGGCCAAAGAACAAAATCTAAAAGAGATTGCGGAACAAGCGATCACCATAGTCAACCCCAAAGCCAAACGTCAGATGGTTGAGATAGACAATAAACTGGATGACGACCTGCGCGTCCATGGCAATGCGTTGGCGATTGAGCAAGTGTTGATCAATTTGCTGGTCAACAGTTGTGATGCGATTGCAGAGCACAATGGCCCGCTACGTCAGATTCGAGTAGAGAGTCTCTACAGCACCCGCTCACATCATGCGATTGGTGTGTTCGATAGCGGTCAAGGGTTTGATAGTCATATCGTTGATAAACTGTTTACACCGTTTACCACAACAAAAGAAGTTGGCCTTGGTTTAGGTCTGAACATCAGCCAATCTTTAATGGAAAAGTACGCTGGCAATATAGTTTTAGCCTCTGGTTTGGACAAAGGCGCTCTTGTGATATTGGAATTACCTCATGCAAACTCTTAATTACTCTGTTCTTCTTGTGGATGACGATCAGGATGTTTTAGATTCCTATAAACATTTGATGGATATTGCAGGTTTAACGGCAAAAGCACTCCTTGACCCGACTGAGGCAACAGGGTATCTCAAACGAGACTGGCCCGGTGTGGTATTGCTGGATATGTATATGCCGCAAATGCACGGCATGGAGTTACTGGAAAAAATCAAACAGATTGATGATCGCATTCCGGTGATCGTGATTACAGGGCACGGTGACATTCCGATGGCTGTGGATGCTGTCAGAAAAGGGGCGTGCGAGTTTATAGAGAAACCGATTAACCCAGCGGAACTACTCGAGATGCTAAAATCTCACCTTGACCTGCGCCGCGCTTTTGTTGAGCAGAAGAAACAAATGGTGGCAACGATTGACAAGTCGCTGGTGGGTAAATCCGCCCAACTGGAGCAAATTCGTCATCTCCTTTCTCAGTACTTGTTGCTTGAAAACCATGTTGTCATCTGGGGAGAGTCAGGAAGCGGGCGACACTTAGCGGCGAATTTATTGCATACCATGTCTTCACAACCAAACAGATGCGAGGCGATACACGCTGACCCTAATTTATCGGAGTCGCAATTGAGCGAGATGCTCGCAAGAGTGACCGCAGGCACCTTGCTGCTTGATGGCGCAGAGCAACTCTCTGAGCCCTGCCAACGAATGCTGGCGCAGCATTTGATCGCCAATGAGAGGGAAGGGAAGGCGTTTAGAGCGATTGCGATATTTGGCAAAGATCCAGAACAGCTCATTGCTGAGCAAAGCCTAATCCCCGAGCTCTATTACGTTTTGAATCAGGGAGTCATAGAGATGCCACCGCTTCGCCAAAGACCCGATGATGTCGTGGTGTTGTTCCACCACTTTTTGAAACAGAGCTGTCTCAAGCTCGGTAAAGTCATCCCAAAAGTCGAACCTAACTACCTTTCTGTGTTACGCGGTCACTTATGGCCGGGCAACGTTCGAGAGCTAAGAAATGTGGCTGAGTTGTTTGCAGTAGGTATCGTTAAGTTGACGGGAAAAGACAAAATTTACACCCAAGCTGAAACCATGTTGCCACTGGACGAACTGGTCGATGATTTTGAAAAGGGCGTGATAGAAGATGCGTTATTTCTTCACTCAGGGCGAGTTAGCGACGCTGCTGACTATTTGAAAGTGCCGCGTAAAAAACTCTATTTACGCATGAAAAAGCACGATATTGATAAAGAATCGTTTAAAAGTGCAAAGTAGTGAGAATAGAAAACAACGTCAGTAACCGATTAAGAGTGGTGAACATCCGCGGAGGACAGCATCACTCTATCGCGTGATTTGACGCTAAGGCTAAAAAGGAATCACCGATCAACTGATTGCTTATCTTACTTAAGATACTGTACGATATGCCAAAATTAATAATAAATAGAAAAATAAGTGAAGTCGGGAATACACCTTTTATTGCTCAGCCTCTGTGTGTTTTGCATAGATGCAGTGGCTGCTTCTGCTCGGGAGCGGCAAAACTATGACGTTGCTATTACCGCCGATGATTTTGTCGCCAAGCAGCTTTTTGGCGCATTAAGTGAAGAGTTTGGTCTCCAGTTTACCTATCGTCACTTTGATACCTTCGGCGAAGTGCTCGATTCGGTCAGATCGGGAGAGAGTGATTTTGCACCGAACACAACTTACACCAAAGAGCGGGCGGCATACCTGCATTTGCCCGCTCCAACCAACATTGAATACACCTACCTGTTTTACAAAGACAACATCGATTTTAAGCACGTCAAACGTGTCGCCGTACCGATACGAACCATATTTGTAGACCTTGTGAAGCGTCATTACCCCAGCATCGCAATCTATGAATACTCAACAATAGAAGAGGCGAAAAAGCTACTCAACGCTGGCCAAGTTGATGCCATTGTTGCCGGTATCAACTATCTGAAAGCGTTTAACAGTGCCGGTTTTCAAGCGGAAGTTATCAACAACAAAATTGGTGCACCTCCTGTCACCATTGCAGTGGCAAAAGATAGCGACGTAACATTGGTTGAGCAGTTCGTTCGTTATGCACAGACAGAGCCTGTCCAACGGTTGCTCCATGACTCCATGATGCACTATCAAAAACAAATCCGCTTGACTGCGATTAAGAAAAACCTAGTTCGCCATGGCTTAGACCAAGCAAAACCACTCTCAATCAAGTTGGAGCCTGTGTATCCCTACGTGATTTATCAAACCAGCGGGGCAATCAAAGGGGTGACTTACACGATTTTGCAGCAAACGTGTCAAATGCTCGAGCTCAATTGTAAGGTGACGAGCCGGGCTGATGAGTCTTGGCAAAGCATGTACACTGATTTCAAAGCGCAGAACATTGATGTGATTGCGCCGATACATGTTTCTCCGTCACGTGAATCGTATACCTACTTTGCGAAGCCACACTACCGGGCAATGACCATTTTGGTGAAACGTTCCGGCTACAAAGATGGCATCTATCGCTATGTATCGGAACTTATTACAGAGCGGATCGGGGTAGTGAAAGAGGATTATGCGGTCAAAAAACTGCAAGCCGCTTTGCCTCAAAAGCAATTTTACTTTGTCGACAATCAGCAAGCTCTGATTGATGCTTTGGTTGCCGGTGAAGTGGATTACATTGTGGTTGATCGCGCTGCTTTGAATCGAATGCTACGAAAAGATAAGTTGTTGAACATTGAGGAGGACGACAGCTTAGGTGTGTTCTTTGAGTCCAACATTGCATTTGGTTTTAATCGAACTGAGGAAGGGAGACTTTTGGCAGAAGCCTTCTCGCAAGTGCAGGACATCATTGATATTCAATCTATTGCCAACATGTACAACATTCAGCCCGCTTGGCGTAATTTGTACAGCGCCGAGCAAAAATTCAATATCCAAGTTAGGGTGTTGTTCGTGATGTTTGTCTTGTTTGCCACTTGCGCTTTGCTCTATTTGAATCACCAGTCCACCACCGATCAGCTTACTGGACTGAAAAACCGAAGAGCGTTAGATCGATACCTTGCTAAATCAACGGTGGAAAATGGGACGGTTCTCTATCTCGATATCAATCGTTTCAAACAGTTTAATGATACGTACGGGCACCATTTCGGTGATGAAGTATTGCGAGCGGTTGCCAAGCAGATTAAACGCCTGACGAAGGAAAATGCCTATCGTGTCGGTGGTGACGAGTTTATTGTCATCAGCCGGCTCGGTTCGAGTGGAGTAGAGAGGCTTAAATCTCAATTGTCGACTGTCTGTGTAAAGAGATCCAACGGCGAGGAGGTTGAGGTCACCGTCGCTATTGGTATTGCTCGAGACATTAAATCCCATTCAGGTTTACGTCAGCTACTCAAAAAAGCCGACACTGCCATGTACAGCGACAAATCATCCTACTATCAAACGGACTGATGCTCACTGACGCAAAAACAAAACACCCCACATGATTGTGGGGTGTTGGTATTAGTACCAGTCATCCTCCGGGAAGAACTTTCCCTCTGGAGCATACGGGTCTTCATCAAATGGGTGCTCCGCTTTGGTGCGTAAGTTATCCAATTGATGTTCTAGCATTTTGACTGTGTCGTAGTCTCCTTCCGAGCACGCCACATAGATCTGCTGTTCCAAAATCTTAATGCTATCTTGAATTCCCATAATACCTCCCATGAGCAGCGGCACTGCTTGTTAGTTGGTTTTACCTATTTTCAAAACGATTATAGTCTAGCAATCCAAATTCGATCGGTTGATTTTGCTGATACCAGCGATGAACGCGGTCGCTAAAGGGCCAGAATTCATCAGAGCTGCGTCTAACAGCGAATCTATCCAATAACTTAACGTAGTCTTCTTCACTCTCAATGTTACTAAGCAAAGTTACAAATTGTGGAATGTCGGACTCCTCGAGAGATAGATACGCGGCTGGGTAACTGCCGATCACTCCTCTCACTAGAGTAAGGCTATCGTTTTTCGGGTCGCGATTGCTCTCTTCATCAAACAGGCTGGATATATTGGTATGCGCGTTGTCATGAAGTAGGGTGAAGAGCTGGTCGTCTCCCTGCTTAGAGCGGATCATCACCATACTAATTTGCGGCACATAGAGTAGACCTTCGCCCTTAATGTGATTGATGCTTCTTAATCGCTGTTCATTGGCGGTAGAGAAGCCAGTTTGCTCTATGTCATAGCGATTGCTGAGGACAGGCCCAAGCTGGGTGCGGAGGATATCGTAGAGTTCTGCTTTCGGGTTATCGGTTTGGTAAGCGACTTGGGTCGGTTGATCAAATGGCGCAACATTTCGCTGTAAGAAGTCGCTCAGTTGCGGGTTTTGATCTTGGTACCAACTTGACTGCTCTTGATGGCGTACATCTCTTGGCAGCAACGCCACGAAATTACTTTCACCCTCTAGGCGCAAAAAGTCCATGAACATGCGTGTCATAAGTTGATGACCAAAGTTGCCATAAACGTCGAAACCGGCAACCAATAAGTAGTGGATACGTTCAATTAACGCATAATCGAGCACCCATGCTGTTTTAGGCGGCGTGCCAACCAAACCTTGCACCACTGAGGCACTGTCAAAGTGTCGGAATACCGTTAATGCGGCGTTCGGGTTGGTGCCATTTCCGGTCCAAATGACATCAGTGGTCAGGTGCTTACCATCTTTAAACCACTCATTAACAAACTCCGATTTTGCCTTTAAATAACGGGCTTGTTGGCGTGAATAGGAGACCCAACTGGTGATCGGTAGGGTATTACTCTCTAGCTCTGCCGGTAGCTTGAGGTTGTCAGCCTGAGAGCGATAGAACTCGTTGACTTCCGGTATGTCGGACTTGTCTGGGTCGAGGAAAAACACCCAAAAACGGTCATTGATAACGTTAAGCGCCAGTTGTCCACGACAAACCGGACCTTTAATAAAGGCGTTGATGGTGTTCTGCGCATTATCAAGCATGAACTTAAATCGCGCTTTAACTGGCAAGTCAATAAACGCTGTCATTGGGTTAGCGGCAACCTCTGGCTCGTAGCCTGGTAGTTGAGCAACTGTGTAGTCAGCGTCGATAAACCATGTTTTCCAGTTGAGCATCCGCTCTTTGTTAAGCGCAAACGGCATATGCGTTTTGTCAACAATTGTGCCTTGTTCTGGTATTAGGCGGTAGTAGACGCGCTCTACGTTAGGATCGTCATACGGTCGGCGGGTCGCAATGCGCTCTACAGGTTCACCAGGTGGTGTTTTAGAGCGCACCAGCGTAAAGAATCTTGGCTCTGGCTCATTTAAGTCAGAGAAGTAAAGGTGCGACAGAAACAGATGTTCATAAATGTAACGAGCGGCAAGTTGAACTTTGCGTGAGCTCTTATTCAGTAACACTTCGTATTCGCCGACAAGGCGTTGCTGCGCTTGCGTCAGGGGCAGTGGCGTGTTCATGATGGCGCCGTCTTGAAGCCAATTGATCAGTGTTGAGTATTCGTGTTTGGTCAGGTTTGGCATTCCGTAGGGCATCCCCCACGTCGGGTAGTCATTTTGATACTGCTGATATTCTTCAATGGTTGGGCACACTTGGTCGCGATCGACGGAAAAATCAAAACCAGTCAGTTGAGTCTCGTTTGGTAGTGGGTGGGCTTCTTTTTGCATCAACATCTTTGCAACCAAGCCCGCTTCTAGATTGGCGGTTGGCGTTTGCATACGTTCATTGAGCACTGGGTGGAACCCCATGGTTCGCCACTCTTGTGTTGATTGCGCATCCTCAAACAGTCGACTCGGTTTTGCCGCTGTTAAGCGCGTACCTTGATAGACTAATTCTTTGCTCGCGCCGCGGTCGATGCCTTCGACAGAAGACATTTTGAGTTGGCAGGGGGCATCATAGCAGGCGTGGCAAACGACGCAGCGTTTATCAATAATCGGTTTAACTTCGTCAAGAAAGAACACGCCTTCATGAGTTTGTGCGTCGACGCGGCGTTCAACCACTTCGGCTTCGCCAAACAGTTGGTCGAAATTTAGTCCTGCATAGGTCGCGCACCCTGCGAACAGAGTGACCGCAGCCATTACAAAAAATGTCCGTAAATTCATGCTTATAAGTGCTCAAGTCTTATGGAGGCTAAATTGCAGCAGAAAGTCGACATAGAATCAAATAAAACTCCGAGTTTGATGGGATGAGGCATTAATAAGTATGCTGTATGATTAATGTTAGATTAACTTTTCACCTTATGAGATTGCGCCTGTTGCTTGCCAACTTGGGTTAGTTATGCTGTGACAAAACAACCCGTTGGCGAAAATAAATGATTAAACGCGGAAAATGGCTTCCTTATCTCTTTGTTCTACTGCTCATGCTGACTTTTTGGCTAGCAAAGCTGATAAGCGACAAAAAAGAGCAAGCGGTAGAGCGCCAAGAGCAAAAAGTTGCCCCGATTTTGGAGAATATCATTGCGACCTCTAATGGGCCTTATCAATGGCCACTTAAGGAAACTGGCGTGCTCCAAGATTTCGCGGAATTTGGTCAGGCGTCGTTGTTTCCCAATCTCTATCACTCAGCGGTGGACTACTTTGCCGCTCCCGGTACGAAAGTGTATGCAATATCTGATGGAACGGTCTATTTCTCGGACCATGAGGCGGCGTATGGCGGCGTGATTATCATCGAACATACTCCCAAAGGAGCTTACTCTTTGTATGGTCACGTGTCGGCGAGACGATGGTTGATTGAAAAGGGAGCCTCTGTGACCAAAGGGCAGCTTATTGGATATATTGCCGAAACGGATGAAGGTTATGGTATTGGTATCGTGCCACACTTGCACTTCTCGATACGGCTCGGATCACCGTCTGACTACCCAACAAGTGGGCGTAGCAATTGGATGACAGGTTACACAACCGAACACCCGATTTTTCACCAGTTTGTTGACCCGAACAAGTTTATCGCCCAATCGAGGTTGTTTTTCAGAAATCAGCGTCAAGGCCAACATGCAACGAACTAACCTCATTTATTGATTGACGTAACAGACCGAAAATGGGACGTCGAGTCGTTCAAATTCTTTAAACCATCGCCACTGGTTGTCTTGCAGCTTGTCGCCTGGTCCTTTTACTTCAATCCACTCAAAGGTCCCGTCTTTAAAGGCGATAAGGTCTGGCATACCACTGCGGAAAAGTTTTAGATCGCTCAACATGACGTTGAACAACTCAGCGAGCATGTTAGTTGGAATGTGGGTCAATGCCATGGTTAACAACGCCTCATCGAACAGACCCCAATGGACAAATGGGTTGCTGATGCCAAATTTGGCTCGATAAGTGTCAAACAGCGATTTCGTATCCCCACATCGAATTTTCTCGAGTGCGTCATTGATTGCTTGCTGCCGCTTGCTAGCAAAATCCGAATGGTACAAGTCGAGTGGACGGTGCTGATAGGCGTTGATAAATGCCCCTTCAATTGGCGCGAAGATCGCCTCCCAAAACGTCAATCCAAACAGGCTGTTTAACAATATGTTCTCGCTGTAGAAAACCGTCCAACCTAGGTTCTCAAAATAGGCTTTGGACGCCAGTTCAACACGTTGTTGGGATAGATCCAGTTCAACTCGATACTCACTGCACGTTGGCTTGCTTGCGCGGGGGATTTTAAAACCTTGTTTGCGCATAACGCGTTGTTTTAACTTTTCTGCGATTTCAAGCTCAGAAATATCGATAGGGGAACTGATCATTTCTGTGACAATGTCACTAAATAGGTCGTTCTGTTCCAGCTTGTCGTAGATGCGTGCGCGGCGTTCTCTGCTCGGTGTCAGTTTAGTCTGCTCAAACAGGATAAGAGCCGTCTCAAATTCGTTTATCCGTTCGTAATCACGGGCGATATCGTTGATCATGTGCTCGCGTTTACGGTCGACGTATCGATGTTCAACAGGAGCGGGCATAGCTCCGATTAAGGTGTCGAGATTGGTTTTGTTTTTTCTGTCACACTGCCAATAGAGGTTCGACAGCTGGCTTAGTTCGATAAGGCGATCGATTTGCTCTCTGCTCTCGAAAAAACGTCGAGTTTTGCTTAGTTGATACTGTTCAAACTGATGCAAGCCCAAATCATCCAGCACAAACTGACTCAAGTCTTGATGGGTATTGGCAAAAAAGAGAGTGAGCAAGAGATCAATCATGTGGGCGGAGTTGAGCTTGATCACGGTAAACTCAAGCGCCTCAAATTGGTCAAAATTCTCTTCGCTTAGACATGCCACTAATGCTTCTTTCTTGAGGGATTTCGGATGCTGAGGATAAAGCGCTAGGATCTCTGGTTTGGTCAGTAGATTTGCGGCTAATTCTTGGTTTGTCAGCTCAGGGGAGAGTGAAACAAAATCATGAGCGGCCAATTCAGCCAAAGCCGACTGGATAGTGTCGATTTCTGGATAGTTGAGTTTGTCGCTGCGAAACCAATGCCCTTTGCGGCTATAAAGACGAACAAGCAGGCATTGAGCCCCTTTGCTGATCGCGTCGAACGTCGCAAGCCATTGATGTTCATCTTGGCTAAGTAAATCGCTGTACCACTGGGTGGCGTGATGAGTGAGTTTGAAAAAGTTATCCAGGTAGTAATCTGGGGCGAGCTCGACCGTGTTTTCCATAACCAATAGACAATAAAAAAGGCTTAACCCTTAGGTTAAGCCTTTCTCATCGTAATTCAATCGATTATGCGTTTTTCAGCTGCGCAACTTTCGCTTCAGTCAGCGGCTTGGTGATGAACGCTAGCACAATACATACCGCCATCATCGCTGCTGAGATAGTGTAAGCAAGACCGTAGCCGTCACCGTTAGTCATTGAGAAACCAACCACAGCAGCACCGATTGCACCACCGATACCCCATGCTGTGTATAGCACGCCGTAGTTAGTGCCGTAGTTCTTCAGACCGTAGAATTCAGCCGTTAGAGTAGGGAACACCGCTAGAAGCGTACCGTAACCAACCGCTGCGATTGCAGTACCGATGATCAGCGTAAATTCAGATTTGAACGTTGCAAACAGAACCATGTTGATGCCCTGTAGAACGAACGCTAGAAGAAGTGTACGAACGCCACCGATCTTGTCTGCAAGCATACCCGCTGCTACACGACCGCCTGAGTTAAATACCGCAAGGATAGACGCTAGGTAAACCGCGTTTGGCAGGTTCGCTTGAACGCTTGCAATCGTTGTGATGTTACCGATGATCATAAGACCAACAGAAGCGGCGAACGCGTACATGATCCACAAAGAGTAGAACTGTGGCGTTTTTAGCATTGCTTTCCAAGTTAGGTCGTCAGACTTCTTCACAACCTTAGGTGCTTGACCTTCTTTTACTTTAGGTTCAGCTGGCGTGTAATCCGCTGGTGGGTTGTTGATTGTCGCTGCTAGAGGAACCGCGATAGCAAGAATACCCACACCAAGCACTAAGAAGCTTGTTTGGATGCCCATGCTGTCGATCAGCGCAGAAGTCACAGGCGCTAGGTAGATAGCAGCAAGACCAAAACCTGCGGCGATGATGCCGTTAACCATACCTTTCTTAGATGCGTGGAACCACTTCATCGCAGAAGGAGAAAGACACGCGTAACCAAAGCCGATACCTGCACCCGTGATCACACCAAACGTGATGTTTAGCATCAGTGGCGAGCTAACAAAGCTCGATGCGATCATACCTAGACCTGTTAGAACAGTACCTAGGATAAGAATCAAACGTGGACCCATACGGTCTTGAAGAATACCTGCAACAAGAAGACAGATAGAGAAAGTGATAGTTGCAGTCGCGTAAGGCGCCGATGCTTCAGCAGCCGTCCAGCCTGATTCAGTCACTAGTGCTTTGTTGAATACACTCCAAGCATACAGGATGCCAAGACAAAGGTTGATACAGAAACCTGCTAGCAGGATGCGCATAGCTTTATCAATCTTGCTCATTTTTATTCTCGGTTGTCCTCTGGGGGGAGGAGGGGTTAACAGTCGATTAATTCAAATTAAGTTTGCGTTTATCAACATAAAGCGCAATGGGCGCGAATTATAACCAAATAAAATGTGATTGGAATCTCTTTTTCAACTTAATCGTATATTTTTCAAATATTGTTGATTTTTTGTAGCGAAAACGATTTCTATTGATAGATTTGATGAGTAGAAAGCGGTGAGAATAACCGATAATTGGATATTTCTTGTCCAATCAGAAGAAGCGCATGAAATAAAAAAGCGCAGACCAAATGGCCTGCGCTTTTGATGTAAATAGAATGATTTATGGCTTAGCCAATGAGTGCTGGAATTCCAGGCAATTGACCAACAATCGCCAGTGAGCCGACACAAATCACGAACGCCAATCCAGGGATCAGGTACTTATCTTTCGCTGACAGCTCTTTTGCACGTTCATGGTCGCCAATCAGACCCATGTTATCGAGCAGCATGGTGGTTGCCCAGCCAAATACAGGGTTAACGAAAGCACACGCAAAGATACAAATACCCGCGCTGAGTGAGTCTTTATGCTTATGAATCATCTGCATACCTGCTTCAAGAAGAGGTAAGAATACACCAACGATCAAGGCAACGCGCAGAACCGGTTCCCACATTGCTAGATCCATTGGGTAACCAATGACAGCTGCGGCGATACACATAATACCTGTGAGTAGCGCGCCACCCGGAATCGGACGTTTTGCGATAGCCGCTGGAATCATGTACGTACCCCAAGAAGAGGCTAGGTTACCACCACCAAGGAACGAACCAATACCTTGGCGAATCGAAGCCACCATCATAGTGTCATCAACGTCCATAAGAACGCCTTTCGCTTCTTTCGGGTAGTTTAGCTCTTGGAATACACGGTGACCAAGATAGTCTGGCGACCACATCGCGACAGCAAGCAACGCAAACGGAGTTACCGCGATAAAGTGTTCTAGATTTGGCCAGCCAAGTTGCCAACCTGTGTCTTCACCCCACCAGTAGAAAGGGCTGAAGTGCGGTAGACCCGGCTCTGTAGTAAAGGCGAACTCTGCCCCTAGAACATAAGCAACAATACCAGCAATCAATGAACATAAGGGAATCGCCAACCAACGCTTGTTGATTTTCGCAAGGTAGGCGTAAACGGCTAGGGTGACACCAATGACTGCAAACGAGATGTAGCCTTGATCGGTACTGGCTGCCCACGCTTCAGTTTTATTGATCTGGCCAATCAGGCCAACCGCCCCAAGGTAGATAAGCAAACCGCCCCGAACGCCAACACCTGTCAGCGTCATCAGCTTTGATCCCCCTTTGGTATAGGCGAGGATAAAACCGAACATACAGACCATGATACCTAAAGCGAGCGGGTGTCCACCGGCTGCGGCAATTAAGGGGATTAACGGAATCATCGGGCCATGAGTGCCCGCCAAGTTTGAGTTAGGGTTTAAAATTGCAGAGAAAAGGATAACGAACAGCGCACCTGCGATCAGCAGTTCATAGCGAACGTTTTCTGCGACAAACTCTGGAGATAAGCCAAATTGTGCAGCAAATACCGCAACCATGGCGGTCACCATCACCACCTTACCAATGGTTGCCGCCAGTGCTGGAACTAAGTCTTCAAGCTCGACACTGTAATCGCGTGACGGTAAATGAATACCCCAGCGGCGGAAGTTCATGATTTTTAGATCATGGTTGAGAAACTCTTCGCGGCTCTCAAACTCATGCGCTTTCTTGCGCATATCCCTATAAAAGGTTTTACTTTTGTTAGACATTTCGTCTTCCTTTGTAATGAGACGAAGTTGAACCATGTCAATGAGTGCTCCACTTGCACTTGGTATACTGACCTTCGATCAGTACGAGACGACATCCCAGACGCTACCAAGAGCCTTATCTTATTGAAAAGGCGGGACTAACATAGGTTCACTTCGTTGGTGAAGACAAGACAACTCTTGGGCATCTTGTCAAAAATCACTTCGAAACATTGGCCTCATACTAAGAAAGGGGTATGACGTGATTATTGATTTCGATTAAATAATGCTTCGGTGTCATTGGTACGATGATTACTTCGTAATAAAAATGCTACGCACCACACATTTTTGACTAATTTATCAATATGCAAGAAAGTGGCTAATACTGCATGAAAATTTCAGAACACGCCGATCGCACAGAGCACCTGTATGGGATACGAGCGGAAGACATCCACCGTTGGATTGACGGTTTTTTCGATTACAGTGGTCAAGGCCACAACGAGACGATGGCGAAAAAAGTCGATTTCGATCCTTATTCCCATCGTCGTTTTCGTCATTGCAAAGAAGCACTAGCCGAAGCGATCCAAGAGTTCGGTGATAAGTACACCAGCCAACAGATCAAAGATGTGCTCGAAACTCATATACGTGACGATTACCACGGCTATCTACCGACCCGAGCGGATTTTGAAAACGGCTCTTTCACCGCGAAATACCACGACACTAGCCACCATGCTCAACTTGGCGACGTGCTTGATGAATCGGAACTGGCTGACTATTTCAGCGGCTTAAGCGCAGTGCAAAGTGAGCAAGACTCCCCTTTAAGCCGTTTTGGTTTGAGAATTGTGCTGCCAACCATCAGTGCCATCATCCTGTTTGTCACCGCCATCATTTATCTCATTCTGCCTTTAGTGGAAGCGTCAATGGTGGGACAAAAGCAGCAGATGCTCAAAGAGCTCACCTCCACTGCGGTGAGTGTTGTTGACCGCTACGTCGAAATGGAAAAACGCGGTGAAATCAGCTTAGAAGAGGCGCAACGTAAAGCAGCGCTAGACATAAAAGCGATGCGCTACGGTCCGGAAAACAAGGATTACTTTTTCATTACTGACATGCATCCAAGAATGATCATGCACCCGTACCGCAGTGACTTGACCAACCAAGATTTAACCCATTACTACGAAAGCGAAAAAAGCTCGGATTTTCCTATTTTTGTCGAGTTGGTAAAGCTGGTCGAAAGCTCTCATGAAGGGTATTTGGAATACCTCTGGCAGTGGAAAGATGACGCCACGATCACTGCTCCGAAAATGACCTACGTTGAAGGGGTTGAAGAGTGGCAGTGGGTCGTTGGAACTGGGGTTTACCTAGAAGATGTACAACAGGAAATTGATCATCTCGAGAGCACGCTGTATCGCGTTTTCGTTGCGATTACCCTCGGCTTAGCTCTTATCATGTTCTACGTCATCGCCCAGTCGAAAGCGATGGAAAAACGCAAAATGCGCGCCGAAGTTGCCTTGCATGAAGCGAAAAACCGTTATAAAGCTTTGGTCGAATCATCGAATGAGGGCTACATTTTGGAGGCCGATGGCAAAATTGTCTTTTCCAATACTCGGCTGCACCAACTGCTTGGCTACACCGACACCGAGCTAAAATCACAAACGATCTGGCAGCAGCTGTTTTCGACAGCGGAACAAAACTCCCAGGTTCTTGAACATCTCCTTAAGCTATTTAGCTATGAAGCTGAGCCCAACGAGTTTGAAGCGCAAATCGTGACCAAAAGTGGCCGTGAAATTGACATTATCCTTAGTACTTCACGCATTTTCCTTTCCGAAAAGCTCGGTCACGTGATTTCATTTCGTCCGATTGTGCGCAAAGTCTATGGCGCAAGTTTCCACTCGATGACGGCCAGCTCTGACTATCGCAAGACCAGTAGCAGTATCGTGGCGGATATTGAGCAAGGAGAAAGTCATAGCCATGTGGTTGAATCGCTTAACCGATTAACCGACCTGATTCGTGAAATGATTGCTGCTGGGACGCGACCTGATCATCTAAGACGGTTAATAGGGCAAACCTATGACGCGGCAATCTGCCGTTTTATTGAGTTGACCATTGAAGAGATTGGTGAGCCACCCGTGCCTTTCTCGTTTTTGTCTTTTGGGAGTAATGCCCGCCATGACATGACGTTGTTCTCCGATCAAGATAACGCCATCGTCTTTGAAACGCCCGATGACCAAGACCTCAAGGCAACGCGACGCTACTTCCTGCACCTAGCAGAAAAGGTGTGTGCGATGTTGAACCAAGCAGGCTATCGCTATTGTGATGGCTTGATCATGGCGTCTAATCACCAATGGTGTTTGAGTGAAAAGGAGTGGCAAGCCAACTTCTCTCGCTGGATTGAGCAAGCAACACCTGAGGGCATTTTGGAGCTCAATGTGTTTTTCGATATACGCTCAACATTCGGAGAGTTTGCTCTGGCGGATAAGATTCAGAGCCATATCCAGCATCTACTTAAGCAGAACCCCGAGTTTCTCAAAGTGTATGCGCAAAACTGTATGAACCATGCGATCCCTCTAGATAGCGATGGCCAATTAGTGACGGAAAAGAGTGAAGGGCGAGCGATGATCAATCTAAAAGATTGCTTAAGACCGATGGAAATCTTCTGCCGTCTCTATGCGCTTAAACACGACATTCGTGAATGCAACACCATTGAACGGTTGAAAGGGTTGTTTGCCGCGCAGGAAATAGATGCCAGAACGTACCGAGAGATGGTCTACATCTTTGATCACATCTGGCATCTGCGTTTTATGAATCAGGTGATTGAGTACAGTGACTTAAGACACATCAACGACAACCTGACGGTGAGCGACTTGACGGTGCTAGAGCAACAAAACCTCGTTAATGTGCTCAATCGAAGCATGATGTTTCATCAAAAAGTACTTCAAGACTTTTCCCTTTAGTCACGTTACATGATGGAGTAATTGGGGCCGCCACCTTCTGGCGGCTCCCACGTAATATTCTGGGATGGATCTTTGATGTCGCAGGTTTTGCAGTGCAAACAGTTACTCGCGTTAATTTGAAGATGACTTTGCCCCTCCACCTCAATAATTTCATACACCCCAGCTGGGCAGTAGCGTTGGCTAGGCTCATCAAACATGGGCAGATGCAGTTTGATCGGAATGAGCTGGTCGCCAATGTGCAGATGGCAAGGCTGATTCTCTTCGTGAAAGGTCGATGATAGGTACACCGAAGAGGTCTTATCAAAGCTGATGATGCCATCTGGCGCAGGGTAGTCGATGGGCTGAAACTTGGTTTTGGCTAACAGCTGGGCATGATCTGCGAGTGGGTCGCTTACATTCCATTGGCTTGTTCCACCTGTCATTCGTTGCCAAACTTGCTGTTCAAATAAGGAGAGAGCACCGCCCAATATAGGACCAAACTTGTGCACCATTCCCGCAAAGTTACGCGATTGGTCAAGTTCTTGGTAAAGCCAAGAGTCACGAAATAAACTGTGGTAATCGGCTTCGTCTTGATTATTTTGCAGTGCACTGAATATGGCCTCTGCAGCTAACATACCGGACTTCATCGCGCAGTGGCAGCCTTTGATTTTCGCTGGATTGAGTGTACCCGCGTCACACCCAATCAATAACCCGCCAGCGAATTGTTGTTTGGGTAATGAAAGCAATCCGCCTTTTGCGATCGCGCGTGCACCGTATGCGATGCGCTCGGCTCCCTCAAGGTACTGGCGAAATTGCGGATGGTGTTTAAGGCGCTGAAACTCATCAAATGGGCTGAGGTAAGGATTTTGATAGTTGAGGTCTGTAATTAAGCCAACGGCAACCAAATTGTCTTCTAGATGATAGAGAAACCCGCCACCAGTTGTGTCGCTCTCGCTGAGCGGCCAACCAATCGAATGGAGCACAAGACCAGGTTGATAACGCGGGTCGCCATTGGGTAGTTGCCACACTTCTTTAATGCCCAGAGCGTAGTGTTGAGGTTGGCAGCCCTTATCAAGCGAATAATGAGTCAGGAGCTGCTTTCCGAGGTGACCTCGAGCCCCCTCTGCAAATATGGTTTGCTTGGCGTTAAGTACGACTCCGGGTTGGAACGTGTTTTTGGCTGCCCCTGATTTATCTAACCCCATGTCGGCGGTAATGACTCCTGTCACTTGCCCCTGAGCATCAAAGCACAACTCTTTAGCCGGAAAACCAGGAAAGATTTCGACGCCAAGAGTCTGCGCGTGATCAGCAAGCCAGCGACACATTTTACTCAGACTCATCACTCTGTTCTCTGGGCTATTTTTTATCGCGTCGGGCGTAAGAAACTCTGGAATCGATAGATGGTTGTGCTCGGTGGTCAGATAAACCAAGTGCTCTTGCGTGACTGGCGTTGAGAGCGGCGCCTCCATTTGTCGCCAATTGGGTAATAGTTCATCAAGTGCGGTGGTTTCAAATACTGCGCCGGAGAGGATGTGCGCGCCAATTTCGGGAGCCTTCTCGACAACGCAGATGGAAAACGGGTACTCGTGTTCTTGAGACAATTGAGCCAGCCGACAAGCCGCTGATAACCCCGCAGGGCCAGCGCCGACGATGACGACATCAAAGTCCATACTCTCTCTTTCCATCGCATTTCACCTTTACTTGGTTTCATGACAACAAGCCGCTTGAAGACCATAAGGGTTACTCGAAAATCGGCAGCTTGGAGTAAATATAGTTACAGTTGACGTAAACGTAAACTTTACTAAGCTTCAAATTAACGCACTTGGCCGGAGGGTATATGAAAGTACTAGTCGCCATAAAACGAGTTATCGACCCCTACACCAAAGTTCGGGTAAAAGCCGATGGAAGCGGTGTTGAAGACACAAATGTAAAAATGACCATCAATCCATTTTGCGAAATTGCCGTCGAAGAAGCGATACGACTCAAAGAAGCTGGACACGCCAGTGAGGTAATCGTGGTATCGCTGGGGGATGAGGCGTGCCAAGAGCAGTTGCGCTCAGCCTTAGCATTGGGCGCAGACAGAGCCATTCATGTTCAGGTTGATAACACATGTCAGCCACTTGGCGTTGCAAAAATACTCAATGCACTGATGAGTAAAGAGCAGCCAGCACTGGTTTTGCTGGGCAAACAATCTATCGATACTGACAATAATCAAGTCGCGCAAATGTTAGCGGCTTTGTCACAGCGTCCACAAGCGACCTTTGCTTCCAAGTTGAATATCGACGGTGATTATGTGGAAGTCGAACGAGAAGTCGATGGAGGATTAGAGCAGCTTAGGCTTACGTTACCTGCGATTGTGAGCACCGATTTACGCCTAAACGAACCAAGGTATGCGTCACTGCCCAATATCATGAAAGCCAAACGTAAGCCAATGGAGGTTCTTAGCCTTGAGGCCTTAGGCGTTAGCTATCAGCCGACACAAACCATCGAAGCTGTGATGGCACCACCCGTTAAGCAGGCGGGTGTGATGGTGAGCTCCGTCGAGGAACTGGTCGACAAACTGCGCAACGAAGCCAAAGTGATCGAGTAAGGAGAGCACCATGAGTGAACGAATTTTGGTTGTAGCTGAACATGATGGTCAGTCTATCTCTTCTGGCACGCTCGCGGCCATTGAAGCTGCGCGCCAAGTGGCAAAGCATATCTCAGGCTCTGGCGTGGATGTGCTGTTGCTGGGTGAAAACCACAGGTCACTCAGTGAGTCATTAGCGAGCATTGAACAGGTCGATAAAGTTTTGGCTGCGGCTCACCCAGCGCTAGGTACACCACTCGCTGAGTGTTTTGCGCCCATTGTTGCCAAAGTAGCGGAGCCTTATTCTCATTTATTGATGCCGGCAAGCTCATTTGGCAAAGATTTGTCACCGCGTGTCGCCGCGCTGCTTGATGTTGGGCAGCTGTCTGATGTGATTGCCATTGAATCGGCTAGAACGGTGATACGCCCCATTTACGCCGGCAATGCGCTGGCTAAAGTGACCTCTCAGGATGACAAAGTGGTGATCACGGTGCGTGAATCCGCGTTTGATAAAGCGTCACTTGGCGTTCAACCAAGCGGTGAAATTGTCCCTGTCGAGGTGAGCCTGCCCGCGATCAACACTGAGCTGGTGGGGCAGCAACGATCAGAGAGTGCTCGACCGGATTTGACTTCAGCCAGTGTGGTTGTGTCCGGCGGTCGAGGTGTTGGCAGCAAAGAAAACTTTGCCCTAGTCGAATCCCTTGCGGATAGCTTACATGCTGCGATTGGCGCATCAAGGGCCGCAGTCGATGCGGGTTATGTGTCCAACGATCTGCAAGTGGGTCAAACTGGTAAGATTGTAGCGCCGGATCTCTACATCGCGGTGGGAATCTCAGGGGCGATTCAGCATGTTGCAGGCATGAAGGCATCGAAGGTGGTGGTTGCAATCAACAGTGACCCAGATGCGCCGATTTTCGAGGTGGCGGATTACGGTTTGGTCGGCGATCTATTTGAAATTTTGCCCAAACTCAACAGTTTACTGGCTCACTAACAGAGCGCTTTTCACCGCAAGCCTTGAGCGCGATTTGGAGGTCGCCTCAAGGCTTTTGTACATAAAAACCATAAACGTCATTGATTGACATAAACAGCATTAAGAAAGGTGTCTCATACCCAAGCATGTCGTTATCATCAAAAGTATAAATTGTAACAATAATAATAAAGTTGTAAGAAGGAACGACAATGTTTGCCAATAAGTTTACCCTACAAAGCCGCCTTATTTTTGCGGTACTTCTGCCATGTTTAGCACTGATTATCATCGGCATCACTGGTTTCAACAGTATGTCTCGTATTCAGCTCCAATCAGAAAAACTCTTCCTCAACACGTCTGCGCCGATGCGATCCATGGCTGAAGTGGCCTCGCGGATCCCGCGAATGCGTGTGGGTATCGATATGATGCTGCTGCAAGATAGCTCTCTACGTGACAAAAAAGGTGTATTAACTCGCGTGAAGGAAACGCGAGAAGAAGACATCCCCGAAATGCGCCAAGCCATTGAATACGCAGTTCAAGCGCAAGCCACGCCAGAGCTTAAGCAAGAGGTGAGCAAACTTTTGCGAGAGTTTGAGCGTATGGTCGCAGAGGAGCTTACGCCGATGCTTGCCGTGCTGGAAAACAATGATCTTGAAAGCGCACGCCAAATTTATAAAGCGAAATATGCGAAAACTTATGGTGTGCTGAAAAATCACGCCAATAAGATTCTCGATACCTTGTTGGTTCAGGCCGAGGCACAGTACGCGCAGAGTGAACAAGATTACAATGTTGGCCAAACCCAACTGTTCACCATCATCGGGATTGGATTGGTCATTTCATTGATTATTTCCGCTGTTACTGTGTTGAGCCTAAAGCGTCGTGTCGCGTACTTACAAAACTCCATTTCCCATGCTGCGGAAAACATGGCGTTGGATACACGTTTAGTGCTAGACGGTAAAGATGAGCTTTCATCGATAGCGGCCAGTTTTAACGCTTTTGTAAGCCGCGTGCATGAGTCGATCAAAGATGTGGCGATGAACTCTACACAACTGGCGATGACCGCGCGACAAGTCTCTGAACATGCAGGGCTTACGCAAGGGCATTGCACTAACCAGCGCGATAGAACGACGCAAGTCGCGACAGCGATTCATCAGCTTGGGGCGACAGTGAGTGAAATTGCTACCAATGCAGCGCAAGCCGCCGAAGTTGCCAAAGAAGCGACAAGCCAAGCACAATCAGGTTCGCACGTTGTTGGCAGTGCGGGTGAGCAAATTAGCGAGCTGAAACGAGAGCTAGAGCAGGCGAGCGAAGTGGTGACGTCCCTCGCCAACCAAGTCGAAGATATCAGCTCCATTTTGGATACGATTCGCGGAATTTCAGAACAAACGAACTTGCTAGCACTTAATGCTGCGATAGAAGCCGCCCGCGCGGGTGAGCAAGGTCGAGGATTTGCTGTCGTAGCGGATGAAGTACGCAAGTTAGCCAGCTTGTCGGCGGACTCGACTGAGGAAATTCAAGGCGTGATTGACCGCTTGCAGGGTGAGTCCAATCGTGCGGTGAGCGCAATGGTAAATGGTCGAGATCAAAGCTTGCTTGTGGTCACCAGTGCGGCTGAAGCGAACGAATCATTGCAGCAGATAGAGCAGCATATCACTCATATCAGTGATCAAAATATTCAAGTGGCGACGGCAACCGAAGAGCAATCGAGCGTGGTGGGTGAAATTAATCGCAACGTTGAAGAAATCAATCAGTTTACGGGGGAAACCGCTCAGGTGGCCGAACAGTTGAACGCCAGCAGCGAACATCTCATGCAGCTGTCCAAACAACTCGATGGGTTGGTGAGCAACTTCAAAATCTAACGGTTAGCAAAACGCCGAATTTTGATTCGGCGTTTTTGTGGTTGGTGTGCTATTTCTCGAGGTGTTCCACCAACTTTTTGGTAAAGCGCGCGGCTTCTCCTCCGGTACAGGCTCTATGGTCGAAGGTGATAGAAAGTGGCATTGCTTTAGTCATCACAGGCTGGTTGTTAACCAGAGTGAGTTTGTCGATGATTCGGCCAGCGCCAACAATAGCGACTTGCGGAGGCGAAACGACGGGCGTAGCGTAAATACCCGCGATGGCGCCAAAATTTGACAACGTAATAGTGGCGTGTTGCAGTTGCTCTCTGCCTATTTTTCGCTCTCGAATGCCTTTGACGGTTTCATTAAGCCACTGCCGGACTTGCTCCGGATTCTGCGTATCAGCGTGACGAAGTACCGGTACGTATAAACCGTGAGCACTATCGACAGCGATCCCGATGTTGACGGTGCTATGCACGCAGCGCGTCATGGTATCGGCATCAAACCAGGCATTCAAAGCGGGTTCTTTTTGGCACGCGTAGACCACAGCTTGAATTAACCGAGAGGAGATGTCTTCGCCTTCTGGCCAATTGATTAAATTGGCTTCCTCAGTGATGGTGACGGAAGCAACATTGTGGTGGGATTCTGTCATGGTTGAAACCATAGTGCGACGCGCCCCTTTGAGCACTTCGGTACCGGGCTGCTGCCTTCCTGCCTCATGATAGATATCATCGTCGGTGATCAAGCCTTTATCACCCGTACCTTCAATGCTATCAATATTCACGCCGAGTTTTTTCGCTAGCAAGCGTGCCGAGGGCATGGCGATCACGGGTGATGAATCATTATGGTTGCTGTCATTGCCGACCCAAAAATTGTCCACGGCAACGTGATGAGCCGCTTGAGAAACATTGCCAACAACCGTTGCTGCATCAGCCGTTTGAGTCGAGGCAACCGACACCGCGGCTTCGCTCTCTTCAATTTCCAACAACAGCGTGCCAATGTTGACCACATCGCCTTCGCTCCCGTATCGCTTGATGATCGTGCCGCTATAAGGCGCAGGAACTTCGACAACCGCTTTGGCAGTTTCCACCGTTAATACGGTTTGATCCAACTCGACATGATCGCCTTCGCTGACATGCCATTCGATAATTTCTGATTCGGCTAATCCTTCGCCTAAATCGGGTAGTAAGAAGCGTTTCATTTCCAGCCCTCCACTAGCTCTCTGGCTGCTAAGACAATGTCTTGCTCTTGAATCATGAAGTAATCTTCATTTCGGTAATAGGGCATGATGGTATCCATCCCTGTGACCCGTTTTGGTGGTGCTTTGAGAATACACAACGCCTTTTCCGCCACCCGAGTAACGATCTCTGCGCCAACGCCACCGCTCCGACTCGCTTCATGTACCACGAGCAGTCGTCCAGTTTTTTCCAGTGACTTTAATATGGTGTCCATATCGAGAGGTTTGATGCTTGCCAGATCGATGACTTCAACCTCAACCCCTTGTTTGGATAGGGTTTCGGCCGCTTGCAACGACTCAACAACGCACGCGCCCCACGTTACAAGTGTGATGTCGCGCCCTTTTCTTAACGTAAAGCACGTGTCGAGCGGGAGCGCTTCGCCGCTGTCGACCACTTCTGACTTGACGGTTCGATAGATGCGTTTGGGTTCAAAAAAGAGAATCGGATCGTTGCTGCGAATGGAGGCGAGCAACAAACCGTAAGCGCGCTGGGGCGAAGAAGGAATCACAACTTTGAAGCCCGGAATATGAGCGAACAAGGCTTCGATACTTTCAGAGTGATGTTCTGGGGCATGAATACCTCCGCCAAAGGGAGCACGGAAGACCGCAGGGCAGGTGAGTCGGCCCCGAGTTCGGTTGCGCATTCGGGCTGCGTGGCACATTAAGTGTTCCATAGCCGGAAAAACAAATCCTTGAAACTGGAACTCAGCAACAGGGCGCAAACCTTGGGTTGCCATTCCCACAGCTACACCACCGATCAACGCTTCTGCTAAAGGGGAGTCGATCACGCGTCGTAAGCCGAACTTCTCTTTTAAGCCTACGGTTGCGCGAAATACGCCGCCGTTATCACCGACATCCTCGCCAAGCACAATCACGTTGGCATCTTTTGCCATTTCGTGGTGGAGGGCGAGGTTGACCGCTTCAACGAGAGTCATTTCAGCCATGATGACCTCCTTGCATTCGCATTGCCTTGTTGATCAAAGCGTCTCGCTGTTCATTGAGTTCGACAGGGGCGGTTTCATAAAGGTAGTCAAACGCGGTTTCTGGTGCCTCGGGGACAATGCTCAGGTAGTTGGCAACGGCTTGCTCAACTGTTTCTTTGCATGCTTTGAGCCACGACTCATCTTGGCTTTCATCCCATGCACCTGTTTGGGAAAGGTGTTGTTTAAGGCGCGAAATGGGTTCATATTGCCACGCTTGTTTAAGCTCGTCGTCGCTGCGGTAACGAGTCGCATCATCGGCGGTAGTATGATCGCTAAGGCGATAACTGATCGCTTCAATCAAAGTCGGGCCTTTGCCTTTTCTTGCTCGGTCTAAGGCGGTAAGTACGGCATCATGCATAGCGACAATGTCGTTGCCGTCAACAGTGATGCCCTCGATACCTGCGCCCTTGGCTTTTTCGGCAAGAAAATCCGCCGCACACTGGAGCTGACGAGGGACGGAAATGGCCCATTGGTTATTGTTGACGACAAAGACCAAGGGTAAATTCCATGCTCCTGCGCAGTTGATGGACTCTAAAAAATCGCCTTTGGAGGTTGCGCCATCACCACAGGTGACAAGAGCAACTCGGTGATTGCCTTCGATTTTCAGCGCGGAAGCGACGCCAACGGCATGGGTGCATTGAGTGGCAATCGGAACACAGAAAGGCAAATCTGCACTGGGTGTTCCATCTTTGGCGTTGAAATCACTGCCTCGTTCATCACCGCCCCAATACTGCAAATTTTTTTCCATTGGCACACCGCGCACCCACATCGCAGGCATATCTCGGTAGTAGGGGATAAACACGTCGTTTGGGTGCATGGCATGGCCAATAGCAACGCCATACGCTTCGGCGCCTAAGTGAGAGGGGTAGGTGCCCAGTTTGCCAGTGCGCTGGAGTGCGACGGCTTTGTTGTCGTAGGTTCGCGACATTACCATGTCTTTGTAGTACTGCGTTAGGGTTGCGGAATCTGCCCAGCTTGGTAGTTGATTGACAGATTCACCCAAATGGTCGATAAATCGCAGCATGGGTAGAGCTTGTACGTTCATCGGAATCTCCTTCATCGCCTTTGTCCGGTGGATCGCACCAAATCAAACGCATAGCTGACTAACGCCATGTTTCGGCTTTAGCCAAGGTAGATACCTTTGAGTGAGTCGTGGAGGTCTCATTTGAAACAAATTACCAAAGATGATTCTCACCACGTACTTTTCAACTGCCAATACATAACAATCTAGCAATGAATATTGGTATCTACGGTTTAAGGTAAGTGTAACCAATATGTTAAATTGTGCTTAACTTTGTCTTGAGGGAGAGAGTAAATCACGATTTACATTAAGTGATTTGTCAGCAGGAAGTGCCAGTTTGAAGGTTTAGGGTTTAGTAGATATAGAGTTATTGCCTGTAATCGAAAGTATTGCCAGTAAATAAAATCAAACTCGTCAAAACAAAAACAGCAGGCCAAGACCTGCTGTTTTGCTAAGAGCTTGCCATTAAGACTCTGGCTGCTCAGTTAAGTTTTGCTTCTGTTGTACTTTGTACACTTTGCCCGCGTTGAAACGCTCTAGGTAATCCGCTAGATCACGTTTCACTTCAGGAACCAAGATGTATAGACCAACAATGTTCACCAACGCCATCGCGAAGATCATTGCATCTGAGAAGTCGATAACAGGACCTAGGTTCATTGCCGCACCGATAACAACAAATACACAGAATTTCACCTTGAAGATAAGCTCTGCTGTTTTGCTCTCACCGAATAGGTAAGTCCACGCTTTCAAGCCGTAGTATGACCAAGAGATCATGGTAGAGAAGGCGAATAGAACAACCGCAATCGCAAGGATGTATGGGAACCAGCTAATTGCGCTACCAAATGCCGCTGAAGTTAGCTCAACGCCTGCAAGGCCGTGGTCAGTATCAAGGTAACCGGTAATGATGATAACCAATGCGGTCATGGTACAGATAACAACCGTGTCGATGAAAGGTTCTAGTAGAGAGACAAAACCTTCAGACATTGGCTCTTTTGTTTTTACTGCTGCGTGAGCAATCGCCGCAGAACCGACACCCGCTTCGTTCGAGAACGCTGCACGTTTAAAGCCTTGGATAAGTACGCCGATAACACCACCCGCTATACCTTCACCAGTGAATGCACCGTGGAAGATAGCGCCAAATGCGTCATCAATCTTATCAAAGTTAATCAGTAGGATAACCAGCGCTGCACCAACGTAGATCGTCGCCATAAATGGAACAACTTTCTCAGTCACTTTCGCGATAGATTTGATACCACCGATGATAACGATACCAACGATAACCGCGAGGATCAGACCGAACAACCAGCCTTTGTCTGCGAAGAATGAAGCATCGCCACCCGTTACGCCTACAACCTGTTTGAACGCTTGGTTTGCTTGGAACATGTTACCGCCACCAAGAGAACCACCGATAGCGAACACAGAGAACAGCACTGCAAGAGTACGACCAAACGCTGCATTGCCGCGATTTGCCAGACCTTTGCTCAGGTAGTACATAGGACCACCTGAAACGGAGCCATCAGGGTTTGTGTTTCGGTATTTCACACCAAGAGCACACTCTACAAACTTACTGGACATACCAAGTAGGCCGGCAAGTATCATCCAGAATGTTGCACCTGCGCCACCAATAGAGACAGCGACCGCAACACCTGCGATGTTACCTAGACCAACGGTGCCCGATAACGCCGTTGTTAGAGCTTGGAAATGGGATACTTCGCCATCTTCTTTCGCTTTTGGATCAGAGAATTTACCAGACACCAACTGTACCGCGTGCTTGAAGCCGCGAACATTGATGAAGCCAAGGTAAAACGTGAAGAAAAGAGCTGCTACAACCAACCAAAGAACGATCCACGGCACCTGTACGTCAGTAAAAGGGAAAGGAATGGTCGAGAAGATCATTCCTACAAATGGGTTGACGATGGGTGCTACTACTTCGTTGATCTTGTCATCCAAGTTGGAAGCCGCAGCGCTACCTGCAAATGTGCTCGCCAAAAGGGCAAGCGAGATACGCTTTGTCATGCTTTTCCTGCCTGTGCATTAAAGTTTATATGAATAATATTTATATGATGTTGTGTTTTGTTACATGTGTGTAACAACTGCTATTATTCATTTTATCTATTAGTTCGCAACATCTTTGTCGGAAAACATGACTTAGAAAACAGTTCTGATTTTTACTAACAATGATCGGTAATTTTAAACTTTTTCACTGGTTTTATGTGTTTATATAGAGATATAGACCAATAAGAAGCGGCTGGCGTGATGCATTATTTTTAACATTTGCATGGTTGATAAAACTATCTGTTTATAATTTAACCAGATAACAGCCAGTTTTTTGGCGTATTTATTAGTGATTTGTATATAACAAATATGTTGTCAGGTGCATATTGGATGATATTTAGGTGATGAGTCCGATTTCTTGGGTGAATGAGAGGTTTTTCTGGATTGGTTGCAAAATAAGCTATTAAAAACAGAGCCTTAACACAGTTAAGTTTCTGTCAAATGTGGAGTGGGGGAGATTGATTATAAATGATTGAGGAGTAGGATGCGCGCCATCTTAATTGAGGGTAAATATTATGAAATCGAATGCTATTAAAATGGCGGTTGTTGCGGGTCTTGGATTAACCTCACTAACGGGCTGTATGGGTCAAATGGGCATCACGGGTATGGTCTCTAAATTCAACCTAGAAGTGGTTGATAACCGTTACGGTCGTGAAGGCATGTTCCTACTTCTTTCACCGGTTTACGGTATCGCTGGCGCAGCAGACTTATTTATTTTTAACGCAGTTGAGTTCTGGACGGGCAAAAACCCAATTACCGGTAAGTCTCCTGCGGTAGTGGATATGCCGACAAAAAACTACATCAAGGTCAATGATCAACTCGACAGCGCGCTAACCACAGTACCGCTGGCGAACAATGGCAACATCGAAAAAGCGACTATGCATCAAATCGATGAAAATACCATGCAGATGGACATCTCATACATCGATGGAACGACTCAAGTCCTTCGCGGTGAAAAGGCAAGCGACAGCGTTGCGTTTTACCTAAATGACCAACATGTGACTACAGTATCGAACGAAGAGTTGAATCAGTACATCGCAGCAGCGAACATCTAATTCACGCTGGCACCTTCCGTTTAGTGGAAGGTGCCTCACTCAATTGGCTGAGATCTTGTCGGTGAAAACAAAATCAGCAGAGTGACGTCAAATATAGACCGAAGTGGTGATCAAATCACCAGTCAAACCAAATACGTCAAAAAAGACTTTTCTTTTCAGTTATCTGTGGCATATTGAAACGGTCTTCACGATGAAGCGTGCATCGTATAATGGCTATTACCTCAGCCTTCCAAGCTGATGATGCGGGTTCGATTCCCGCTGCACGCTCCAAGACATTAGCAACATCATTTCTATGCGTACTTCGTATAATGGCTATTACCTCAGCCTTCCAAGCTGATGATGCGGGTTCGATTCCCGCAGTACGCTCCAAAATTTCCAATCTTTATCACTTTCAAAATCACACTAATAGCTCGCTGTAGATTGACTGAATCGCGCCCTAAATGTACTTGGCTTCTTATTAAAAAATACGGCAACTTCGAGTAATTTAGGCTAAAAGTATGCCTTTTAATGGCAACAAATTTGTTCTGAGAGTACAGTAATGGCAAGTTAAATTTGATGAGTTTGCCATGTCTACTGCAGAAAAATCCTCACGTAAATTAAGTCTCTATATCATTTGTACCGTTCTTACGGTTTGGTTATACAGCCTATGGTCGGATCGTGTTACTCCGATTACCACAGACTCTAAGGTGCATACCTATTTGGTACGAATCGCACCAGAAGTGTCAGGCAACATCGTTTCTGTTGATGTGAACGACAACCAAGTGGTCGAGCAAGGCGAATTGTTGTTTCGCATCGATCCGCGAAACTATGAGATTGCATTGGCATCGGCGCAAGCAAACTTAGCAATAGCAGGGCAAAATATTGGCGCAAGCACCGCTGCTGTAGAGGTTGCACAGGCTAAAGTCGTCGATGCGTTGGCTGCAAGAGATAATGCCAGAGAGCAAGCAAATCGAACCAAACAGCTTGCTGATCGAGGTGTATTAAGTCAGTCTGATCTTGATAATGCTAATGAAGCAAAAGAGCGCGCTCAAGCGTCGTTGGATGCGGCGCAAGCCTCGTTAGTTCAAGCGAAACAAAACCTCGGTCCTACAGGTGAAAACAATCCACAAATTTTGGCAGCAATGGCGAGTTTAGAGAAAGCTGAACTGGACCTAAGGAAGACGGAAGTTGTCGCGCCATCAAGAGGTGTTGTGACCAACATGCAATTGACCACGGGTCAGCATGTTTCTTCTGGTGCGCCCGTGCTGACGTTTATCGACCCGAGGAATGTCTGGTTGTCTGCTCTTGTGCGTGAAAATTCGATGGAGTACATCAAGCCGGGTCAACGCGTAAAAATTGTTCTGGACGCGCTTCCTGGTCGAGTGTTGTCGGGTAAAGTCGAGAGCATCGGCTGGGGCACGGGTGGAAGCAATAGCATCGATCCGGAAACGGGCTTTCTGAATGCCAGTCAAGGCAATACAACGCCTCAGCGTTATCCTGTCAATATAGAGTTCGATAATCTTTCGGAACTAAGCAACATTCGTTACGGCTCTCAAGCTACCGTGGCGTTTTACACCGAGCAAAGTAGTTTCGGAGAGTTTCTAGCGGGTATCTGGATGAGAGTCGTGAGTATCTGGACTTATGTTTCATAGTACCGCGAACCCGATCATTCGGCTAGTCATTGCACCGACTCTGTTGCTCTTTTATCAGATTGCACAAGGGGCTGTTCTACCAGTTCTTGCCCCGTTGTTTGTGGTGATATTTTTGACCATCATGCCGATGAGACCGCCAGTGAGTATGATGGCTAAATTGTTTGTGTTAATCGCAGTAACGAGTTTAGGCGTTCTTCTTGTTGGGCAGGTGCTGGTGGACTCTCCTACTGGGTTTGGTCTGTTCTGTTGGTTGTCGCTGTTTTGGAGCTTTTATCGCAGCCATAATGACCCCAAGGATATGCTGGCGACGTTTCTGCTTTTGTTTATTGTCATTACGTTTACCGTCAACCTACAGTTTCATATCGCCGTCACCTACTTACCTTGGCTCATATTGGAAACCTTCCTGATTGCCATCGCTGTCACTTATGCGAGTTTCATTCTGTTTCCTGGTGATGAAAAGGAGGTGCTACCAGACGAGCAGGACATGGATGGAGCACAGACCCATATCGGGTTGATCTTGTTTAAAGCGACTACAGTATTGATCGCGATGTACCTTTTGGTGGGCACGGGCAGCTCTCAAACATTGTTAATTGCCATCACCCTTGGAAGCATGATTAAAATTCCAATATCGAGGGACCAGAGAATTTTTCGTAATAATCGTTTGGTGGCGACCTTGGTCGGTATTCTCGCCACATTACCGATTATGATTGCTCACTCGATATTGATGATGCCGACTTGGGCAGTTTTTGGTGTGAGTTGCTTTATGGGGCTTCAGCTTGCGAGTTTTGCTATTCGTCGTCAATGCCGCTTAAGCGTTTACCAACTCCTTTTTACCAATTTTATCGTTTTGCTCAATCAATTACTCAATTACCAAGGAAGTGAACCGCTCAACGCAGAGTTTATGCGTTTTGTCTCCATTGCTATCGCGATTGTAATTGCGACGGTGATTCTCAACCTGACGAGAGTGAAGCCGACCAGCGCGGACAACACGTAGTCACTTTACCTGAGTCACATCTGCGCTATCTTTCTGATATGATTGGTCAACCATAAATTGAACTCGCCAATGTCAGGATGATTAAATTACTCATTGATAGCGCCAACTTTCTTCGCTCACATCGCGGTCCTATTTTCACTATTGTGGGGCCGTTCTTCCTTGCCATGTCGGCGTTTGGCGCGTACTTGAACACCACCGAACAAGATAATGTTTTGTTGTTTTCTCTCTATTTGGCGGTCTACGCACTTGGGCAAGCATTTTATGTTTGCCGATTGATCAAGTACATGGCATCCGTTGTGACGGGCAGCAAACCAGAGTTGTCTGTTTCTCTTTATGAATGGTTGCGTCTGTTTTGTGTGCATTTGATGTATGGTCTTGCTGTTTTAGTCGGCTTGATGGTGCTCATTATTCCCGGGATTTATTTATCCGCTCGCTATGGGTTTGCGGAGTTTGAATCTGTACTCAATAAGCGAACGCCTTTTGAAGCGATGAGCAGCAGTTGGGGGCAAACACAATCTTACACCTCGACATTGATGCTCGGTGCTCTGGCGATTGGCGGCGGTGGTTTGGTGATGGATTTGCTGTTATCTGCGCCAGATGGGGCGGGGTTCAATCACCTTCTTATTTCAGGATTGATTGCTGAGCTTGTCTCTTCCATTGTGGTGGTTTTGATGTCGGTATTTTATTTCCGAGTCTATGTGTCGAGCTTGGATTTTGGCGATAACGGCGAGAGCGAAGCCCGTATTTCTGGTTCTTAGTTGAGGTAACAGGGAGCGCTTATGTTTAGGTTGATTCGATTTATTTTGCTGTGTAATGGCTTCATTATGGCGATGTTGCATGGTTCTTTTGTCTTGCTGAACACTCCCCAACTTAACTTTGTCAGCGACTATTTCTTTTATGCGTTAGTCATACAATGGAGCCTTGGCACCGTCTTTATGGTCGGCGCGCCAAGGCGTCTTTCTCATCTCAAACACAGTCCAGCAAAAGCGACTCGTGTTGCCGCCTCTATGGCGGACACTGAGGAACAATCACTCCCTTCCAGTATCGATCTAACATTGAGCAACAAGCTGTTTTTGTCTGGCGCTTTTGCGTTACTTGCCTGCCTTTTGTTATAGCCATTCGGCGATTTTTACCATTAACCCTCACCACGTAACAACAGGGTGTGGTGTGAGTTTCTGTTACCTATTATTTAATAAATACAATGGCTTAATATTATCATTTGAGTAAAGTCCATTAACGCCATAACCTACATTAAACAACTAATTTATAAGGTGACGTATCACATTACCTTTTCACTGTTCATTCAATAATAACTTCATCAATTGGTGCGGGATCTGTACCCCTTTGTCGCTGGTTGAAATCAAAACAACATAACCATAATAGGTATATCGAATGAACATGAAACTTAAGAGCTTGATGATTGGAGCGGCAATGACCTCGATTGCTGCTCTTCCATTAACGAGTATCGCTGGAGAGGATTACCCACCTAAGACACTTTCTTTTGTCGCTCCTTCTGGTGCTGGCGGTGGCTGGGATTTAACCATCCGTACCGTTGCTAAAACGTTGAAAGATACTGGGCTTGTAGAAGCTAATATGCCAATCACCAACCGCCCTGGTGGTGGTGGCGCGGTAAACTTAGCGTACATGCAAACACAGAAGGGTAGTGACAAGCTAATCTCCGTTTACTCTCCACCAATTTTGTTGACGCACCTAACTGGTTCAAGCAAATACAGCTACGAAGATACCACCCCTCTGGCTCGTCTGATTACCGATTATGGCGCGTTCGTTGTCTCTAAAGACTCAAAATACACCTCTATCAATGAGGTTATGGAAGCGCTTAAGAAAGATCCAAAATCGGTAAAAGTCGGCGGTACTTCGGCGGCAGGTAGTATGGACCACATCCAGTTCCTATTGATCGCCAAAGCTGCGGGCGTGCCAAACCTAAACCAGATCGACTACATCTCGTTTCAAGACGGCGGTGCGGTGGCTCAAGTACTGGGTGGACACGTTGACCTCATTTCGACCGGTCTTGGCGATGTGGCGCAGCTAGTTGAAAGTGGCAATCTTCGTGCGCTAGCGCAAACCGCATCTAAGCGAGTGGGTGAAGGCCAAGTGGCGAAAATCCCAACGGTTAAAGAACAGGGCATCGACGCAACGTTCGAAAACTGGCGCGGTCTGTTTGCACCAAAAGACATGCCCGAGTACGCGGTCACTTACTGGAACACCACACTTAAAAATATGGTTGAAACACCAGAGTGGGCAGAAGCTCGTAAGCGTAACGGTTGGGATGCGGCATACCAAAACGGTGAGGATTTCACGAAGTTCTTAGCTCAAACCAATGAGCAGTACAAAGAGATTCTTGCAGAAATCTTTAAACGCTAACGTTCCCTGTTAGTGGGTTAGGGCGTGTCAAAACGCTCTAACCTTCTATGACCAAGTTTCTCTCTCGGTTCGAAAAGGATTCAAAATGGAAAATAAAAAAGTTAGTCCAAACTGGGATGCATTTACCGGCATATTCAGCATCGCTTTTGGTCTTATTTATGGTGGTATGACATATGCAATGCCTAGGGCAGCATTTGGAAATCCATTAGATCCCATCTATTTCCCAATGGGAGTCGCCGTACTCGCCATTATTGTTGGCGGTATCTTACTGGCAAAAAGCAACATCAAAGCGTCGATTCAAGCATACGTAGACCTCATCAATGAAGATGAAACCAAGAAGTTTGACCGCAAACGTATCTTGTACACCTGTATTGTTTCAATCGTTTACGCCTTGTTGTTCGACACGCTTGGCTACGTTATTAGCACTTTCTTCTTCCTATTCGCGATGCTTACGATTACCAGTGGCATTAAGGCATGGAAGAAGAGTGCACTGGTAGCTGTTGCATTCTCGGTTAGTGTGTTCTTTATCTTTAACACTCTGCTGGCCATTAGTCTTCCACCACTACCTTTTATGGGTTAAGGCGCTTGTATGTCTGATATTTTTGTTAACTTATTTAACGGGTTTGGTGTTGCTTTTCAGCCTTATCACCTACTTCTTGTCACCGTCGGCGGTGTGTTAGGTACCATCGTAGGTATGCTGCCGGGCTTAGGTCCTGCAACTGGGGTCGCGGTATTGCTACCAATGACATTTGCAATGGGCCCAACCGCTGCATTGATCACCATGACAGGTGTCTATATCGGCGCGATGTTTGGTGGTTCACGTAGCTCTATCTTGATCAACACGCCTGGGGACGGGGCAGCCTTAGCTGCGACGTTCGATGGTTATCCAATGGCGATGAAGGGACGTGCGGAATCGGCATTGGCTATCTCGGCGATTGCCTCTCTGATTGGCGGTATGATTGCAGCGGTATTGATGACACTACTGGCTGAGCCAGTTGCTGGCTTTGCCTTGAAATTTGGCCCTGCGGAATACTTCCTACTTATGGTGGCGGCACTTTCAATGACGGCATCCATGTCGAAAGGGAATATGCTCAAAGGCTTCCTTTCTATGGTGATTGGTCTTGCTATCGCAACGGTAGGTATTGACGCTCAAACCGGCACAGAACGCTTTACCTTTGGTAACTTGCACCTACAAACGGGTATTGATTTCCTTGTGGTCATCATCGGTATCTACGCGATGGGTGAAGTATTCAAGAGCTTTAGTTCTTTGAGTAAGGGTACGAAGAAAGCACAAACTAAATTTAAACGTATTTGGATTGAAGGTGACGACTGGAAACGCTCTAAGTGGGCAATCCTACGTAGTGCGCCAGTAGGTTTCATCATCGGCTCTCTACCCGGTGCTGGTGGTACTATGGCCTCTCTAATGTGTTACAACAACGAGAAGCAACTTTCTAAGCACAGTGAAGAGTTTGGTGATGGCGCAATCGAAGGTCTAGCGGCTCCAGAATCAGCGAACAACGCAGCATCAATCGGTGCGATGATTCCAATGCTATCGCTAGGTGTACCAGGCTCAGGTACAACGGCGGTAATGATGGGCGCACTGCTGATGCTGGGTATTCAGCCTGGTCCGCTCCTGTTCGTTCAACACGCTGACGTAGCTTGGGGTCTAATCGCCAGTATGTTCGTTGCAAACATCATCCTAGCGGTTGTCAACATTCCTCTAGCGGGTGTCTTGGTTCGCGTATTGGCTATTCCACCTAAAGTGCTTTACCCAATTGTACTTGGTCTAGCGTTTATCGGCTGTTACGCAATCAGTAACTCAGTGATTGAGTTCTACATCCTAGTGATTTTAGGTGTGGCAGGGGTTGTGATGAAGCGTGCGAACATTCCAACAGCACCGATGATCCTTGCGGTTATCGTGGGTGGAACCATGGAGCAGTCGTTCCGTCAGGCGTTCAGAATCTCTAACCAAGATCTGTCTATCTTTGCAAGTTCGACAGTGTCACAAGTATTGATTGGTATTACTGTTCTGTCTATCGCGCTACCAATTATCGGTATGATGAAAAAGCGTAAGCAAGTTCAGCAACCCGCTTAATGGCTAACTAAGCCGTAATGCACAAAGCCAATTGATTTCGATTAATTGGCTTTTCTTTTTACTTGGGTCAACGCCCTGTATCTGAATAAAAACAATTAACGCCATTTAATAAGTTTTCCCTGTCTCTAGCTATGACGCGATTCATCCTTTGTCGTGCAGGGGAGATTGATAATTAAAGGGCAAACTTAACCAAAAGAGCCGTGCTCATGTCATACCGCTTCGAACAAATCCAAAGGCAAAACTCACGAAAAATGGGAGCAGTGAGGGAATTTCTGACTAAAATGGGGCTCGGAGTCGATCAGGACGTAGAGTTTTTCGTCGTCGCGTATTCGAGCCATTCCATCATTGCAACAGGCGGTTTGGCTGGCAACACGCTCAAATCAATAGCGGTCGATGAAAGTGTTCAAGGGCAAGGCTTGTCCACATCACTCCTAAGCGAGCTAGTGACAATGGCTTATGATTTGGGGCGCTACAACCTGTTCATTTATACCAAACCTGATAACTATCGCTTATTTAAGCAAGCTGGTTTTTACAAGCTGACTTCTGTGAAAAACCGTGTGATATTGCTAGAGAACAGTCGACATCGTCTAACCGATTACTGTGACGAGTTACGCGCTTTCAAGCGAGAAGGGGAAACAATAGGCAGCATTGTCATGAACGCAAACCCGTTCACGAATGGCCATCGTTACTTGGTGGAGCACGCAGCGTCACAATGCGATTGGGTACACCTGTTTGTGGTAAAAGAGGATCGTTCTTTTTTTACCTACCAAGATAGGTTGTTGATGATCAAAGCGGGTTTGAGAGACCTTCCCAATGTCATCGTGCATGAAGGGTCAGATTACATCATCTCTCGCGCGACGTTTCCAAGTTACTTCTTAAAAGATGAAGGGGTCATTAACTATTGTCATACGGCCATGGATCTCCAGATCTTTCGCAGTCATATCGCCCCTGCGTTAGGCATTACGCATCGCTTCGTGGGAACTGAGCCGATTTGTGCCGTCACACGATTTTATAATCAGCAAATGCAGCAATGGTTATCCACGCCAATCTTACAAGATGCGCCCATTACGTTAAGTGAGATCCCACGCGTCGAATGCGAGAACCTCCCTGTGTCCGCGTCACTAGTGAGAAATTTACTTTTTGATAATCAATGGGAGATGATTGAGAAGCTAGTACCAAGAACGACCTACCTACATCTCAAGCAGCTGTTTGACTTGGAAACCTCCGCCTATCAAGTGAAAAGAAAAGCGATGAAGATAGTGAAGCAAGCTCAGCAGCCATCAGAAGTGAGCCAATAAACCAAAAAAGCGCTGGAACTCCAGCGCTTTTGTTTTGGTGATTATTACTTGTTTATGATCGATAAGATTGCTTGCTCAATTTGCTGTGGTGAATGGCGCTTTAGTGCGGCACATCGCTGCGCAATATCATCACAAATTAGGCACGGCCTTGGGCGCATGTAAGATGAGCGTCGTGAAATGGTTTTGCCTTGTCGACACATGACATCGAAGTTAAAAAGCGCGCCGTAAGGGTGAGTATGTTCGATTTCAATGACCGCTTTTTTCAGCAAAGTGCTTGAACGAATATCGACGGCAAAAAGGGCTTCGTAAGTTGGTGTTGTCGCGAATTGCTGCTCAATGACCTTGACATCCATTTCTTCCATTTTGGCGAGAAAGCTATTTAAGGCTGATTTAAACAACATAGGTACCCAAGCTTGATTGGTTAGGTTTGCGGGAATGTTTAAAGTCAGTGCGATCACTGGAAGTTGGTGAGTTAAGCGAATCTTATTCTTACGCTCAGCGCGTCGTTCTAGTTGAGTTACGGTATCCATCAATGTGTCCTCGTCTACGTAACAGGCTTGTGTGAACACGTTAGCGAAAACTCGCCGTTACGAATTAGAGGTAAAAAACGTTTATTGATGACGGTTGAGTTTTAAATGGCGTAAATGGCGCTAACTCTTGCTTGGCAAATCGGTCAATGAATTAAATTTATTAACGCCATTAATGCACTTAAGGGGGAGCTATTACGATGATGCGCTTCACGAAGTGATTTCTAGCTTCAACTTAGACTCATACCACTCTTTTAATATGGGTATTCATAATGAGTCAACAACCAATCATTTATGAAGGCTTCGTTCTCATGGGCTTAGGCATGGGGTTCGTCTTCTTTTTTCTCTGTTTGATGGTAGGAGCCATTCGACTGCTAACCAAAGTCGCCTCGTTCGTTCAACCACCGAAAACAGAAACCGTCAATGAATCAATCAGTCACGCACCGTCGGATGGCAACCTTGTCGCCGCGATCACTGCCGCGATTCACCATCATAACCAACTCAAAACTAACAGCGCTAAAATCTAGGAGAAATCGATGTCTGATGTTAAAAAGCCGCTCGGAATTACGGACGTTGTCCTGCGTGATGCTCACCAATCACTGTTTGCTACGCGACTGCGTTTGGATGATATGTTGCCGATCGCTGAACAACTTGACCAAATCGGCTATTGGTCGTTGGAGAGTTGGGGCGGAGCCACATTCGATTCGTGCATTCGATTCTTAGGCGAAGATCCTTGGTTAAGGCTTCGTGAGCTAAAAAAGGCGATGCCAAACACCAAGCAACAAATGTTGTTTCGCGGGCAGAATATCTTAGGTTACCGCCACTATGCTGATGACGTGGTCGATAAGTTCGTAGAGCGCGCGGTTCATAACGGTATGGACGTCTTTCGTGTCTTTGACGCGCTGAATGACCCTCGCAATTTACAACGTGCTATCGAAGCGGTGAAAAAGCAAGGTGCGCACGCCCAAGGGACAATTTGTTATACCACGAGCCCAGTTCACACCATGGATTCTTGGGTCAACCTTGCTGAGCAGTTGGTAGAGATGGGCGTCGACTCCATCGCTATAAAAGATATGGCGGGTGTCATGACGCCGTACGAAGCGAGCGATTTAGTTTCCACGCTAAAAAAACAGCTCGATGTAGAGCTGCACCTGCACTGTCACGCAACGGCGGGTATGGCGGATATGACGTTGCTAAAAGCGATCGAAGCGGGTGTTGATCGCGTTGATACCGCGATTTCCTCGATGAGTGGTACCTATGGTCATCCGGCGACAGAATCGCTCGTTGCTGCCTTGCAAGGGACTGATCGCGATACAGGGTTAGACATCTCAAAACTTGAGAATATTGCCGCGTACTTCCGCGAAATTCGTAAGAAATATCATGTCTTTGAAGGGCAACTGAAAGGCGTGGATTCGCGAATCTTAGTTGCTCAAGTTCCTGGTGGGATGCTGACTAACATGGAAAGCCAGCTCAAGCAGCAAAATGCCATCGATAAAATAGACCAAGTACTGGAAGAGATCCCAAGAGTTCGTAAAGATTTGGGTTACATTCCATTGGTGACACCAACTTCGCAAATTGTCGGCACACAAGCCGTGATCAACGTGATGATGGGCGAGCGTTACAAAACCATCACCAAAGAAACGGCTGGCGTTCTTAAAGGTGAGTATGGTCAAACACCTGCTCCAGTAGACATTGCTTTGCAAGAGAAAGTACTCGAAGGAGCAAAGGCCATCACCTGTCGCCCGGCAGATCTCATTGAGCCAGAAATTGAAGCGTTAACATTGGATGTTCAAGAAAAGGCGAAAGAGAAAGGCATCTCGCTGACGGAAGATGTGATCGATGATGTCCTGACCGTTGCATTGTTTGAACAAGTGGGCTGGAAGTTCCTAGAAAACCGCCACAACCCAGATGCGTTTGAACCGATTCCGACAGAGCAAGCACCAGCGAAAGCAGATGATAAGAAAGTCGCCACTGAGCCAGGTCTATACACCGTCAATGTGAACAATCAAGCGTATGTGGTCAAAGTTAATGAGGGCGCAGACCCAGAAGTTCTTGCCCAAAGCACAATAGATACCCCCCAAGCAGCCCCTGCTTCGGCGGCGCCAACTGCTCCTTCAGGTAACGTTGAAACAGTGGCTGCACCCTTGGCAGGTAATATCTGGAAGGTACACACCAAAGCGGGTGAACAAGTTAAAGAAGGGCAAGTCCTTCTGATTCTTGAAGCGATGAAGATGGAAACCGAAATCAAAGCGTCGAGAGATGGGGTGGTTGAAGCGGTTTCAGTCAACGAGGGTGACGCAGTACAAGTTGGCGATTCACTGCTGGCATTGGCGTAAGGTGCAGCTATGGATAGTGTAATTGCGTTAATTAAAGACTTCGGGTTTCTCCATCTGCAATTTGGCCAAGCGGTCATGTTGCTTATCGGTTTGATTCTTCTGTACCTTGCGATCGTGAAGAAATTCGAACCGTTGCTGCTGGTACCGATTGGTTTGGGTGGCATCTTGGCTAACTTGCCTGATGCCAACCTCGCGGTCAGCGGTGTCGAAGCGGCAATATACAGTGGCAAGGCTGAAGTCTATCAAGCACTTAATGCCATTCTAAATGTGGCCGACATAAGCAAAGAGAGTTTGAAACATGCTTATGAAATGGCCACGCCGATGGAGACAGTGCAACTGAACTTGCTCGCACAGGAGTTCAACTATACCGATGGCATGTTGTACACCTTCTACAGTGTAGCGATCGCTTCTGGTGTTGGCCCGTTAGTTATCTTTATGGGTGTCGGTGCAATGACAGACTTTGGACCACTGCTTGCTAACCCGAAAACATTGCTCCTAGGGGCGGCGGCTCAATTTGGTATTTTTGCAACCGTATTGGGCGCGCTTGGTCTTAGTCAGCTGGGTATTATGGACTTTAGTGTCGCTCAAGCGGCTGCGATTGGCATCATTGGCGGCGCAGATGGCCCAACGGCAATCTACGTATCGAGTATGCTCGCCCCTGAGTTGCTTGGTGCCATTGCGGTAGCGGCGTATTCGTACATGGCATTGGTTCCGATGATTCAGCCGCCAATTATGAAAGCGCTAACTAACGCGGAGGAGCGCAAGATTTCAATGACGCAGCTGCGTAGTGTCAGCAAACTGGAAAAAGTCTGTTTTCCGCTCATGCTGCTTATCTTGATTGCGATGTTGCTCCCGTCCGCGACGCCACTATTGGGTATGTTCTGTTTTGGCAACTTGATGCGTGAATGTGGCGTGGTCGAGCGTCTCAGCGATACTGCGCAAAATGGCTTAATCAATATCGTGACGATTTTCTTGGGCTTGTCAGTCGGCTCTAAGTTAATGGCGGATAAGTTCTTGCAACCACAAACATTGGGCATTCTTGCACTGGGTATCGTCGCGTTTTGTATTGGTACCGCAACAGGCGTATTGATGGCGAAACTCATGAACAAAGTGTGCCAAGAGAAGGTCAATCCGCTGATTGGTTCAGCAGGTGTGTCGGCAGTGCCGATGGCGGCGCGAGTGTCGAATAAAGTGGGCTTAGAAGCGAACAGCCAAAACTTTTTATTGATGCACGCGATGGGCCCAAACGTGGCTGGCGTTATTGGATCTGCTGTCGCAGCAGGGGTAATGATCAAGTATGTGATCGGAGGCTAGTAAATAGATAAAAAGGAAGATCTGGTTATCTTCCTTTTTATCATTAATCTGGCACACTGTCTGAAAATATACTTGAAAAAGTATGGGAAAAGGAATTTGTATGAAAGCAGGTGTTATGCAACTGCTGGGTAATTTAAAAAGTGGACTCACTTTTAGAAGTCGCGTTTTTATATTAATTTTTGGATTGATGATCGTACAACTAGCCATTGTGACGACCAATTTTCACCAAGGCTTATTAGATACTTTAGAGCATCAAGTCGGTACACGTGCATTAATTCAAGCGAAAGAAATCGCCAGTGATCCTGAATTAATTCAAGAAGTAAGAATTAAAAACGTTCCTGCAATAGAACGACTTATCGGTCGTTTACACAAAATATCAGATGCCAGCTTTATAGTGATTGGTGATGAAAAAGGCATTCGACTTTCCCACCCGGTGAAAGAGAATATTGGTTTGCCGATGCAAGGTGGCGATAACGCAGGTGTCCTTGAACGGGGTCAATCCTATATTTCACTTCGTGAAGGAAGCCTAGGTTACGGGGTGCGCGGTAAAGCGCCGATCGTTGATTTTGATGGCCAAATCATCGGCGTTATTTCTGTTGGATATTTGTTCAACCGCTTTGACCAATGGGTGGCGTTTTACGCAGAGCCTCTGCTGGTCGAACTTTTGATGATGCTAGTGATCACTGCTGTCGGCGCTTGGTACTTTTCAAACCACATTAAACAGAAAATGAATGGCATGGAGCCGTCTGAGATTGGCTTGGCGCTTCATTTGCAGAAGTCCATTTTAACTTCGGTGTACGAAGGGGTAATTGCGATTGACCGAAAAGGTAAGATCCTAGCGGTGAATAAAAGCGCAGCGGAAATTCTTCGTATTGAGTCTTATTTCGAACAATTAAAATCAAGCTCAATCTTAGAATATCTTTCAAACTCGCAGTTCTTTTTTCAAACGCCGTTTGAAAAAAATGTCAAAGACGAAATTATTGTTTTAAATGGCCAAACCGTCATCGCTAACCGAATCGCAATATACGATCAAGAAGATCTATTTGGTTGGGTGGTGAGTTTTCGCGCAAAGAATGATATTAATTCATTGGCGGCGGAGTTGACACAGATCAAGCAATATACTGACAACCTGCGGGTGATGCGACATGAACATGCGAATAAATTATCAACAATCAGTGGTTTAATAGAAATAGGAGAATATAACGCAGCATTAGAATTAATTAATAGTGAAAGTACAAGAAAACAACAACTCATCGATTTTATTAGCTCAAGAATTCTATTAAAACAAGTCGCGGGCATTTTACTGGGTAAATATGCCAGAGCTTGTGAATTAGGACTGGAGTTAAAATTCGATCCAACGTGCCAACTAACAAAACAAAATGCTTCAATAGAGCCAAATGAGCTGTCAGCTATCATAGGGAATTTGATTGATAATGCCTTTGAAGCCACGTTGAAAAATCCTGCTAGCGAAAAAGTTGTCAATGTTTTGATTACGGATGCGGGTAGCGATCTCGTTATCGAAGTCTCTGACAATGGGTGCGGTATCTCTGACGATATTGCTAGTACTATCTTTAGCCGCGGCGTGACCAGCAAAGATGATAGGGAGGGGCATGGCATCGGACTGTATTTGATCAATCGATACGTGACAAATGCAGGAGGTGTCATCCTGGTCGATGATGCTGAGCCTAAAGGAACGATATTTTCTATTTTTATTCCGATTAAAGGTACAGAAGCATGAATTTAATAGATGTCTTAATTATTGAAGATGAAGTTGGAATTGCGGAGCTGCATGCCCAGTTTTTTCGTCAAACATTGCGATTTAACCCGATAGGAATCGCCTCTGACCTCGCGATGGCGAGAACCATGATTCGCATTCACAAACCTAAGTTGATTATTCTAGATAATTACTTACCGGATGGTCGTGGAATTGATTTACTTCGTGAAATCATTGCAGACAAAAAGTCTCCGCAACCTGATGTGATCTTGGTGACGGCATCGAGCGAGATGGATACAGTGAAAGAAGCCTTACATTGCGGTTGTTTCGACTACCTTTTGAAACCTATCTCTTACGAAAGGCTGCAAGAAACGCTCAATCGTTATCTTAAATACAACTGTGCGATTAAAGCGTTCGACACCATCAGTCAGCGCCATGTCGACGACTTGTTCAACATGCAAGCGCGGGACAAAAGTTCCAGTCGATTGCCGAAAGGGATCGGCGAGCTCACCTTGGATAAAATTCATCAGGTGTTTAATGCCAACTGTGGGATGAAATTTACCGCAGAGACATTAGGTGAAGCTGTGGGGATCAGTAAAACCACGGCACGACGTTATCTTGAGTACTGTTCAGCGAGCGGATTTCTCTCGGTTGAAAACGAACATGGTCGAGTTGGCCGTCCTGAGCGGGTTTATATTCGCAATTAATTACTCATCTAGCCAATAAGACAACGCCTTACTCTTTCGAGGGTAAGGCGTTTTAATTTTAGCAGCCAATCAATTAAGTTCATTGAAACCATAAGTCAACTTTACCCTATGGTGAAATTTGAGCGCAGTCCATCAATATCCTTACTGGTTCACTGACAATAGACCCATGCAGACAGTGACCTCACTGCCCGCAATGTCTGTTCTAATCCAAACCTATCCTAAGGATCCATTATGGAAATACTTCAGCGCTCATATGCTGGGACTTTGGAATCAAGCGATGTGCTTGTCGAAGTTTCGCCCGCGTCGAGTTGTTCTATTGATGTGGAAATCATCAGCTCTGTAGAGAAGCAATTTGAGCCCGCTATACGCAATGTGATCATGTCTACTCTCGAGGAAATGGGAGTCAGTGCCGTTCGTCTTAGTGTCAATGACAAGGGCGCGCTTGATTGTGTTATTCGAGCCCGTGTCCAAGCGGCAATTATGCGTGCGGCAAAAGGCAATCACTGTCACCAACTTGTGTGGGGGGCAATATGAGCGAAACACTAAGACGCAGCATGCTGTTTGTTCCGGGATCAAATGCCGCCATGTTAAGTACCTCGTTTATTTATGATGCCGACGCCATCATGTTTGATCTCGAGGATTCGGTATCACTGCGAGAAAAAGACACGGCGCGAATGCTGGTCTACAACGCACTACAGCATCCACTTTATCAGAACATTGAAACCGTCGTTCGTGTCAATGCACTGGATTCAGATTTTGGACCCGCCGATGTCATGGCGATGGTGAAAGCGGGTGTCGACGTTATCCGTTTGCCAAAAACAGACACGTTGCAAGATGTCATCGACATGGAAATGGTGATTGAACAAGCCGAGGTGGAGTTTGGTCGCGAGTTGGGCGCTACCAAAATGCTCGCCGCAATTGAATCGGCAATGGGCATCAACAACGCCGTGTCTATCGCCCATGCTTCCAAACGGCTCATCGGCATTGCCCTGGGTGCAGAAGATTACGTTCGAGACTTGAGAACCCAGCGTAGCGCCGAAGGCACCGAGCTGCTGTTTGCGCGCTGTGCGATTTTGCAAGCGGCTCGCTCTGCGGGAATCATGGCGTTTGATACGGTCTATTCCGATTCCGGGAATGAGGCAGGTTTCCTCAAAGAAGCGCGGCACATCCATAGTTTGGGCTTTGACGGCAAGTCGCTGATTAACCCTCGTCAGATTGAGTTACTTCACAATGTGTTTGCCCCGTCAGAAGAGGAGGTGGACTACGCACTCGCGGTGATAGAAGTCGCGGCTGAAGCAGAGAGCAAAGGGTCGGGTGTGGTGTCGCTCAACGGCAAAATGATCGATGCGCCCATTATAGAGCGAGCTCGTTGGACACTTGAGCGCGCAAAGTCTGGAATCAAACGGTAAGGCAGTACGTAAGATGAAACACAACAACCTTGATATATCAGAGCGCTACCATTTGCAGCCGTATGCAGGTCCACACACCATTACGCCTCACTTGGTTCATAGTACCAACCGCAAAGCGCGCAAACTGTACGATGATTTAAAAACCGCCATTGAAGCGAGTGGCCTACAAGATGGTATGACAGTCTCATTTCACCACTCTTTTCGTGGCGGTGATAAAACCATCAACTTGGTGATGGACTTAATCGCGGAAATGGGGCTAAAAAACCTCACGCTTGCGTCCAGTTCTTTGTCGGATGTTCACGCACCATTGGTTGAGCATATTCGCTCTGGTGTGGTCAGCAAAATTTATACATCAGGGCTACGCGGTGAACTGGCGGAAGAGATTTCACGCGGCTTGATGGAAGAGCCCATTCATATCCATTCTCATGGCGGGCGAGTGCATTTGGTTGAGTCCGGCGAAGTGGAGATTGATGTCGCCTTTCTGGCGGTCTCGACCAGTGATGAGTTTGGCAATGCGAACGCGGTCAATGGGCGAGCGCGATGTGGCTCATTGGGTTACGCGCAAATCGATGCTCTACATGCGAAGCACACCATTCTTTTGACCGAGCAGATCGTCGACTACCCAAATCAACCTGCGTCTATTCCCCAAGATTGCGTAGATGCGATTGTGCAAGTGAGCAGCGTGGGTGACGCGTCGAAAATTGGCGGTGGGGCAACACGTATGACCAATAATCCCCGTGAGTTGTTGATCGCGCGCCGCGCCGCTGAGGTTATCGAGTATTCCGGTTATTTTTACGATGGATTTTCGATGCAAACGGGTTCCGGTGGTGCTTCGCTGGCGGTAACTCGTTTCCTTGAAGAGAAAATGCAGCGCAACAAAATCAAAGCCAGTTTTGCACTTGGCGGTATTACGTCAACGATGGTCGATTTGCATGAAAAAGGCTTTATCGAAACCTTGCTCGATGTGCAGTCCTTTGATGCAAATGCGGCTGATTCGTTAGCCCGAAATGCTCGCCACATTGAAATCTCGGCTAACCAGTATGCGAACCCTTCATCTAAAGGTGCCGCTGTTGAAAAGCTGGATGTGGTGATTCTAAGTGCGCTTGAAATTGATACCGAGTTCAACGTAAACGTGATTACCGGTTCCGATGGGGTGATTCGCGGCGCTTCGGGTGGTCATAGTGATACTGCGGCTTCGGCAAACCTAACAATCATTGTTGCTCCACTTGTCCGAGGTCGCATTCCTACCGTCGTCAATTCTGTTCTCAATATTGTCACGCCAGGCAGTCAAATTGATGTACTCGTGACGGATCATGGTATCGCCGTAAATCCAAATCGAACCGAAGTGGCACAGCGGTTAGAGAAAGAAGGCGTGCCCTTGGTGACGATCGACCAGCTTCAACAGCGTGCCCAACTGCTCACGGGAGAGCCGCGACCGATTCGATATACCGATAAGGTCGTGGGGATCGTCCGCTATCGAGATGGCTCAGTCATTGACGTGATTAAACAAGTCAAGGAATAGCTTGTGTATGACGGTCCAATTGCCAGTTTAGAGCAGATACTGGAAAGCAGGGAGCTTCGGGCTGTAAAACAGCGAGAGTGGGTCAACGCCCACTCTTTGCCACTCGTAAGTTTCACCATCAACATGGTGGGGGCAGTTAAGAAAAACTTTATCGCCAAAGTGGCTTTTGAGCATGGCTATAAAGCGATCATCAACGCCTGTATGAAAGCAAACATGGCGACGTTAAAACTGGACGTGATCGAAGCCGATACGGGTTATGAACTCCTGATGATCGTCGATACTGCCGACATTCTTCTGCTCAAACAAACGATGGTCTCTATTGAAGAAACACACCGACTGGGGCGTTTATTTGATATCGATGTGATTCGCACTGACGCTCGGCCAATATCACGAACGGTTATCAAACACCCAAAGCGACGCTGCCTCGTTTGTGATCAAGAGGCGAAAGCCTGTATTCGCCAGCAAGCGCATTCCCCTCAGCAGCTAATCAGAAAAATGACGGAGTTAATCAATGCATGCCAATAAAACACTAGAATGGCTGATGGACGATTGCAGCCTATACGAGCCTGATGTCACTGGACGATCGCGACTCAATATCTGCGTCTTAGCGGGCAACCTTGCTTACCATGCGATGATGTTAGAAGTTCACTTAACACCCAAGCCCGGGTTGGTGGATTGCGCTAACTCCGGGGCGCACAGTGACATGGATCTTAAGACGTTTGTTGCCAGTTGCGATGCACTTCGCCCCTACATGAAAGAGTTTGTCCGAGCAGGGTACCAATCGGCGTCGCTACACGCTCGCGATCTCCTTGAGCCGCTGCGCAGAGTGGGGTTAAGCGCTGAAATGGCAATGAATCATGCGACCCAAGGTGTGAATACTCATAAAGGTATGATTTTTACCTTGGGTGTCATTTGTGGTGCGGTCGGTTGGCTTCATCGCAAAGGCATCAGTTACGATTCAAAACGGGTTCGCGCCGTTATCAAAGAGTGCTGCTCTGGATTGGTTCAAGAGCAACTAAGGATGATGTCAGGCGAGCCTAAAACCGCGGGTGAGCGTTTGTTTATTCAATATGGCTTCACTGGCATTCGCGGCGAAGCGCAGCAAGGCTATCCGACCATCTTTAATCACGGGTTGCCCGCCTATCATCACTCAATCAATCGCGGTGAGTCGGAAGAGAAAGCACTCAGCATCGCGTTGCTGGCTTTGATGGCAAACAATCAAGATACCAATGTGGTTAACCGTGCAGGGCTGCCGGGGCTTAAATTTGTCAAAGCGCAAGCCAAGCAGATTCTCGCCTCTCCGATAACCACACACCAAGAGCTGGAAAGTCATCTTCAATCACTGGATGAACGCTTCATCAAACGCAACATTAGCCCCGGAGGCAGTGCCGATCTATTGGCCGCCACTTGGCTTTTGGCACAGTTGGACATTTGTTCGCAAGTGCTGATCAACAAGCAACTCACATAACTCTAAAATAACTAAGGTAAAGTCATGTTAAGTCTCGGAATTATTGGAAACTTTTCCGGTCACCTAAGCGGAGCTGAAAACGTTGAAGAAAATGCATTACCAAATGGCATTTTTGTCATCGACTGCTCGCAAGATCATACGATTACGTCAGGGCCTTCGCTCTCATACCCAACTCAGGGCAGTAACGTCGACATAGAACCCGAGTTTGTCCTGCGTTGTCAGGTGGAATATCAAGACCAAAAAGTCCACTCCCTGATGACCACCCACATCTCCATCGGCAACGATGTGACCATTCGAAATCTTGCTGGAAGTACGAAAATTTCACAGCGAAAGTCATGGGGGAAACACTCAAAAGGCATCAACCGTCATTGGTGGAATGTATCGCGGTTGTCACCGGCAAACTACGATGAAAACATTAAACTGGTCTCCTATATTGAGCGTAACGGAGAATTTCACTTGGCAACCCCGTCGGTAAGTTGTACCGAACTTAAGGTTTTTTACTGTCACTTAATGGCTTGGATGGTGGGAAGAATTAATCACCAAGCTGACGAAGGAATGTACGAAGAAATCTTGCCTAAGCTCAGGGCGCTTGGCTACCCCAAAGAGCTGATCCTTTATACTGGCGCGCCAAACTACACAGAGTGGGGAGAAGCGCACTTTTTAGAGCCCAACGATAAAGTCCACATTGCAGCATATAACGCACGGTTGATCGATGAAGCCATCGTTGAGGAGATGTTTCGTCGTGAGCAACTGATGAACTCTGGCGCAATCCTATCATTTACTCAAATCGTGAGATAAAAAAAGAGCAATGACAAAAACGTGGTCATTGCTCGAGTTCCAACAAAATCCCTACAAATCCTATAAACTTAGCTCTGTTGGAACGATACTGGCACCATCATCAATCTCAATTTGGCTGACGAAGCTATTGCTGTGTTCCGCACACAGTGGCACAACAAACAGCGCCCTTTGGCAGAAAGAGGATTGAGTAACTAGAACCCCATGTTGATGCTGTTTTGTGCAGTTTCTCTCTGCGCAGTAATGGTAATCTTGTTCAGAAAAGTGTTTCCAATAGCTCAGCCAATTTTGTTTTGATTCTTCACTGAGCTTATCGCTGAATGCATTCGTTACTATCATGTCGCTACCTCGCTGTTTAGCTTTAACTACATAGTAAATCTGTGGTGGTAGCAGAGTTTTGAATTAACCCTCATGTTGTTGAGGGAATAATGTCGTTATTGGCACAAATGAACTTAATTCTGTTTAAAAGTAGGCGTATGTGGGAAATGCAGTCACTTTGACCGACGCTAGCTCAAAGCGGTAAGGATTCATGCAAAAGTTTATTTTATTGTTTTACAAATGTTTAACATTGATAACCAAAAAGCTATAGTTAGGGAGCCATTAAACTAGGAGTTATTAGGATGAAACTCTCGATATCAGGGAAGCTACAGTTCAGTTTTCTGTCGCTTGCAGTACTTTTTATCGTTTCAGCGCTTTTTATTTACCGCAGTATTAACACGGTAGAGTTGCACACCGAGTCGTTGCTCAAGTCCGATTTACCCACCGTCGATACGGGGCGTTCAATTCAGCAGTCATTGCAAGCCACCATTTCAACACTACGTGCCTACATGTTGCTCGGCGGTGATGAAGCGCTTGGTGAGCAACAAAAAACACAGCTAGATGCCGTCATCATAGAGGTGGAAGAGAGTCTGCCTAAACTTGAAGTTTTGCTCGAAGAGCAAGCCTATCAACAGATTCAGGTACGTTGGCAAACACTCAAGCAACTGGTGTTAGAGATAGTAGATCTCAGCCATTCTGATGAGAACTTACCTGCGCATTCCCTGTTTTTAAATGAAGCCGCCCCAATTGCTGAAGTGGCATTGGATCAAATCCAAGGCTTAATCAACGACGAGGCGGGGAATAAAGAAGGCGGAGATAGAAAGCGCTTGTTTCGTCTTTACGCCGACAGCTATACCTCACTTGCCAATGCGCTTTCATCAATGCGTGACTTCCTCCAATATGGCAAGCCGGAACATTTAGAAAAGTATCAAGATCTTCTCAAATCTCACGACAAGTTTGTGGCAGAAATTGATTCCAAGAAAGCGTTGTTATCTGACAGTGATTTAAGTTTGTGGTCACTGTTTAAAGAAATGCAGCAGCTTTACCTGCCGATAGCCCAGCAAGTGATAGAGTTACGAAAAGCGCCAAACTGGAATATGGCGAATCAGAAAATGGCTGCGGAGCTGATTCCCGCAGTCGAGGGTTTAAATGGCTCGCTAGAAGCCTTGATCGTGCGCCAGCAAAATCAAGCCGATTCTAGTGGCGCTGGAATCTTTAGTTCGGTGTCAGCTGTGGTTCAGCTGTTGTTTGGATCGGCTGTGGTGATTGTGCTGGTGGCATTAACCGTCTCAACGTACATGGGTAAGAGCATTGGGCGACGTGTCGCCATTGTGTCGCAGCGTGCTCAAGCGATTGCCAAGGGGGATGTCTCTCAAGCGAAACTTGCGGTGGATGGCAATGATGAGTTATCAAGCCTGACTCGCTCTATTAACCAGATGAACGATGCGCTCTCAAACATTGTTCGTGGAGTGACCAACAAAGCCCAAATCGTGACGGAAAGCATGACAACGCTTCAAGAAGCGAACAGCAACACTTCTGCACAAGTTGAGCAGCAGATGTCGACTATGTCACTTGTGAATGAGCAAGTGTCAGACGTCAGTCATTCGGCGGCAGATACGGCCAACCATGCTAAGTTGTCGGTCGATAACTTGTCTGAGTCGAAAAGCCAAATTGCGGTCGGATCGCGAGCGCTTGAGCAAAACAGACAAACGGTAACGGCTTTGCATCAAACGATCGAGAAAGCGAGTGTGCAAGTGGCCGAACTGAGCAAAGAGAGTGAGGCGATTGGTCGCGTGACAGAAGTTATCGAAGGGCTTGCTGAGCAAACTAATCTGCTCGCGTTAAACGCCGCCATTGAAGCGGCGCGTGCAGGCGAGTATGGACGAGGTTTCGCGGTCGTTGCTGATGAAGTCCGCTTACTTGCAACACGAACGACGGAATCAACCACGGAAATCAATAACATTGTTCATGCGATTCAATCGTCTACCGCGGCAGTAGTAAGCGAAATCGACAGCAGCAAAGTGCTAGCAGAGGATGGCGCATCGCATACCGAGCAAGCCTACGGCATGTTAAATGCGACCACAGAGAAAATCGAGCAGTTGAACGAACAGATGAACGACTTGCTTCATTCTGCTGAAATGCAATCGAAAGCAACGCAAGAAATTCACTCATTGATGTCGCAAGTGAATCAATCCGTAGAAGGCGTTGCCAATATTTCCAGTTCATCAAATCAGGTCTCACAGCAAGTGACTGAGCAAGTAAGAGAATTGAATCAGGAAATGGCGCAATTCAAAATTGCCTAATCCCAGTAAGTACGAAAGCCGAACACCGAAACTTTGATGGAGTTCGGCTTTTTGATACTTGCTCATAAATTAGACGGTTAGGATTCGTCTCGCATGAAATAAGTCACAAAATAAATATGGTTATTATTGCATTCTAACCACTCTATCGCCCACATGGAGTGCTTATGCATAGAGTCATCCGAAAAATGACCTGGAAGACGACACGGCGGTAATCCCGCCAAACTCCAACGCAGTTCGTGACCTTATCGGTTATTCCACCACGTTACTTTGCTAGGAGGCTCTATGCCTATCAATAAGATTCGCAACATCGCTTTTGTCGGCCAAGCAGGCTGTGGCAAAACGACACTGATTGAAAAACTACTCTTCGCTTGCCAAGAAACTACCCAATTGGGCAGTGTTGAAAAAGGCGACACGGTTACCGATTTCGATCCTCAATCCATCCAATACCAACACAGTATCGAGGCAACACCCGTTGCATTAAGTTGGCAAAAGCATCGACTCAATATCATTGACACTCCGGGACAAAACGAGCTCTTGGGTCGAACATTGAGTATATTCCCCGCCGTTGAAACCAGCGCATTGGTTATTGATCCGAAAATGCCCCTTAATCAAACCTCTGACCGCTTGTTTGAGTTCGCGTGTGAACAGGGAAAATGCCAGATGATCATCGTCAACAAGATAGACAGTGCCGAGGGTGAACTGTCTCAGATCATGGCGTTGATTCAACAACAGTTTGGTGAGCATTGCCTGCCGATCAATTTACCTTCACAAGATTCGAACGATGTGGTGGATTGTTACTTTGCGCCTCAGACTGACCAACTTACCTTGTTTAGTGATGTAGAATCCGCCCACGAGACGTTAATCGACCAAGTGATTGAAGTCGACGAAGACTTGATGGAAATCTACCTTGAGCAAGGATCTGCACTTACTCCAGAGCAGCTCCATGATCCATTTGAAGAGGCGCTGCGAACAGGTCATGTGATACCGGTGTGTTTTGTTTCCGCTGAGTCGGGGGCTGGAGTCGAGTTGTTGCTGCAAACCTTAAGCGAAATCATGCCGATGCCCAATGAGGGTAATCCTCCATTGCTTGAGAAAGCGGGTAAGCAGATCAAAGTGAACTGTGAAACGCTAGAACACAGTGTCGCGCATGTTTACAAGGTAAGTGTCGACCCGTACTTGGGCAAACTGGCGTATATTCGAGTGTACCAAGGGGAAATTAACACTGGTTCTCAACTTTTCATTGGCGATGGCAATAAACCGTTTAAAGTCGGTCACTTGTATCAGCTTCAAGGAAAAGAACGCCACGAAATATCCAAAGCGCTCGCTGGAGACTTATGTGTCTTAGCCAAGGTGGATGAGTTGGAGTTTGATTCTATCGTGCATGACTCCCATGACGAAGATGGCGTCAGTTTGAAAACCCTCCACCTCCCAGATTCAATGTACTCACTGTGCCTAAAACCTATCAAGCGTGGCGACGAACAAAAGTTGTCTGATGTTTTACACAAGATTGCCAGTGAAGACCCTTCTCTGCGTATTGAACATCGCGCGAGAACAAACGAAACGATCATCAGCGGACAAGGGGAATTTCATCTTAAGGTGGCGCTAGAGAAGATGGTCAGCGTTTACAAGCTGCACGTTGAAACAAGCCAACCGAGTGTCGAATACTTTGAGACGATCACCAAACCAGCGGAAGGGCATTATCGCCACAAAAAACAAAGTGGCGGCGCGGGTCAGTTTGGGGAAGTGAAATTGACCGTTGCACCATTAGAACGAGGTGCGGGATTTAAGTTTGTCAACAAAGTGGTGGGTGGTGCTATACCAACGGCGTTGATTCCTGCGGTCGAGAAGGGGATTCGCCAGGCTCTCGAAGAAGGTGCGATATCTGGCAACCCGATCAAAGATATTGAAGTGACGGTCTTTGATGGCAAATACCATTCGGTCGATTCTAAAGAGATCGCGTTCTTAATTGCGGGCAAAAAAGCGTTTCTTGATGCTGTGTTAAAAGCCGATCCCATCGTGTTAGAGCCGATTGTCCAGATGGAGCTGCTCATTCCGACGGCGAATGTCGGCGATGTTTCGGGTGATTTATCAGGGAATCGTGGCTTGATAGAAGGCGCAGATTCCGCAGGTAACCAATTCACACTGCTTAAAGCAAAATCGCCAATCAACGAGTTACAAGATTACGCGAGACGTTTGAGAGCCTTAACGGGAGGTGAGGGGAGTTTCAGTATGACGCTTAGCCATTATGAGCCAGCACCGACGTCGGTGCAGGATAAAGTGTGCAGTGAAGCATCAGACGCTTAACTGCTCTTCGGGCTAAAAAGCAAAAACCAGCTAACATGTTAGCTGGTTTTTTTATTCAATCTTATCGCTCTCTGCGGGCTTACTCAGCAGGTCTCCAGCTAAGCGCACTTGCGATAGCGCCAACGGCCAACACATCGCGCTGCTCTTGAGTCATTTCAGGTAACCACTGTACCGTTAGAACACCGTTTGTTTGAACGGCTGCGACTTCTTTGCCGTTAAGTTTGAAGCTGTAACCTAGTGGGTTTTCAAGAGGCATCATTAGGTTAGGAGCAGTATGAACCGTCTCTACATCGAAACGTTTACCGTTAACAACGATGTGACCTTTCTCTTTTTTCGCCGTACCGAAATCGATCATCTTCTCTTCGCCTGCAATGGTGAAGTTGCCCACAGATTGACCTTTCGACGTAATGTCACATGTGTAAGGAGCGTTGCCACCAAATTGCATCATGCCTACGCTAACGGAAGTGCCACCGCCAGAGCAGCTCAGAATCCAAGATTCACCGTTATCTTTACGGGTGATTTCTGCACCCATTGAGCCATCTTTAGTCGACACTGTGTTAAACCAAGTCGATGATGAAGCATCACGAGAGTATTTACCTTCGTATAGACCGCCGAGTGTAAACTCACCGTCGCCACCAAGGCCCCAAAGGTCACCGTCTGTTTTAATTAGCATCTCAGGTTGAGCTTTCACTGCTTCAGACTTGTCCATAATGGCAAGGCTACCACATGCGCTAAGACCAAGAGCAGAAAGTAAAATCACGAATTGCTTTTTCATATTAGATTCCAATTAAGTGTTTGGGGCTGCTCCTGATAAGAGCAGTGACATTGATACCTATGAAGCCGTCGTTCATCTCAACACAAATGTGATGTCATTGGAGGCGGCTTATCTGGTGGGGAATAGTATTGACAGAAGAGATAATTGGCAATTATTCATCAGGATGCGTATTGGTCTAATTGTCGTGATTGTAAGTAACAAAAATGGTTTTATTACATCTCTATAACTAATTATCGACTGAATTTGATGGGTTTTGCGGTAGTTATTAACTATTTGCGACGAATCCTCTGGTTATCGCTCCTATTTAACGTGTTTAAATACGGTAAATCGGTTTATGTAAGTGTTTGTAAGGGGTTTAACCATCATTTGTAAGCAAATATTCGACAATTTACTGTCTCATTAGTAAGAATGGAAACCGTAAAAATAGAGTTACAGTACGAATAAACGGCCTCAATTAATCACAATGTAAACATACTGTTTTTCCTTTGTGTTCATATGTTTTGCTAATTGATCTGTTTTGGTGATGAGTGGTGTTTGTTTTATTAATTTAAATAATTAACCATCCATTTTAAAGGTTTGTCATGTTGTAAGCTGTTGCATTTACAAGTGATGTTGGTCGGGTTGTGTAAGGGATTCCTTACTTGAGATATTACTGGCGTCTATGGGTCGTTTTGATACGTCTATTGTTTGCTATATACTGCGCGCAAATGTCAATGTGGGAGTATAGGTAGATGAATTCAAAGATTTTATTGATCGAGGATGATAGGGATATCTCTCAACTGACCAAAATGTACTTAACAGCAGAAGGTTACGAAGTCGAAGCGATAGAGGATGGTTCAATAGCGATTGATAAAATCCAAGAATATAAGCCAGATCTCGTGCTTTTGGATTTGATGTTGCCGGGTAAGTCGGGAGCCGAAATCTGCAATGAGGCTCGTCAGTTTTATACGGGCATGATCATGGTGTTAACGGCAGCAGAAGACGAAATGAGCGAAGTCAGTCTGTTTAAGTTCGGTGCCGATGACTATGTGACCAAGCCGGTAAGAGGTCATATTTTAGTGGCGCGAATCGAAGCTTTGATGAGGCGCTATCAAAGGCAGCAGAAATTAGAGCAAGTTAGTCACGTTTCAGATGCTCACGGCATTGTCATTAACAGTCAAAACCAAACCGCTTATTACAACCAAAAACCAATCAGCCTCACCAACTCTGAATTTGAAATCCTCCAACTCTTGATCGAAAACGCTGGCGAAACTGTCTCTCGCGAACATTGCTGTCGCCTTGCGCGAGGAATTGAGTACAACGTAAATAACCGCTCGATTGATATGCGAGTATCAGGTTTACGTAAGAAGCTGATTCAAGCCGAAGTGTTCACTGCTACGATCAAAACTATTCGCAACCAAGGCTATAAACTCGTGAGTAGCGCTGCATGCCAGTAGTTGCAAAAATGGCAAGGTCACGCTCTATGTTTACAAGTTTGTACACAGAGAGCTTGGTTGGGTTAGTGTTAACCTTTATTGTATTTATGCATTTTGGGGCTGGATATTTACGTCAGGCAGATATTGATCTTTTTGTCGATGATGGGGTGCACCAAGCTCAGCGTTATGCAAACAGTCGTTACGAGCGACACGGGTTATATGAGCGCCTAAATCGCTTTAATGAACTCACGTTTTACGACTATACCTTGTCACTTCTTTCCAACTGGAACGAAGAGCAATCACTGTGTGACCGATGTACCATCCATTACAGCTCACAAGGCATCAAGGTCTACATTGATGAGTATGACCTGTTTCTCACCGCGCTACCCATTCCTAACTCTGATAAACATCTTGTGATCAGGCAGATTGACGATCCTTATGTCGATGCCATTCCTTGGTACGAAGATCGTGAAATTCACTTTATTGTTGCCCTTTTTGTCACGATGAGCGTCGCTCTAGGGTTGTTTATCTATTTACCGGTGTACCGTGTGAATGCTCGCCTCAATCAACTGATCGAAACACAAGAGCGTTTTGGTCGTGGCGAACTAAGCGTACGCTCAGAGCCCTATCAAATGTCACCGGTTAAAGAGGTGTCAGAAAGCTTCAATGAAATGGCTGAAGACATAGAGCGACGCGTAAAACAAAGTCATGTCTTTGCCCACGCGATCCCTCATGAGTTGCGAACCCCTTTAAGCAGAATCCAAATGGCCTGCGATTTAGCGAGGAGAAAAGATTGCCAAAATCGCGATCAACTGTTCGACAACATTGACGATTACATTGAGGATATTGCGGATCTCACGTCCGATATTTTGCAGCTTTCAAAATTGAACAATCGGGTAGGTCTTAAGGATCAAACCGAAATTATTGCGATCTCTCTAAAGCAGTTTTGTCGAGACCGACTTAGCATGATCGCTGGCTGTGAAACCCGGCTACATCTCGACCCGGATATGCTCTTCGATGAGGTGTCGCTCCCTACGGCACTGGCCAAGTTGGTGTTGGATAATTTAATCAAGAATGCAGAGCGATATGGTAATGGTATTGTGGAAGTATCACTGCATGAGTACCCCACATGTTGGACTATTGATGTTGAGGACAATGGCCAAGGAATCCCAGAAGATAAACGGGAAGAGATATTTTTGGCGTTTGCCCGCTTAGATAAAAGTAGGAATGCCAATGATGGTGGTTTTGGTCTGGGACTTGCCATCGCCAATAACGCTGCAAGGATCTTAAACTGGACGATTTCTGTCGACCAAAGTCACTTAGGTGGTGCTCGATTTACCATTATTGTCCCAAAAGAAAGCAAGCCAGTTTGACCTCTTAGAATCAGACTTATTCCAAGCTCTTTAGCGAATCATCTTGTTATTTCATCACCTTCGCGCTGAACTATTTCTTTCGGCGCGAGAGTTTATTTCACTCGCCTGTGATTAGTATTTAATAGTGAGTTATCGAACCTAAACCTTATCAATAAATTAAACGTAATAGTTTAATGACTAGCAAAAAAGGCTTCCTATTTTTCCCATTAGTTCCATCGTTTATAAGCCAATTTGTAATGCCTTGTAAGGGGGAGGGACTTATTATTGATTCAACGTAATTGAATGTAAGCAACGCTATTAACTGATGAACTAATTCTAATGAATCTTTGTCATACTGCCGAACTTATTAAGTAGGGATATAACAATGAAAATGAAATTGGCTCTGTTAAGCGTTGCTATTTTGGTTGGGTGTAATAATGGTGGCGGGAATTCCAAACCAACTAAACACAATGCAAAAAAATCGGTGTTTCAATCTGTGTGTAGCGAACAACTCGACCCAGGTGAACAAGCGTTAACATTCACGGTCAATGGGACAACCGCAGATTTATCCGGGACGATATGTAGTGGTTCTCCGAAAGCTTTTGCTGAAATGATGAATACCCACAAAAATGTATCGCTTCTCAACTTTGTCAAAATTGAAGGTTCGATTAACGACAACGCAAACTTAATTTTGGCAAGGCAGGTGAGAGCGAAGAACTTAGATTCTGTCATCAAATCATCGGGTCATATTGCGTCGGGCGGGACGGATTTGTTTGTCGCTGGCGTCAAGCGCACCATCGTTCATGGTGCAAAGATTGGCGTGCACAGTTGGTCTAACGGAGACAAACAAGCAACGGACTATCCAAAGGATTCGTTAGTGCACCAACCCTACATCGACTATTACAAAGATATGGGGTTACCAAAACCAAGTGAATTTTATTTTTTCACTATTGAACAAGCCTCAGCAGACGGTATGCACTACATGAGCGAGGGAGAGTTAGAACTCTATGGGCTTGGCAAATACAATAAAGATCCGGAAACAGCATTGACGGATAACATTGATAAAATCATGCTCTCTCAAATTAGTAAGGCGACACAAATATTAAAGTCTGAGAAAGTTTGGTTCGATTATGGAAATTACTACGCGAATACGCCACTGTATATGTTGAAAGATGATGGGAAAGGTAATTCGCAAAAAGCATATTTAATTAGACCGACCAAAGCCGGGGAAGATTATCAAAAGTTAGGACACAATGAAAACTTCGGATTAGACGTCTATCGATACGATACAAATATGCATCTTGCCGCTGATAAACTCAAGCCGGAAAATGGAGGAAATACAGCTTACGAATTTGATTACGAGTTTGAAGGTGTTAAATATTATCTTCAACGTTACATCGATAGTGAATTTATACACGATGGCGAAACCAAGCCTTATTCAATTGCGTTAAATGTACATGAGATGTTCCATCATTATCAAAGTAAAAACGTGAAATATCCTGACTGGTATAAACAAGATATAAACAACTATCCGTTAGATGCAAAACAAATCGAACTCAAGCTGATTACTCAGAAAATTTTCAGTGGTTTACCTGACAAGTCATTGAGTAAAGAGGCGCTGAGAAAGAAACTTAAGCAATACGTCGCGTTAACGCATAAGCAAATGGAGCTTGATTCGACTGGTCTTGTGAGAAACATGGGGCTAGGTCAGGAGTTGTTTGAAGGGGGAGCAAAGTACGTTGAAGTAACAACCGTCAATCATCTCGGGGATTTTGACCAGACCTTCGTCTATGATGGATTCGATAAAATTGAGTTTGCTGACCATGATCAGGTCAAATGGCAGTACGCATGGGGAGTATTCTACGACACGGGCGCATCGGTCTTCTGGATTTTGAATGAGCTAGGCTACGATATGAGTAAGCTGTCGACGGGAACGGTTCCTTACTATGCAGCAGAGGCATTATTGGGTTCGTTTGATAAACAAGCGGTGTTAGATGATATCTACGTGAATGAAAACGTGTCTGGCTTTGCCGCGTTGGCAAACAAATTGGCCAACTTACCCAAAAAAGAGAAGCGTTCAGCTCGCCATAGCGAACATGACACTTTCTCTACTCGTGAGGCGATGATGAGTCTTCACCACCACTAATTTGAGACGAAAAAGACGCTACCTGGTAGCGTCTTTTTTCATGATGTTGCCAAATAAAGTATGGCTGCCTATCAATCATTCTCTTGTTCGATAGGGCAAGAAACCTCAAACACCAAATCTTCGACTTTGCTCGGAGCTAACCTTTCTTCTTGTGGAATACTGAAGCGGCAAGCCATCATGTGATTGAACATGCCCCAATGGTTAAGTAAGCATTGGTCAAAATCTTTGGTTTCGTCTCGCCATGTTTCTACCATGAAAGGCGCAAGGCTTGCAGCTGAATGGGCAAACATGATCATCTGCCATTTCACTTCCCAAATCTTCACGGGTGTCTCTGGGTACTGTTCATTGTACTCGTCAGCAATACTGTTCACTAATGCCTCAATCTCGCCAGTATTGTCGATAAAATAATCAAACAAGGCGTCTTCTTGGCGTACCGCATCGGCAATGAGCTGAATGGGTTGCTTAGCAATCAGCATGTGAGCAAGTAACCGTACCGAAAAAAGATACAGCTTTACATTCGCTTTTGCGTCTTTGGGAATGTTATCGAGAATGGTATGCAGATAGTTTTCCATATATTTGTGCAAACCATCGCTTATCGCATACCAAATCTGCTCTTTGCTACCAAAGTGGTGACGAATCAAGCTGTGTGACACGCCTGCTTTATCACTGATATTTCGTAAAGAGACACGCTCATACCCCAGCTCGCAAAACAGCTCGGTAGCAACTCTCATGATTTCGCATTTTGTCTTCTCAGCGTCTTGTGCGCTACGGCGACCTTGTTTTCTTTCTACCATTTTCTCTATCAATCACTTGGGACGCGGTATTTCTACCAGAAATGGGCCGATATTTCATTAACTACGTGAGTGTTAATAGGAGCATAACAGAAATTTTTACTGCACACATGGAAAATAAATATTGAACTCAGTGATGAATTCAATATACTGCACACCTGTGCAATATGTAATTATGGGATTGGATATGATCATAAAATCGATAAATCGAAGGCAAGCAAAGCATTGGTTTGCCTCGTTATTATTAGGCTCAATGCTGGTTGGTTGCAATCAAGCCAACTCTGAAATTGCCACACCGGTGATTACGCCAGTAAAGCTATGGCAAGTGCCTGAATTGAATGCGAGCGCACAGGATTCATTCATCGCAAAAATCGATGCGACCGACAGAGCGTCTTTGTCTTTCCAAGTGGCAGGGGAAATCGAATCTCTCAACGTGAAAATGGGAGCGAATGTCAGCAAAGGAGAAGTACTGGCTTTGCTTGAACCAAATGACTACCAATTGACGTTGGATGCCAAACGCGCAGAGTTTGAATTAGCCAAGACGGGGTTTGAACGCGCAAAACAGCTGTATAAGAAAAAGCTCATCAGTACCGACACTTATGACCAGTCGGAGACTCAGTACAAAGCTGCTCAGGCATCCCTAAAGCAAGCACAAGCTGATCTTAAATACACGAAGATTATTGCTCCGTTTGATGGCGTAATATCGATGACTTTCGCTAAAGAGCATCAAGTTGTAGCAGCTTCACAGCCAGTGCTCAATATCATCAATAACCAAGAGTTAGACATTGTGTTTACCGTGCCTGTTTCATACGTTGAAGAAAACGGCTTAGAGAATATTGAGTTTTCTCCGCTGACCGTCACGATGGATAGCCGCCCCGAGCTCCACGTCCCTGCTGTATTCAAAGAGATATCGACTCAACCCGATCCTGACACCAACAGCTATACCGCGACCGTGACAATGGAACGACCGAAAACGATGAATTTACTCCCAGGAATGGCCGCGCAAGTCCATGCGTCCCATTCGCGCCAATCGACAGGTCTAAGTATTGCTGACAGTGCGTGGCTGGCCCGAACTGATCAGACAGGTGAACTGTTCTTGTTCGATCAGGTGACGGAAACAATCAGCCGAGTTGATGTTCAGTTCGACTCAAATGGCAAGCTCGTGTCTGGTCTGTCTGCAGGTGACCTCATCATAGAGGCGGGTGTCGACCGTTTGGTTGAGGGACAAAGGGTAAAAGCATGGACGAAGGAAGGGGGAATTTAACATGAAGTTTTCCAAGCTAGCAGTGCTAACCCTCGCTGTTGCCACGCTGATGGGGTGCAAACCAGAGGTCGAGCATCGCAGCAAAAATGGAACGGTGGTCGAAACATTCAATGTTCAAGCGCCCATTGCAACTCAACACCGGAGTTTCAATGGTCAAGTGGTACCCGCGGACTTGACTCCGTTGGCGTTTCGTCTTGAGGGTGAAATCATCGGAATCATGGTGCAAGAAGGTGATCATGTGGAGAAGGGACAAGTGATCGCCATGTTGGATGACAGCAAGCACCGCGAAAACCTCACTGATGCTCAAGCGCGTTTTGAGCTTGCATTAAAGCAGTTCAAACGCGGTGAAGAGTTGCATGCGAGCAAGATGATATCTAAAGCGGAACTTGATCAGCTCCAAGCTAACTATAAGTTGGCCAATGCGCATCTCGGATTAGCCCAATCTCGGATCAGTTACACGCGGCTTAAGGCACCGTTTAGCGGCGTAGTCTCTAGTGTGATCAAACAAAAACATGAAGTTATCCAGCCTGGCGAGAGCGTCGCAACGGTTTATCGAAGTGATGATGTTTACGTCAAAGTGAGTGTTTCAGACTCAGTGCTCGCCATGTTGAGGCCACAAGTTGGATCGAGAGGTTACAAACCCAAAGCGACGTTTTCTGGACATGAAGGTGAGTATGAAATGCGTTACTTGGAGCATACCAGCGAACTCCACCCAGAGAGTCAAACCTATGAATTTTGGCTAACAATGCCTCAAGTAGAAGATGAAATTCTGCCTGGTACGGGCGCTAAGATTGCCGTGGACCTAATGGAAGCTGGACTGCAAATGTCCAAGGCATATCAACTGCCGATAACCGCTATCGAAGCGGGAGATCAACAGCGCGAATTCTACGTGTGGAAACTTGAAAACAATAAAGTACACCGACATCAAATCACGGTTGATCAGATCAATGGCAAAGGCGCTGTTGTGCTCGATGGCATTAAGCGAGGGGACGTACTGGTTAATTCGAGCCTACGGAAGCTCCGTGAAGGAATGGAAATAAAAGGAGCGCAGCTGTGAATATTGCTGAGTATTCGATCAAAAATAAAGTCATTAGTTGGCTGTTTCTCGTCATCCTTGCGATTGGTGGATACACCTCATTTATGGACTTAGGTCGCCTAGAAGATCCGGCATTCACCATCAAAGATGCGATGATCATATCGACTTACTCGGGCGCAACCTCCCAAGAAGTTGAAGAGGAGCTAACTTACCCGTTAGAAAAAGAGATCCGCAAGCTCCCTTATGTAGACCGGATTACCTCGACTTCATCCAATGGAATGTCTCAAATCATGGTCAGTATGGAAATGGAATATGGACCGGATGAGCTCCCTCAAATATGGGATGAAATGCGTCGTAAGATAAACGATCTCCGGCCTAATTTGCCCAGCGGTGTGAACTCAATTCAAATCTTAGATGACTTTGGCGACGTGTACGGCATCATGCTCATGCTCACCGGCGAAGGATACGACTATATTGAGTTGAAACGATACGCTGACTACCTAAGCCGAGAGCTAGAACTGGTTGATGGTGTAGGTAAAGTTGCCATCGCGGGAGACCAACAAGAGCAGTTATTTGTTGAGATTTCATTGGAGAGATTGGCGGCATTAAACCTCGACATGAATACGGTCGTGGGGCTGCTGACACAGCAAAACAGCGTCCAATCTGCGGGCGAAGTGATGGTGAACGGTGAGTCGCTAACGATTCGTCCAAATGGCACAATGAATTCGGAGCAGCAGCTTCAAGACCTAATCATTCATGGTAGAGATACTGGTAATCTAATTCGACTTAAAGATGTTGCAACCATATCACGCGGGATTCAGGAGAAGCCGTCCAATATTGTCACTTATAACGGTAAACCTGCGATAAACCTTGCGGTTTCATTTGGCGCTGGGGTCAATGTTGTTGAAGTCGGAAAGAACTTAGAGGCTGAAATCGCAAGCCTTGAAAACATCAAACCTGCCGGCGTCGAAATCAATTACTTCTACAACCAATCTGCAGAAGTCGACAAATCAGTCGATGATTTCATTGTGAGTTTAGGTCAAGCCGTTGGGATTGTGATCATCGTGCTACTGTTCGCGATGGGACTGCGCAGTGGCATTATCATCGGTGTCGTTTTGCTACTTACGGTATTTGGTACCTTCATCATGATGAAACAAAATGATGTCGAATTGCACCGGATATCGCTCGGTGCTTTGATCATCGCATTAGGGATGCTGGTCGACAACGCGATTGTGGTCGTAGAGGGGATACTGGTTGGCCTGAAAAAGGGGAAAACCAAACTTCAAGCTGCGGTTGATATCGTCAAGCAAACTCAGTGGCCTTTGCTTGGTGCCACCGTCATCGCGATTACCGCGTTTGCCCCTATTGGGTTGTCTGAAGACGCGACGGGTGAATTTATGGGCTCACTGTTCTGGGTACTATGCTATTCGCTATTTCTAAGTTGGATCACCGCCCTAACGCTTACGCCTTTCCTCGCGAACTTATTGCTCAACGAAGAAAAGCAACAGGGCAATGTTGAGGTCGACCCCTATAAAGGTATGTTGTTTACTATCTTTGGATCCATCCTCAAGCTAGCCCTGCGTTTCCGTTGGTTGACCGTCGTGAGTATGGTGGGCTTACTAGTGGCTGCTGTAATTGGATTTGGCGCGGTGAAGCAGTCGTTCTTTCCACCGTCAAATACGCCTATGTTTTATGTCGACGTGTGGATGCCTGAAGGGACGGATATCCGACAAACATTGGCTGAGACTCAGAAAGTAGAGCAGTTCATCCGCGCGAAAGACAACGTTGATTTTGTTACTACCACGACTGGACAGGGGCTGCAGCGATTCGCATTAACCTACCAACCAGAAAAAAGCTATGAAGCATATTCCCAAATTCAAGTAAGAACACATGACCGTGACGCCATGTTTGCGCTGCTTGAAGAGTTGGATTCCGAGCTTTCAGCCGAGTTCGTGCAGCCGACATTCCAGTTCAAACTGATGGAATTTGGCCCTTCTCCGGCATCAAAAATAGAGGCAAGAATTACTGGCGCCGATCCCCAAGTGTTACGCAATATCGCCGTTGAAGTTGAGGATATTCTAAATGCCGATCCAGGCGCTCGAAACGTACGTCATGATTGGCGTGAAAGAACCAAAGAGTTGGTACCGCAATTCAATGAATCAAAGGCAAGACGTTTAGGCATCTCAAAACAAGAGGTTTCAGAAACATTGAAAATGGCATTTGGCGGAACGCCAATCGGCCTTCTTCGAGATGGAACAACGATGCTGCCAATCATTGCTCGTTTACCAGAGCAAGAGCGAGTGGACTTTGAATCTATCGCTAACGTTAAGATTTGGAGTCCATCATTACAGACGTATATCCCCGTAGAGCAGGTGATTGATGGTGTTCAGCTTGAGTGGCAAGAGCCGTTGATTCAGCGCCGTGATCGAAAAAGAACTTTGACCGTTCTTGCCGATCATGACGTATTAGGAGATGAAACGGCAGCGAGTTTGTTCTCTCGTATTCGCCCTCAGGTAGAGGCACTGCCTTTGCCGGAAGGTTATCAAATCTCATGGGGAGGGGAGTACGAATCATCCAAGGATGCTCAACAGGCATTGTTTGGCTCTCTTCCAATGGGATACTTACTGATGTTTATCATCACCATGCTGTTGTTTAACTCGTTAAGAAAACCACTAGTAATTTGGTTGACTGTGCCGTTGTCGGTGATTGGTGTGTCAATTGGTTTGCTCGCGACCGATATGCCGTTTAGCTTCACCGCATTTTTGGGTTTATTAAGCCTAAGTGGGATGATATTGAAAAACGGAATCGTACTATTGGATCAAATTAACATTGAGCTAGAAACAGGCAAAGACCCTTACTTAGCGGTATTTGATAGCGCGATTTCAAGAGTTAGGCCAGTCAGTATGGCAGCACTCACAACGATTTTAGGCATGATACCGTTGGTATTTGATGCTTTCTTTGGCTCTATGGCGATAACGATCATGGCTGGGCTGGGTTTTGCTACCGTATTAACCCTAATTGTCGTGCCTGTCCTGTTTGCCATATTTTATCGAATCAAACCATCCACTGCCGGATAAATTCATGGAATGAATACCGATTCGTATTAAGCCAGCCCAGTCATTGACTGGGCTTTTTTATAATAACGACTTATTTTCCTGTTAGACCAAAGTATTAATAGGTTGAGTAAAACAATAAATAAGTTGATTCAGTAACTTATTCATAGAAATCATTCGTTAATAACAAAACTCGCAGTTAATTCTGATACCAAGGTAGATATAGCTAATGATAAAAATGTAATAAAATTCACCATGAATAGCTCATGAGAATAGGATGTGAGAAATCAGCAGTCTGTTTTATGAAAATGCTCAAATTTGAGAAAAAAGGCGAAAAAACAGTAATTTAGAAACTACTGATAAAAGTGCTCTTATGAATTAAGTCATTAAAAACAATAACTTAACGGTGGTTAACAACTATATAACATTTCATTCCTTATGAGACTTTGTTCAACTTTATGCATTTAATTTAAGAAATTATTTGAACTGTCATATTTTCGGTTTAGCTTTAATAAATAGAACGAGAGCGGGAAGTCTCTCCAATAATATTAATAACAACGTTGGTTGGTGCTATTTCTTAGCATCAAACGATAACCAAAACTTACTGTTAAAATTGCTGTTAAGAATGGAGTCTCTTAATGAAAAAAATCGCTTTGATCACTGGATCAAAAGGCGGAATCGGTTCTGCTATTTCCTCTCAACTTGTTGACGATGGCTATCGAGTCATTGCCACTTATTTCACCGGAAAATATGAGTGTGCCAAAAAGTGGTTTGACGAAAAAGGCTTTACATCAGAACAAGTGCGACTGTTCGAATTAGATGTCACGGACACAGCCCAGTGTGCTGAGCGACTAGCAACGCTCCTTCAAGAAGAAGGTACGATTGATGTTGTCGTCAACAACGCGGGCATCACACGCGATGGCGTTTTCAAAAAGATGACAGCAGACGCATGGAAAGAGGTGATCGAAACGAACCTCAATAGCTTATTTAACGTCACTCAACCTGTTTTCGCCGCAATGTGTGAAAAGGGTGGTGGTCGTGTCATCAATATCTCTTCAGTGAATGGTCTTAAAGGTCAGTTTGGCCAAACAAACTACTCGGCAGCAAAAGCTGGGATGATTGGCTTCTCAAAAGCGTTGGCTGCCGAAGGGGCACGAAGTGGCGTGACAGTTAATGTTATCGCCCCAGGCTACACGGGCACACCAATGGTTGAGCAGATGAAACCTGAAGTCCTTGACTCAATCAAAGCGCAAATCCCGATGCAACGCCTTGCGACCCCCGAGGAAATTGCCAAGTCGGTTTCTTTCTTAGTCAGTGATGCTGCAGCTTACATTACGGGTGAAACCTTGTCCGTCAATGGCGGCTTATACATGCACTAAGGAGTTGAACATGGAAAAAGTATACATCGTTTCGGCAAAGCGCACTCCAATCGGAAATTTTGGTGGCACGTTGAAAGACATCAGTGCCGGAAATCTTGCTTCAATCGCTATCAAAGCGGCGCTAAATGAAGCCAATGTTAATCCTGATGTCATCGACGAAGTGATTGTTGGCAACGTGATTGGCGCGGGACAAGGCATGAGCGTTGGCCGTCAAGCATCAATTTATGCGGGCATTCCTGAAACCGTTCCTGCCTACACACTAAACATGGTGTGTGGCAGTGGAATGAAGACCGTCATGGATGCCGCGAGCCACATCAAAGCCGGTGACGCTTCTATAGTGGTTGCGGCGGGTGTGGAAGTCATGTCGCAAATTCCTTTTACCGTATCCGGCAACATTCGCGACGGCCACAAAATGGGCAACATGGCGCTAACAGACTTGCTGATTAATGATGGCTTAACCGATGTGTTTAACCAATATCACATGGGTGTGACGGCAGAAAACATCGCTAAGCAAGTGGGGATCTCGCGAGAGCAACAAGACGAATATGCCTTAGCGAGCCAAATGAAAGCGGTAGCCGCGATTGAGGCGGGTAAGTTTAAAGATGAGATTGTTGCTGTTGACGTGAAAAAACGCCGCGAAACCATCGTCTTTGACACGGATGAATACCCGAAAGCGACGGCGACCTTAAGTGGATTAGAAAAACTGCGTCCTGCATTTGACAAAGAAGGGTCAGTGACCGCGGGCAACGCGTCAGGAATCAATGATGGCGCAAGCGCGGTTGTACTTGCGAGTGAGTCGGCAGTGAAAGATCTGGGTTTGCAACCTATCGCAGAGCTGGTGAGCTACGCGCAATCTGGTCTTGATCCAAAGATTATGGGATTAGGTCCTGTTGAAGCGGTATCGAATGCTTTGCTGAAAGCAGACTTAACCACTGATGATATCGACTTGTACGAACTGAATGAAGCATTTGCGGCACAAGCGCTCGGGGTTATTCATCAATTGGCAGACGAGCAAAATGTCTCTATCTCATCCATCTTGGATAAAGCCAATGTTAACGGTGGCGCTATCGCGTTAGGTCATCCACTGGGCGCATCAGGCAACAGAATACTGGTTTCGCTTATTCACGAACTTAACCGAAGTAAAGGCAATTATGGTGTCGCTTCACTTTGCGTTGGTGGTGGAATGGGCACTGCTGTTGTAATTAAATCAATTACTTAACGCTACTAGTTAAGTGAACTGAATTCGTAATTAAATGGAATTAACTCAGGAGTAATACTCATGTATACCGATTTTTTTAAAACGTTTACCGATCAAACAGAAAAAGGCTTGGAGCCATACATCAAGTTCAACAAGCTTGTGACTAAAAATGTCGAAGTGCTAACAGAGCTTCAACTCAATGCGATTCGCACATACAGCGAAATGGGTCTAACGCAGATGAAAGCCGCGAGCGAAGTGAAAGATGTTACCTCACTGACTGCTTTTAACGGTCAGCAACTGAACACGCTGACTAAGCTTTCTCAGCAAATGATCGATGACAGCAACAAGCTACAATCTATCGCTAAAGAGTTCAAAGAAGATGTTGAGCAACTCACAACGGAAAACCTTAAGACAGTGACTCCTGCATAACACTGTGATTTATTGCCGCCTTCAATGGCGGCTTTTTTCCGATCTTAGGAGTAATACTATGTATCAAAACTTCTTTTCGGACTACCTTGTTAAGCTCCAAGAAACCAATCAAAAGTGGTGGGAAGATCTAGAACAGAGCAGGGCAGCCGTAAACTCTCCCCTCAATAAAGCGATGCAGGAAGTCAATTTCGAAGATACGGCCAAATTATTTGAAAGCGCCGCCAATCAACCTGCTGCGCTGTTACAAATTCAAGCCGACTGGTGGCAGCAACAGCTTCAGATATGGCAAAACGTAGCGCTCGCGGGCAACACGAATGATGTAGTAACGCCTGAGCGTGGTGACAAACGTTTTTCAAATGAAGAATGGCAGCAAGATGTGTTTTCTAACTTTATTAAGCAGTCCTATTTGTTGTTTAGTAAAACGTATCTGCAAACCATTGATAGCATTGAAGGACTGGATGAGAAAGCCAAAGAACGTATCAGCTTCTTTTCTCGTCAGGCGATCAATGCCTTGTCGCCAAGCAACTTTATCGCGACCAATCCAGAGCTGCTTAAGCTAACCTTAGAGCAGAATGGTGAGAACCTATTAACAGGGTTAGACCAACTTAAAGCAGATTTAGAATCGAGTGCGGATATTCTCAAAATTCGCATGACGAACAATAACGCGTTCAGACTAGGCGACGATGTTGCGAACACCGCAGGTGATGTCGTTTATAAGAATGAGCTGTTTGAATTAATTCAATACAAGCCTCTAACTGAAACGGTCAACGCGGTCCCGCTGTTGATTGTCCCTCCTTTTATCAACAAGTACTACATCCTTGATCTTAGAGAAAAGAACTCAATGGTTCGTTGGCTCCTAGAGCAAGGACACTCGGTGTTCATGATCTCTTGGCGCAACCCAGGTGCTGAGCAACGCGACGTTGAGTTCGGTGATTATGTTACCGAAGGTGTAGCAAAAGCGGTCTCGGCTATTGAATCTATCACTGGCCAAGAGCAAATTAACGCCGCAGGTTACTGTATTGGTGGAACGGTATTGGCAAGTACAGTGGCATATTATGCTGCGAAGAGAATGAAGAAACGCATTAAAAGTGCGACCTTCTTTACGACCTTGCTTGATTTCGCGCAGCCTGGAGAAGTGGGCGCGTACATCAATGAAACCATTATCGATGCCATCACGCAGCAAAACGATGCTAAAGGGTATATGGATGGTCGCTCATTGAGTGTTACCTTCAGTTTGCTAAGAGAAAATAGCCTGTACTGGAACTACTATGTGGACAATTACCTAAAAGGAAACAGTCCGGTAGATTTCGACCTGTTGTACTGGAATAGTGACAGTACAAACGTGTCTGCAGCAAGCCATAACTTCTTACTACGAGAGTTGTATCTTCACAACAAGTTGGTGCAAGACAAAGGGGTTAAGATTGGAGGGGTATGGATTGACCTCAATAAAATCAAGATTCCGAGCTACTTTGTGTCAACCAAAGAAGACCACATCGCTCTATGGCAAGGCACGTATCGAGGCGCGTTGAACGTAGGTGGTAATAAAACGTTTGTTCTTGGTGAGTCTGGACATATTGCTGGTATCGTCAATCATCCTGCTAAGGGTAAGTACGGTTACTGGACGAACGATAATCTCGATGACAGCGCAGACGAATGGTACAGCAACGCCCAGCACACGGAAGGGTCTTGGTGGACACATTGGAACCAATGGCTGTTAAGTTTTAATCCGGAAGAACAGGTTGAACCCTACTCTATAGGCAATGAGGATTTCCCGGTCATTGATACCGCCCCAGGCCAATACGTCAAGCAAGTACTCCCTATTCAAAGCTAACGTAATCACTCTTCCCCTAACTGTGTTAGGGGATTTTTTTATCTATCCTTTTGTAACTCTTCTATTTCTCACTTGTGTGAGTTACGAACTTTTATTTTGTTTGTAAACTGATTGTGATTTTGTTTAATTGGTATGAATCAACCGCATGGAGGGGCAAGAATGAAGACAATCGGTGTCATTGGCGGCATGAGTTGGGAATCGACGGTCACTTACTATCAGGGACTTAACCAAGGGATCAAAGAGAGACTAGGTGGCCACAACTCTGCCAAGGTCCTGATCAATAGTGTCAACTTCGCTGAGATTGAACAAATGCAGCGCGATGGTGCATGGGATAGCGCGGCAGTTGTACTCTGCAAGGCCGCCCAATCATTAGAAAAAGCGGGCGCAGATTTCATTCTTATTGCCACCAACACAATGCATAAACTAGCAGGTCAAATTGAAGAGTCGATTTCGATTCCTCTTCTGCATATTGCGGATGCAACGGGGCACGAGTTGACACGTCGCGGTATTAGCAAAGTTGGGCTGCTCGGCACCGCATTTACAATGGAAGAGGATTTCTACAAGCAGCGAATTACCAATAAATTTGGCATCGAGGTTATCGTACCAAATGGCGTACAAAGAAAGTTAGTTCACGATGTGATTTACGACGAGCTGTGCCAAGGAAAGCTCAATAGACGTTCGAAACATGATTATCAAACCATCATTGAAGAGCTTGCAATGAATGGCGCACAAGGGGTGATACTGGGTTGTACTGAGATTGGTTTATTGGTCAATCAAACGGATACCGAAATCGCCTTGTTTGATACGGCAGAAATACATGTACAGGAAGCGATAAAAGAGGCATTGAATGAATCGTAATGTTTGGCTTTTATCGATTTGCCAAGCGTTACTAATGACAGGCAATATACTTCTTATCTCTGTCGTCGGTCTTGTTGGTAAGGCGCTAGCGCCAGACTCTAGCTTGATCACCTTACCCGTGGCGATGCAGTTTTTAGGGCTGATGTCCGCGACCATTCCCGCCTCTCTCATTATGGGTAAACTTGGGCGAAAAATTGGCTTCAGTCTTGGCAACGTCATTGGTATCAGCGGTGCGTCAGTCTCCACTTATGCGCTGGCTACGCAGCAGTTTCCGTTGTTTTGTGTGGGCACTTTTTTACTCGGGATCGGAATAGGGTTTGGCACGCTCTACCGATTTGCTGCTATCGAGGTGTGTGATGAGAGCGCGCGTCATCGAGCTATCTCTATTTCCATGGCTGGAGGGGTTCTTGCGGCGATACTTGGCCCTAATCTCGCGGTTTACGCTCAGCAATGGTCAAACGATGGTCTCTATGTCGGAGCCTTTTTAGCGTTGATTGTTTTGAACATTATGGCGTTGTTTTTATTGCAAACGATACGCTTTCCAAAGCAAAACCTTGCCTCTGTTAAAGTAAACGCAGACCCGCTTAAAACGATTGTTGCTGCACCAAACTTTATGCTGGCGGTGTTTGCCGCGATGGTTGCCTACGCCGTTATGAATATTTTAATGACAGCCACCCCTCTAGCCATGATTGGGTGCGGTTTTGAATTTGATAAGGCGGCAGGTGTTATTGAGTGGCATGTGTTAGGAATGTTTGTCCCTGCATTTTTTACAGGTCGGTTGGTTGAACGATTTGGCCCCCGAAACATGATCCTTGCTGGTGGCGTGCTGTTCGTTCTTTGTATTGCTGTCAATATACATGGCCAGTCCATTTGGCACTTCTCATGTGCTCTGGTGTTGTTAGGAGTAGGGTGGAACTTTATGTTTATCGCAGCGACGGGATTGTTTAGCCAATCATACTTGCCTCATAACAAATCAAAAGCACAAGCAATTAATGAGTTCTTCGTGTTTAGTTGCGTTACTATCACAGCTTTATTATCGGGTTGGTTGGAGTCAACGGTCGGTTGGGAGGCGATGAACATCTACGTTCTACCGTTTGTTGTGGCCGTCATCGGAATGTTTGGTTTTTCAAACCACAAATCGAAAAGCGTAGCGGCTTAGTAGCTCATTAAAGTAAAGAGGCAGAGTTGATCACTCTGCCTCTTAGTTTATTTCGATATTGTTCTAGCTAGTTAGAATGGAAACTGTGAAAACTGCTCGGCGATGATGTTATCAGCAATGTATTTGTGAGCAGCAGTCGTTGGATGCGTAACTCCCCAAAACACATATTTATCTGAACCATAAAGCGCACACTCATTGGTAAAACTGTGGCTGTACAGATAGTCAGCCGCAGAGCTACGGTTGATGTTTAAACACGCATCAGTGGCATTTTCAAACCCATGCTGTTGTGGATGACTTGTCATAGACTCGAATAGAGAATATGCGTCATACAAGGCAATGTTCATCCCTTGCTGCTTGTAGAGCTCCGCTTGCTCTGTAATGAACTGATTGAATTCGACAATTTTAGCGCGAACCTTTTCGATTTCTTTTGGCGTCGAATACTTAAATTGAGGCGCTTTCGTCGCATCTGGCAGGGTAAGCATGATTAAGTGATTTGCTCCTGCATCTTTCAGGCGAATCAGCGCACTGCTCAAGTCGGCTTTGACGTCGGACACCTCACGGTTGTAGTTCATAAAGTCGTTTAGCCCGAACTCCAACGTGAACAGCGTTTGTGAAGGATCGTAATTCTTTGCCATTTTCATGTAAGTCAAATAGGAGGTGACTTGGTCGTAGATGCCGGTCAGTGCAACGTATTGATTGGTTCCTGCCGCGCCTCCTACTGCCCAGTTATAGAGTGGTAAGCTTTTCTCTTTGGCTAAATATTCCGTCCAAACAAATCCATTACTAAAGTGGCCCAAGAACCATGAGTTTCTATTTGGGAATACCCATTGTGAACCGTTGAAAAGATTTCCTGTATCGGAAAGGCTATCGCCAAACGCTACAACGCGGTTAATTGTCGCGGTTGGAGCGTTGTCGTTTGTCCAAATAGAATGGTTGTACGAGAAACGATTGTCTGACGCATAGTACAACATATCTGCGGTATCGTGATCGACTGCGAGTGTTTCTTTACAACGTTGTGCTATCTCATTTTGTGGTGTTGCCGTGTAGAACATATTTTTGAAAGAGACAGAAGACCACCAGTAGCCATCGATAGTGTAATAACTGCCATCTTCATTTAACGCCCATTCCCAAGTTGATGCGGGATCGTCGTGTGTCTGTGCTGGTCGATACCAACATTTAACGTAAGTGTATGTTTGGTTATCTTGCACTGACTGGCTGTAAGCCGCTGTGACGGCTTCGGGTGTTGTTGGGAGCGTGTCGGCCAATGCTGGCATGGTCGCGAAAATACTAGCCAATAGAAGGGTATGTTTCATAACGTTCTCTTTCTTGTTGTTAGAGCTAAAACTCCACTAAAGATATCATGAGAGAATAAATAAAATAAAAATATAGCGGCAGTGAATGATTGATTTATTGAATAAAGATCAAATTCTAAATAATTAGAAAATACTAAATTAGACTATGGGATATAAATACTATAAGTATAAGTGTTGCTACTTTGCTGATTTGGAATAGGTTATATTTAAGAGAAGTGCGACTTGTTGCCACATTTATAATAAGAAATAATTATTCTCTTTGTATTTTATTTGATTTCCAATAAATTCATTTGCTTACTATGTTTTTTTGAAGGCTAAAAAGTAGGCTGTTTATTAATTGGGTGAACGTTTATATACGTGGTGATGAAATTTTTGGTTAAACGTTTGAGTGATATTAATAATGTTAACGCTTAGCTTAATAGGACATTGTTAATAAATTTTTCTGATTTTGTCATTAATTTAATTTAGATTGAGATCAGATCGGAATAAACAGTGCTTACTTGGGCGGCGTCGAATAGAGACAAATCAGAAGGCGATCCACCATGAGCCAAGGACAGTGACTGGCGGATCGGGATTAATGCAGTGCTTGCGATGTGGGAAGTAAAAGAGGGTGTAGTAAAAGGGGTCTTCCACGTCCGAAGCGTTTAAAATTGCTCTTTAATCAACTGAACAAGTTCGCTCTCTGTTTCAGGGGGGCGTGCAAGCTCCAACAAACATTCAGCGCCACCATTAAGCATGTACGCCGTTGCGGTGCAATGGTCGTGATGAAACCACTTACCGTTGATACAGACATCGGTGTAGCAGCGACGGTCTTTCTTAAGTTCCATTTGTTCTCTCCTTGTTAACTAATGGTGTCAATTGTTAAGTTAACGACACTGAGCTGGGAGAGGAATGATGTAGATCAACCTTAACTCATCAAGAAAAAAATGGGTCCATTCGGACCCAAAAAATTAGCGCAGTGTTATGTAGGAATCTTTTATGCTTTCGCAAACTTGTAAGTGCGATAACCGCCAATCAGGTTACGAGCTTTGAAGCCGTTATTGACTAACTGACGATATGCGACGTTACCGCGTAACCCAACTTGGCAATAGATTACAATCTCTTTGTCTTTTGGCAATTCGTCCATGCGGTGGCGTAATTGGTCCACTGGAATGTTAATCGCATCTTTGATAAAGCCGACATTCTCAAGTTCACCAGGGTTACGTACATCAAGCAGCACTTGCTCTTCGGTTAGTGAGTCCATTTCATCAAAGTGAATTGGAGTGGCGTCGCCCTTAATGATGTTGTTTGCTACAAATGCCGCTTGGTTGATCACATCTTTAGCACTGCCGTATGGCGGCGCGTAAGTGAGCTCAAGGTGCTGAAGCTGCTCGACAGTCATACCTGCGCGTTGGGCAACTGCCATTACATCAATTCGTTTATCGACACCATCTTTGCCTACCGCTTGCGCGCCAAAGATTTTGCCTGTTTTTGGATCGAACAACATCTTGAATGAGACAATCTCAGCACCTGGGTAGTAACTTGCATGGCTTGCGGTATGAACGTAGACCTTTTCATACTCAACACCATCACGTTTAAGTTGTTTCTCGTTTTTGCCCGTTGAAGCAACCGCGAGGTCAAATATCTTACAGATAGCAGTGCCTTGTGTACCTTGATAGGTTTCACTGCGTCCAAGCATGTTGTCGGCTGCCATACGACCTTGACGGTTTGCTGGGCCAGCAAGTGGAACGAGAGTTTGTGCACCTGTAACAAAGTCTTTTTCTTCGACTGCATCACCCACAGCGTAGATGCTAGGATCGCTGGTCTGCATCATTTCATTGGTGTAGATACCACCCAGCTCACCAATTTGAAGTCCTGCTTCTTTTGCTAACCTAGTCTCAGGGCGCACACCAATAGCCATGATCAAAATGTCAGTGGTTAACGACTCACCGTTGTTAAGAGTAAGATTAAGCTCACCTTCGATATGTTGATGCGCGTCGTCTTCACCAGAGCCAAGGCTTGCAATGTGCTCGTTTGGAATGTATTCAACCGCTTGAAGCGCTACGCCCAGCTTCAAATCAATGCCTTTTTGACGAATTTCAGCGTGAGCAAACCCAGCCATTTCACGGTCGACAGGTGTCATCACCTGATCTGCCATCTCAATCAGCGTGGTTTTAATTCCCAATTGGTGGAAAGCTTCCATCATTTCAAGGCCGATAAATCCACCACCAACTACCGTTGCGTGTTCAGGCTTATTCATCTGGATCGTTTGAATGATGCGATCCATATCTGGAATGTTGCGCAGTGAGTGAGTAAGCGGATTGTCGATGCCTGGAATTGGCGGAACGATGGGGCCAGCACCAGGGCTAAGGAGCAAGAAGTCGTAGCTTTCCGTGTATTCGCTACCGTCTAGTAGATTCTTAACCGTAACCTGCTTGTTATGTCGATCGATGGAAGCGACCTCGTTCATTACTCGAACATCGACATTAAATCGTGCTAAGAAGCTTTCTGGTGTTTGAAGTAGCAATTTGCTGCGCTCTTGAATATCGCCACCAATATGGTAGGGCAATCCGCAGTTTGCAAAAGAGACGAAAGGGCCTCGCTCGAACATGATGATTTCTGCGTCTTCGCTTAATCTTCTAGCACGCGCAGCCGCAGAAGCACCACCAGCTACACCACCAACGATAAGAATCTTAGTCATTTGAAACTCCGTTATTGAAAACCTAATTTTTTAAGAAAATATGCTGCCGGACACAGGCCAGTAAAGGCACTTTGGATCAAGTTGACCCCGACAAATACCGTTAACCAAACAAACCCACTATGCACGGTTACCGTCAATATAACTGAGAGTAGAACCATACTTCCTGCTAATACTCGGATTGCATTTTCAAGTGTCATGTCGTTCTCCTTCGTGTCCATTTTCCTTGATGAAAACTACTATAGAGTCTTAATTTAGAAAAGTCTAATGTTAATTTGTCTAATTTTAAATATTCTAAATTAGTGTTGACTAAATTATGTTGTTTAGTATTATCTAATTTAACTGACTAACTGGAGACGAGCCATGAATGATCAAACAGTTAACATCGCAGAAATGAAGAAGAATGCGGTAGAAGCTGCTGAGCTATTGAAAGTAATGGCGCACCCAGAACGACTCATGGTGCTGTGTCAATTGACTGAAGGCGAAGTTGGCGTTAGCGCACTACAAAGTAGTTCTACGCTGAGCCAATCAGCCTTTTCGCAACATTTAACCGTGTTAAGGAAACACGGGTTAATCAAGTTCCGCAAAGAGTCGCAACAAGTTTTCTATTCGCTGGACGATGAGCGCGTTGTTCAGCTTATCCAAAATTTACAAACCACGTTTTGTGGTTAACGGTTTTTTTAATTTAGCTAAGAGGTAGTTATGGCTTTCACGATCCCATGGGATTCATTGGCAGGAGGCATTTTATTGGGAATATCAGCGACGATTATGTTGTTGATTAACGGGAAAATTGCAGGCATCAGCGGCATTATGACTGGGCTACTCACCCCTAAGTCATCAGATTTCGCATGGCGCTTGTTATTTGCTATTGGCATGGTCTCTGGCGGTGTCATTGGTGTGTTGGTATTTAACGGTAGTATCCCATTGCACTATGAAAGTAGCAGCTGGGTACTGGCACTTGCGGGGTTGCTTGTTGGTATAGGTACTCGTCTAGGAAACGGCTGCACGAGTGGACATGGTATTTGCGGTATTGGTCGATTATCCAAACGTTCAATTGTCGCAACTCTGATCTTTATGACCGTTGCAGCGATTACCGTGTTTGCACGATTTCATCTTTTATAAACCTTAGTGAGAGACACAATGAATAAAGTAATTTTCCGTTTAACGTCTTTGTTTGCAGGGATTTTATTTGGGTTAGGGATGATTATTTCAGGTATGGCTGATCCTGCAAAAGTTGTCGGGTTTCTGGATATTGCTGGGCAATGGGACCCAAGCCTCGCTTTTGTGATGGGTGGTGCGTTGTTGGTATTTATGCCAGCCTACTTTTTCGTCATTAAGCCTAGAACCCGTCCTGTTGTCGCCGGTGAGTTCTGCCTTGCTAAAAAAGACAAAATCGACCAGCGATTAGTGAGCGGCGCAGTGATCTTTGGTTTAGGTTGGGGTTTAGCGGGTATTTGCCCAGGTCCTGCAATGTCTAGCTTGGCTCTGGGGAACATGGGTGTTTGGCTGTTCTTTGCCAGCATGATGGTGGGATTGGGAGGAACAAACCTACTGATTTGTATGAAAAATAGTCGAGAGTCACAAACGCAAACTGCGTAGCGACTACAATGGATGAAACAAGCGTGATGGAGTGGTGATGATGAGAAGGATGAGTTTGAGTGTTGCTATTGCCTGTTCAATAGCAATGGGAGCAAATGCGCAGCAAAATGAACAACTGTACACCGTCAATTTGGAGCCACTTTCGCAAGTTATTCATTTAGACGGGGTGGTGCAGCCTATCAATCAGGGGACGGTTGCGGCGCAAACATCGGGCCGTATTGTAGGTTTGAATGTTGACGTGAATGACTATGTCAAAGAGGGGGCTGTTCTACTCGAAATCAGTGCAGTGCAGCAATCTGCCTCTTTAGATGCGGCTCAGGCTCAACTTTCCAGTGCCGAGGCTCAAAATAGAGAGGCTCAGGCACAACTGAAACGCTTTACACAATTGTTTCCCAAAGGGGCGATTTCCCAAGATCAGATGGACTCAGCTCAAGCGCGAGCCAGAAGTGCAGCGGCTTCCGTCAAATCGGCGCAAGCAAACGTGGAACAAGCCAAAGAACTGTTGGGATACACCAGTGTAACAGCACCCTATGATGGCATTGTGACCAAGCGCCATGTTGAGTTAGGAGAAACTGTCGCACCCGGTACGCCGTTACTGAGTGGCTTCGCCCTTAATGTGCTGCGTGTCGAAACCGATATTCCTCAACGTTACCAAGCAAGGGTAGAAACCGTTGATCAGTTCCAAGTGGTTGCCCCAAGTGGTGAGGAAATCGCACCGACCGACATGAGCTTGTTCAGTTATGCCGATCCTCAATCTCATACGTTCAAGATTCGATTGTCGCTACCGGAAAACACGGATGCTGTTGTACCGGGAATGTGGGTTAAAACTGAATTTGTCTATGGTGAGAAAGAGACATTAGTCATTCCTTCTACGGCAGTTGTACGCCGGGGGGAACTCAGCTCTGTCTACAGGATTCAAAACCAGCAACGTGTGTTGAATCCTGTTCGCTTAGGTCAAGAGTATGGGGATTATGTAGAGGTTTTATCTGGGCTTGAAGAGGGCGATGTGATCTCAACGGTTGCGTTGGCGCCAAAAGGAGAGTGATGATGGATAACCGATTAGGGATTTCAGGTCGTATCGCAGCTGCGTTCCAAAACTCCGCGATGACGCCACTTTTGGCTCTCGTCGGGATCTTAATGGGCGTGTTTGCCGTAATCGTCACACCAAAAGAGGAAGAGCCGCAGATAGACGTCACCTTCGCGGATGTCTATATTCCATTTCCAGGTGCTTCACCGAAAGAAGTCGAAAGCTTGGTTACCATGCCAGCCGAGCAAATCATCTCCGAAATTCAAGGTATCGATAAGCTCTATTCATTTTCGCAGCCCGACGGCGCGATGATCGTTGCGATTTTCGAAGTAGGTGTGAGTCGAAATGACGCGGTGGTAAGACTTTATAATAAACTCTATTCAAACAAAGATTGGATGCCACAAGGTATTGGCGTCGGTGAACCTATCATTAAACCCAAAGGCATTGAGGATGTGCCGATTGTGAGTTTGACGTTAAGTGATCACTCGGGCCGTCTAGATCAGCAACAGCTTACACAAGTTGCTCATGGGTTAGAGACTGAACTCAAGCGTATTCCTGGTACTCGCGATATCTACACGATTGGGGGGCACAACACCATTGTCGATGTTCGCCTTGATCCCGCGAAAATGAACAGCTTTGGTATCACATTGGATCAATTGATCCAACATTTACCTTCTGCAAATAATAGTTCACCGATGTTGCGCCTTACCCATGATAACCAAGAGTTCCCAGTGCAAATTGGCCAGTTTCTAACCCGTGTGCAAGAAGTTAAGCAACTGGTGATTGGTCTACATAACAATGCCCCTGTCTATCTTCAAGACGTTGCGGAAGTCACCTTGGGGGCCAACACGCCCACGCAAAATGCATGGACTAGCGATAAGCAGCAGATTTACCCAGCGGTAACTTTGGCCATCGCTAAAAAAGCAGGCGAAAACGCGGTTAACGTTGCGCAAGCGATTGAAAGCCGAGTTCAAGAGCTCGAAAATCAACTGATTCCCAAGAGCGTTACGGTCAAGATCACGCGAGATTACGGTAAAACGGCAGCGGATAAGAGTAATACACTCATCGGTAAGTTGGCATTTGCAACTGCCGCGGTTGTGATTCTTGTTCTGCTTACCATGGGGTGGCGCGAAGCCTTTGTTGTTGGCTTTGCAATCATCGTGACACTTATGATCACCTTGTTCGCCTCTTGGGCATGGGGTTTTACACTCAATCGCGTCTCTCTGTTTGCGCTTATCTTTTCTATCGGGATTCTTGTCGACGACGCTATCGTTGTCGTTGAAAACATCCACCGTCATATGTCGCAGGGGAAAGCGAAGCTGAGCGAGCTTATCCCGAGTGCAGTAGATGAAGTGGGTGGACCGACGATCTTAGCGACGTTGACGGTTATCGCAGCGTTGTTGCCAATGGCGTTTGTGAGTGGGTTAATGGGCCCTTATATGAGCCCAATTCCGATCAACGCGTCAATGGGGATGCTGATTTCTTTGGTGGTCGCGTTTGTGGTTTCTCCTTGGTTAGCTGGCAAGGTGTTAAAGCCGGCAGCACACGGAGAATCAAAATCCGGCAGCACTTTTTTTCACCGAATCATGTCACCCTTTGTCACCGCAAAAGCGCAGGGCAGAAATCGATTTATGTTGCTGCTTGCGATCTTAGCGCTGATTGCCGGATCCGTTATGTTGCCAGTGGTTCAAGCCGTTGTATTGAAGATGCTGCCATTTGACAACAAGTCGGAATTCCAAGTGGTATTGGATATGCCAGAGGGAGCGTCATTGGAGAAGACTCAGCGTGTGCTATTTGAAATGGGCGCGCAGCTTGATAATGTGCCGGAAGTCACCGATTACCAAATCTACGCTGCTACGGCCGCGCCGATTAACTTTAACGGGCTTGTTCGTCATTACTTTATGCGCAACCAATCTCATCAAGGTGATATTCAAGTGAACTTGATTGGGCGGAAAGAGCGCGATCGAGACAGCCATGAGATTGCTTCTGCAGTTCGTCCTTTGTTAAACGAAGTCGCGCAAAAGTTTGGTGGCAAAGTCAAAGTGGTTGAGGTACCACCGGGGCCGCCAGTGTGGTCGCCAATTCTTGCCGAAGTATACGGACCAACGCCGGAGCTTCGTCATCAGGCAGCTCGTGAGATTCGACAAATCTTTAAAGGTACAGAAGACATTGTTGATGTGGATATGTACTTACCTGAATCACACCAGAAGTGGCAAGTTGTGATCGACCGTAGCAAAGCTGCACATTTTCAAGTGCCTTATGGTGCGATTGTTGATGCGCTCGCTACCTCGGTGGGCGGAAAGCCGGTCAGCTACCTACACAGCGAACACAGTAAATATCCGGTTCCGATTCAAGTTCAGGCGAGTGAGAGCGCTAAAGTAAGGCTAGAGCAAGTTCTGAACATGAAGGTGGGCAGTGTTAATGGTCATGCCTACCCACTGTCTGATTTGGTATCTGTCCGCCAAACACGCATGGATGACTATATCGTCCACAAAGATATGGTGCCGATGGTTATGGTGGTCGGTGATATGTCTGGCTCGGTTGATAGTCCACTGTACGGCATGTTTACTATTGGCAGCGCGATCGATGAGAAAATGGATGTCGAGCAATTTTATGTGAACCAACCAGATGGTTTGCAAGGCATCTCTATTTTGTGGGATGGTGAATGGACCATTACATACGAAACTTTCCGCGATATGGGCATAGCGTATGCGATAGGGATGGTATTGATTTACTTGCTGGTGGTCGCTCAGTTCAAATCCTATCTTGTCCCACTCATCATTATGGCGCCAATTCCGTTGACGATTATAGGTGTTATGCCGGGGCACGCGTTGCTAGGGGCTCAGTTCACTGCAACGTCGATGATTGGCATGATCGCGCTTGCAGGGATTATTGTCCGCAACTCAATTCTGTTGGTGGACTTCATTAACCAACAAGTTGAAGAAGGGGTTGAGTTTTCAGAAGCGGTGATTCAATCGGCCGCGGTGAGAGCAAAGCCTATTATGCTGACGGCACTAGCGGCAATGATTGGCGCGGTGTTCATTCTCGACGATCCGATATTTAATGGACTTGCGATCAGCTTGATATTCGGCATCTTTGTTTCGACTGTACTCACTCTGCTCGTAATACCTGTCCTGTATTATGTCGCGATGAGAAAGCGCTTTGCTTAGGGCGTGTTGACTAAACTAAAACCCCGCTACGTATCAGCGGGGTTATTTTATTTGGTGAGGGTAATAGGGCAATGGTCGCTGAGTTTGTACCGAAATAAATCGTCAGTCTTGTAGTTACGCTGCTCGATTTTAGAGACTGAGATTTGATCACTGGTAATCACATGGTCAATCAAAGAGCGGAACTGGTGAGTCTTGCTTGGGTTGTTGCGCGATCTCACTTTGCAGGTTGCTTTGGTCTCTCTGGTTGCCAATTTTGCAGTTGAGTCCTGTGAAACGATTTCCCATAGCCAATCCTTGGGATAACTCATATTGTGGTTGAAGTCGCCCAAAATCATGTAACGTTCGCCATGCGCTTCTCGTTCTCTAATCCAGTGGTTGAGCGCTTCTCCTTGCCTCTTTAATGTTCGGCACGCATCGTTGTGACGAAAAGCGCCTGAACAGCGTGCCTTCAAGTGGACAGAGAGCGCGTGGATAGGCGTGTCAGATGTCGGTGAGATAACAACATAACTCGCAAAGCGCAATTTACTGCGATGGCTTGTGTCAAGTTGAAGGCTCTCTTTCTCAATCACAGAAATGCCTTCGCGTACGGCAAAGCCGGTATATTGATTGATCGCTGTAAACTGATGCGCGGCATGCTCTGGGTTGCGGCGAGTAGAGAAAAAGACTCGATACTGCTTGCCTATGACTTTGCGCAGAGCCTTTTCATCATTCACTTCCTGAAATGCAACGATGTCGCTATCCATAGACGAAAAGTGCGCTGCGAGCGCTGAGTAATCTTTTTCTAAGCGTTGCGACTGCGGAAATTTATCGGATGGGGTGGAACTTAACCACTCTAGATTCCATGTGGAAAAGTTGAGTGTCTTTTCGGCATGTACAGAAAAACAGATGGGCAACAGTAAAGTGACCAAAAGTGAGCGCAGTTTAGTGTGTGTCATACTCTAACATTCATAAAATGGATTACAGCCTTTATCCTATAAGAGCTTGAAAAAAATCAAGCGTAAATATCCTCATTTTTGCAATTTTCATGGTTTTCTTTCAGCCTGAGATCGGTGCCACTAAGATCGCGTTGATCTTAATCTACGGCCTATTTTTATTGATCGAAATCAATACTTTTTGTCGGTTCATCCCGTTAAATACGCCACAACATCTTGTGTCAGCTTAACAAAAAATAGCCTATATAGTGTATTTGTGGATAACACTGTGAATATACTAAGGGTAAGGAGAATCAGTGAATCCAATCGTAATCAAGCGTGATGGCTCTAGAGCAGAATTTACTAGAGACCGCATCCAAGCAGCAGTGGAAGCAGCAGCGGATCACAATAGCAAAGAAACCGCGATTTACGCACTTAATGTGGCGTTAGCGGTGGAATTAAAGCTACAAGATCGCGATGAAGTTGAGATCACTGAAGTTCAAAAACTGGTTGAAGATGAGCTAATGCAAGGCCCTTACAAAGAGCTTGCGCGTGCTTATATTGAATATCGCCATGATCGCGATATCGCCCGTGAAAAGCAGAGTGCGCTTACTCAAGAAATTGAAGGGTTAATCGAGGAAAGCAACCTTGATTTGATCAATGAAAACGCCAATAAAGATGGCAAGGTTATCCCTACGCAACGAGATCTATTAGCTGGCATTGTTGCAAAGCACTACGCGAAAACGCACATCCTACCGCGAGACATCGTACAGGCTCACGAGCAGGGGGATATTCACTACCATGACCTAGACTATGCGCCGTTCTTCCCAATGTTTAACTGCATGCTCATCGATCTACAAGGCATGCTTACAAGTGGTTTTAAAATGGGCAACGCGGAGATCGATACGCCTAAATCTATATCCACAGCGACTGCTGTTACGGCACAAATCATCGCGCAAGTTGCAAGCCATATTTATGGCGGTACCACAATTAACCGCATTGATGAAGTCCTTGAGCCGTATGTGCTAACAAGCTACGAAAAACACTTAAAGATTGCCAAAGAATGGAATATTCCAGAGCCGGAAGCGTTCGCAATGGCGCGCACTGAAAAAGAGTGTTATGACGCTTTCCAGTCTTTGGAATACGAAGTGAACACATTACACACTGCGAATGGTCAAACGCCTTTCGTTACGTTTGGTTTTGGTTTAGGCACAAGTTGGGCATCGCGTCTTATCCAACAATCTATCCTCAAAAACCGAATTGCGGGACTGGGCAAAAACCGTAAAACGGCGGTATTCCCTAAACTGGTATTCGGCATCAAAGATGGTCTTAACCACAAAGCGGAAGATCCAAACTACGACATTAAGAAGCTCGCACTGGAGTGTGCTTCTAAGCGTATGTACCCAGATATCTTGAACTACGACAAACTTGTTGAAATCACCGGTTCTTTCAAGACGCCAATGGGGTGTCGTTCATTCCTTGGCACTTATGAAGAGAATGGCGAGCTTATTCACGAGGGGCGCAACAACCTCGGCGTTGTTAGCCTAAACTTGCCTCGAATCGCTATTCAGGCGAAAGGCAGTGAAGCCACTTTCTATCAACTGCTCGATGAGAAGCTGGAACTGGCACGACGTGCACTACAAACACGCATTACGCGTCTTGAAAACGTTAAAGCGCGTGTTGCGCCAATCCTCTACATGGAAGGGGCGTGTGGCGTTCGTCTAAAAGCGGATGATTCCATTGCTGACATTTTCAAAAATGGCCGCGCGTCTATTTCGTTGGGGTACATTGGTATTCACGAGACCGTGAACGCGTTGTTTGGTACCGAAGCGCATGTTTACGATGATGCCCTATTACGCGAGAAAGCGTTGGATATCATCAAGCACATGAAAGACGCTGTTAACCAATGGACTGAAGAAACAGGTTACGGTTTTAGCTTGTATGGAACACCGAGTGAGAACTTGTGTAGCCGTTTCTGTCGCATCGACAATAAAGAGTACGGTGTGATCAAGGGAGTAACCGACAAAGGTTACTACACCAACAGCTTCCACCTTGACGTTGAGAAAAAGGTAAACCCTTACGACAAGATCGATTTTGAGATGCCTTATCCTGAGATCTCGAGTGGTGGTTTTATCTGTTACGGTGAGTTTCCTAACATGCAGCGCAACATTGAAGCACTAGAAAACGTTTGGGATTACAGCTACACACGCGTTCCTTACTACGGCACCAACACACCGATCGATGAGTGTTACGAGTGTGGTTACAACGGTGAGTTTGAATGTACCAGTAAGGGCTTCACCTGCCCAAGTTGTGGTAACCATGACTCGACGAAAGTGTCGGTGACACGCCGTGTCTGTGGCTACCTAGGCAGCCCTGATGCTCGTCCGTTTAACTTTGGTAAGCAAGAAGAAGTTAAACGTCGCGTTAAGCACCTGTAATTGACCTTTGCCTCGCTCGTATGAGTGGGGCATTGTGAAAACGACTAAGCCCTCTATTGGGCTTTATTTTTTGAGTTTGAAGATGAATTATCACCAATATTACTCAGTGGATGTGGTCAATGGCCCTGGCACGCGCTGCACCTTGTTTGTTTCTGGGTGCGTGCATCAATGTCGTGGCTGTTATAACCAGTCTACTCAGCGATTAGATTCGGGAATGGCTTTTACTCAGCAAGCAGAAGACCAAATCATTTCAGACTTAAAGGATGAACGAATCAAGCGTCGTGGTCTCTCTTTGTCTGGAGGGGATCCTTTACACCCTGCGAACGTCCCTGACGTTCTCAAGTTAGTGAAGCGAGTTAAAGCTGAGTGCCCTGACAAAGACATTTGGGTATGGACAGGTTACACCTTGGCAGAGCTGGACGAGGCACAACGCGAGGTGATCCAGTACATCGACACGTTAATTGATGGTAAGTTTGAACAGGACAAAAAAGACCTCAACCTTGAATGGCGTGGCAGCTCAAACCAGATTATTCATACCTTCAAGTTGGGTTGAAGAGTGACTTTACACGCGTGCGTGCGAGATATAATTTGTTAAATGTATGTTAAAGTTTACAGATTTTTATCCTGTTTTGCTCTGAGCCAGTGAAATTTTATTTCTAGATTTATAATTTAGATGCTAACGTGTTGGTCGTTACTTGAATTTCAAAGGGTTGTGACTTTCATGTTCTCACATTTACCAAAACCAACTTTAGATCCGATTCTCTCTCTTTCCGTTGCGTACCGTAACGATCCTCGTCCTGACAAAGTCGACTTAGGCATTGGCGTATACAAAAACAGCGCGGGCGAAACGCCAGTGATGAAGGCGATTTTGCAAGCTCAAAACATCGTTGTTGAAACGCAGAAAACCAAGTCTTACGTTGGTCTCGCAGGATGTGAAGAGTTCAACCAAAGCATGGTGAACTTACTTCTTGATGGCACTTCCGCGATGGATCGTGTCGCCGCGATTCAAACGCCTGGCGCCAGTGGTGCACTGCGCATGTTGGGTGACTTAATGAAGGTGGCTCAACCGAATACGACGGTTTGGATTTCAAACCCAAGCTACGTGAACCATCGTCCAGTTATGGAAGCGGCTGGCCTTAAAGTTCGCGAGTACCGTTATTTCAGCCGTGATACCAAACAAGTCGACGCAGGCGCAATGCTGGATGACCTAGCCAAAGCTGGGCCAGAAGACGTTGTTTTGCTGCATGGTTGCTGTCATAACCCAACGGGTGCAGATATCGACTTCGATGCGTGGAAAGCGATCACCGAATTGTCACAGAAAAATGGTTTCACACCTTTCGTTGATATTGCTTATCAAGGTTTTGGTGATGGTCTAGAAGAAGATGCAAAAGGCCTACGTTTTATGGCTGACAACGTCGAGGAAATGCTCATTACAACCTCATGCTCTAAGAACTTTGGTTTGTACCGCGAGCGCACTGGCGCGGCTATCGTCGTCGGTAAGTCGATGGAAGATGTTGGCAACGCGAAAGGTAAACTACTGACACTTGCTCGTGCGACTTACACCATGCCACCTGATCACGGTGCAGCTTTGGTTAAAACTATCCTGCAAAATCAAGACTTAACCGCGGTTTGGAAGCAAGAGTTAAGTGAAATGCAACAGCGTTTGTTAAACCTTCGTCAAACCTTGTGTGAGGAATTGAGAAATTCGCACAATACTTCACAATTCGATTTCATTGAAAGTCACAAAGGCATGTTTACTGTGCTAGGCTTTAGCCAAGACCAGATGCTACAACTACGTGAAGAATATGGAATTTATGGCGTGGGTGATGGTCGTATTAACATCGCTGGTCTGACTGAGAAAGACATTCCGTACGTTGCGGATGCTATTGTTAAAGTGTCTTAATAGACCGAGTTTTTAATTCCGGATCTAAGGCTCACTTTTGTGGGCCTTTTTATTGCGTGTAACTATTGTCAATTGAATTGGGTGATCGAATGAACAAAACGTGGAAGCTAATTATTCCAGTTATGCTTAGTGGCGGTTTAATGGCGTGTACAACAACGGGGCAGACGCCAGTTGAGCCAGAACAAAAACCACAAATTGAAGAGCCTAAAGTCCAAGAGCCAAAGGTCGAAGAAAAAGAAGTGGTCAAAGAAACCAAACCTGCGGAAAAACCAAAACAACCTGAGGTTGTCCTAAAAGCGAAAAAAACTTCAGATGGCAAGCTGATTCTCGGTGAGAAGGAATGGGTTTATGTACCTGGGTTAGAGCAAAACTTTAGAGCTCGTATCGACACAGGCGCGACCACCTCATCGATCAGTGCTGTCGATATCGAACCTTTTGAACGAGATGGAAAAGATTGGGTTAAGTTCAAAATTGAACACGAAGGGCATAAGAGTAAAGAAATCGCACTGCCTGTTCAGCGTTGGGTGAAAATTCGTCAATCGAGTGCCGATGGCACGCAAGAGCGCGCGGTCGTTGATGCATGGATTCAAATTGGTGATCTTAAAGAGAAAACAGAGTTCACTTTGGCTGATCGTACTCATCTTACATTCCCACTGCTATTGGGGCGTAGCTTCTTCAAAGACGTCGCAGTCGTGGACGTAAGCCAGCAATATGTCCAAGACAAACACAAGTAATCAATAACCAACGAAAAACCGGCAACTGAAAAGAAGCCGGTTTTTTTGTGCTGCAAAACCATAAATGTGAATTAGTTCATAAGCAAGAACACACACATTGCGATATCATCCACGCCAATCAACAGTGATCCCAATACAAACGGACTGGCGGCGACGCCAGTTTTTTATATGGAATGGAAGGAGTCAGGCATGAAGCACTTATCTATGGCGGTGGTAGTCAAAGATGGAAAGGTGTTGGTACAAGAAAGATTTAGACCAGCGAAAGGGATGGTGGTCGAGTTCCCAGGTGGTCAGGTGGAAAACAACGAATCAGGGACAGACGCCGCAATCAGAGAGCTGTATGAAGAAACCCAGCTTCAAGGCCTAAAGCACGTTGCAACCTTCTCCAACGTCAACGAATACGGTGGGAGAATTTACTACGCGGTATTGAAAGCACTAGAGGAAGTTGAGCCGACTCAAGTGGATGAACAAAGACAGCAAACCTTTAAGTGGTTGGCACCAACAGAGCTACCTGTTGAAGAGTTTTACGCAGCTGATAGAGAGTTTATTCATAAGAAGCTCCCTGAGTTTTGCTAGCAAATACAAAGAAGCCAGTCATGTGACTGGCTTCTTTTATTCATTACTTGATTTCTAGCAGTTCGACATCAAAAATCAGGGTCGATGCTGGTGGAATAGGGCCTGTGCCACCTTTCCCGTAAGCAAGTGGGCTTGGGATGAACAAGCGGAATTTGTCTCCCGGAGACATGTAAGTAAGGCCTTCTTGCCAACCTTTAATCACTTGATTCAATTTGAAGCTAATTGGCTCACCACGGTTTACAGAGCTGTCAAAAACGGTGCCGTCAATCAGCGTGCCGTGGTAGTGGACTTTGACAGTGTTACTTGTTGTTGGTTTCTCGGAGCCTTCACCTTTAACTAAGATCTTGTACTGCAAGCCACTTTCTGTGGTAACAACACCTTCTTGCTTACCGTTTTCCAATAAAAATGATTGGCCAGCAGCAAAGTTCTCTTCACCCGCTTTGTTGTTATTCCACGTGCGGTAAATCATGAATACCGCTAAAACCAAAATGACAATTGGGAAAATAAATTTTGACATTGATAACGTCCAGTTTGTTTAAGGTTGGTTGATTAAATAGTTGATGGTGTTTGCGATGCCTTCAATGTCCTGATGACCCGCAGTCAAAACCATGTATTTGCCGTTGACGACAAAAGTCGGCACAGAGTTAATTTGACCTTTCTCGGTAATATCTTGTGCTAGGTTCATTGCCTCAAAGAGCTGCTCTTGTTGTTGTTCGTTTAGCTCATATGGGCTAATTAACCCGCGAGATTGGAACGCATCATCAATGGCTTGTTTTTTGTCAGCTAATGTCGCGCCATCACCCATTTGGGTCGCGGCGAATAGCGCATTCATGAACTCATGATCCGGTTTTTTACCAAGTTGCATCTCTGCGGTGTAGTAGATCATGGCCGCGATTTGTGCGCTCTCGTTAAAGGTCACATGAATTTTACCAATAGATTGTTGGGTCAGTTCTTCTAATTGAGGAAGGACAGCCTCCATCTTTCGGCAATGGCCACAGTTTAGCGAGAAGACTTCCGTGACTTGAGGTAAACGAAACGTAGCGAGGTTAACAGGCAGTTGTTGGTATTGCTTGCCTTCTTGCGGCGTATTACTGTCAGAGCAGCCAACTAAAACCGTAGCTGTTAAAATCGTCAGCAAGGTGAAGAGCTTTTTCATAATCGATTTCTCAAAATGGTTCGCGCAACATGATGCACGATGAATCAGTGCTAGGATTTTACTCTTTCAATACGCAGAACTAAATAGTTGTGAGGCTGATTTTATTACCAAATTGTTTCGGGGGAAACGGCGTCAAGCTGTTTAAAAAGAGGCTAAAATTTACTAAAGATTTGGTAAATCTGTCGATACAGTATTTGTAGTAAAACGGAACTTATGGTGTAGAGATGAAATATGTAACTTTGCCTCTGATAATCTTGCTATCAGGATGTTCAAACATGGCGCAGAACATCGCCAACATGACCGATGATATGCTCGATACGGCACCAAAGACTGATTTTGAAGTTAAATATCCAGAGTGGGGCGCGGACCCTAAGTTAACCGCGTCAGACGTGAGAGGTCCACTAGGACAAAAACGTGCGCCGCACTATCAGGATTTGCAAAGTTTTTTGCTTAAAAATGGTGTGGACTACGAGGTGCTGCCTGGCAACCACATCATGGTCAAGTTGACTGATACCATCAAGTTCAATACGGGGTCATCGAAAGTGATGCCCGATTCCGCCTATTGGTTGGATATGATGGGTGAGTATCTAGCGACACAACCGGGTATTGATATTGTCATTGACGGCCACGCCGATAGCACGGGCGCACCTTCGTTTAACGACAGTCTTTCTATGAAGCGAGCGAAAGCGGTCAAGCAACAGCTGGTTCGTAACAATGTCGCGATGGATTCAATATTTACTCGCGGTTACGGAGAGTTCGTTCCGGCGTGTTCAAATGCATCAAGTGCGGGTAAGGCATGTAATCGAAGAGTTGAGGTGTTATTCATTGTTTCGAATAACTAGTAGCTTCGTTTCCGGGGAGTAAAAAAGAAAACCCTAGACAATGTCTAGGGTTTCAAATTTTTTAGGCTGCGCTTTTTGCGTCTTCAGACTTTTTTTCGCTTTGCATCTTCGCTAGGAAATAGACGTTCACACACGCAATAAATCCGTTAGTTACCACAACTGGCCAAGCGTCAATCATTAGGCCGTAAGCGGTAAACAGAGCACAGCCGATGAAGTTCAACACGCGCAGTTTTACGATATCTTTCATGGTAAGTGAAATTGCAACCATGATAGAAGCTGCGTAACCTAGAATTTCAACCATATTCATTTCCATTATTTGACCCTCTTAAAGTTTGCCGATCAGTGTCAGTGTCGGTACCAATTCTTCTCTTCGTGAGATAAGTGAGGAAGCTCCATGCCTCGAATGGTCTAGTTGTCTGTCTGAAATCAAATATAGCAGTGGTAAATGTGTGATGAAAGTCAGAATTTTATGAACGGAGAAGGTTAGCGATTACGCAAACGTTTAGCGCTATTTAGTGAATTATTATAACGATTTATGTTGGAATTGGCGTGCAGCGAGCAATAAAAAGGCCCACACAATGTGCAGGCCTTAAACAGAGTAAGAGCGGCAGGAATTATTTTTTCTTACCTTGGCTTACTTGCTTGTCTTCTTCAGTCAGTTCGCGAATACGGCGGCTGATGTCACGACGCTCTTTAGAGATTTCTGCGCTTTTGATGATATGATCATCGACACGATCTTCGTAATCCGCTTTCATGTTTTTGATAATACCAACGATTTCCTCGTTGCTCATATCCGCTTTGATGTAGTCAAGTAGGTTTTCTAATAGGTCTACACGTTTACGGTTATCACGAACTTTCTTTTCGTTATCAATAAGCTCACGTTTCAATTTGTTCTTACGACGTGCTTGAGACACGATTTCAAATACACCACTCATAGGTTTTCTTTCCTGATTTTACCTTTAACTACCAACGATTAAATCACATCATTAGGGGCGATAACAGTCTTAAGATCAATCATTACAGTATGTTGACGGTTTTATCGCCAATCTCGTAATTTGGTGATTGAGACTCGCCTACCGTTCGATATATGATTCGAAAATACAGTGACATCGAATGCAATAAAGACATGCTTACTTCTGACATTATAGTTACGAAAGAAGAAAAAATGGTGACGCCATCACCCGCACAAAAACTCATTGAAGCATATCGAAATGAAAGAACTCGACAAGAAATCACCGAGGTCGAGCTCAATCGAACTAAGATCGTTATGATTGACGAAGATGGCAACATGAAAAAAGTTCCCCTACTTGCAGAGCACTAGTGAGCTTTGTAAGCGCATAATAAGGAAATAATAATGAATATCGAACTGAGTCCTATTGAGGCGAGAATCATAGGCTGCCTTATCGAGAAAGAGGTGACCACGCCAGATTACTATCCTCTAACCCTGAATAGTTTGACCTCCGCCTGCAACCAAAAGAGCAACCGTGAGCCAGTCATGTCGTTGAGTGATCTCGATGTTCAGCAAGCTGTTGATGCCTTGATCGCGCAGCGACTTGTCAGTGATGAAAGCGGTTTTAACAGCCGTGCGAGCAAGTTCCAGCATCGTTTTTGTAACACCGAGTTCGGTGATCTTAAGTTGTCCAAACAAGAAAAAGCCATCACCTGCTGCCTACTGCTTCGAGGTCCTCAAACGCCAGGTGAGCTGAGAACGCGGACCAATCGTCTTGCGGACTTTGCTGACGTCAAAGAAGTTGAAGCGGTGCTAGAAAAAATGGCAGCACGTGAAGAAAGTGCATTAGTGGTTAAGTTGCCACGTGAAGCGGGCAAACGTGAATCGCGCTACATGCACTTGTTTAGCGGTGAGATTGATATTGAAGCGCTTACTGATGCCTCTGCGGCATTGCCAAACGTTGGCCAAGGTAACGAGCGTATTGAGGCACTTGAGAATGAAGTCGCACAGCTAAAGTCTGAGTTGGCTGAACTCAAGCAACGCGTTGAACAGTTGACAAGCTAAATGTCTGCACCTTCGAATTCCAGTACGGATTGGTATGTTTACCTAATCCGTACTGCTTCTAACGCGTTGTATTGCGGGATCACTACAGATGTAGAGCGGCGTTTTAAAATGCATGTATCTGGTCAAGGCGCAAAAGCGCTAAAAGGGAAAGGGCCACTTTCTTTGGCTTGGCAGAGTGATGTGGTTGAGTCGCGCAGTATCGCATCGAAGATAGAATACCAAATCAAACAGTGGCCAAAATCCAAAAAAGAACAGTTAGTGAAAGGCCATATTGAACTAATAAATGTGATTGATGTGACATCAGTGGAATAATTAAGCATCAAATTAGTTCAAATGTATTAACCTTGATTATGCAAATAAATAAGAAGGTTGATGCGAATTATGAAACAACGACACTTACTTTCCACCGCAGTGGCTTGCGCCCTTATTGGTACCTCCGCTTCAGCAGCAAACGTTGTCGCCGATGGTCGAGGCAATGCAATGGGCAACACTGGCGTCACCAGCGCCGATTATCTCCTTGCTCCTTTCTATAATCCAGCACTCACTGCTGTCTATCGTGATGAAGATGACTTTGGCATCTTGGCGCCAGCGATTGGTTTTACGGCGCGAGATACAGATGAGTCTTTAACAACGCTAGACGATCTGCAAGACACTATCGAACAATATGAAGATAGTGGCAGCAGTAATGCCAGCCTGCGAAATGACCTAAACACTCATTTGGATAATCTATCTGATGACAAGCCATTGGCTGTGAGTGTTGGCGGCGGATTGGCCGTTGCCGTCCCATTTGGATTGGTTTCTGGTAACTTTTACACTCGTGGTTACGCTGAAATCATCGCGCAAACCGATATTGCTGAGTCCGATACCAGTATCGTCGATGAAGATTTAAGAGTAGCCGACCGCTACAACAACTCAAATGTCAATATGGCTGCATTTGGCTATGTTGAATATGGCGTTGCCTTAGCGAAACGTATGACCGTTGCCGGTCAAGACTTCTCGTTCGGTGTGACTCCGAAATACCAAAAACTGACCACCTACAGTGAAACATTGACCGTTGAAGATTTTGATTTAAGTGACTACGACGAAAGCGAAACGTCAAAAAGCGCATTTAACCTAGATTTGGGCGCGGTATGGTTTTATAACGACTTCCGCGCTGGCATCGCAATCAAAGATCTTCTCTCTCAAGAAATCGAAACCAAAGACAAAACGGACAAGTACAAGCTAGATACACAAGTGACCATTTCAGGCTCTTATGCCACGGAGTTGTTAACAGCGACCTTAGATTTTGATGTTACGACACAAAAACGTTTTTCTGGTTCAAATGATGACACACGTTTTGTGCGAATGGGCATTGAAGGAAATGCTTGGGGCTGGGCACAGTTACGCGCCGGGTACGAAATGGATATGGAGGACACGTTAGACAATTCATTTACCGCCGGATTGGGGATTAGTCCGGGCGATCTTGTAAGTATTGATCTTGCTGGTAGCTATGCCGGAGACAATCAGTTCGGCTTATCAGGCAATCTCGCGTTTACATTCTAGGGGGCAATAAGTTTGTAAATAACCGTGTCAAATTAATGACTTGAGACTTTAATTTGACACGGTTAAGCGCTTGAAAACACAAAAGGAAATGAAATTTATTGAATCCGTCGTTTTAATGAACACTCAACACGTTAGAGGGTTTTTATGCTACCAAGATTGGTATGAATCATTATACTGAAATAAGATTTCGATAAGTGTAGGAAGAATAATCACCAATGTATAAAGCCTCACTATTCTCTTTGTTGGCACTCGCGTCGGCAGTATCACAAGCGCATACCACTCAAGTTCTCAATGGTTATTGGCAATACGATAGCTACTTGGAACAGCATCCAGCACAAAAGCAGCTGACGGATGCGTTGTCCGATGCGGTCAGAGATTATCCCGTCCCTGTAAGTTTAACTCAGAGCAAACCAATTTCGATCTCTGTCGTCTATCCTGGGCAGCAGGTCTCGGACTATTGGAGCCGCAACATTAAAGCGTTCGAGACTCGCCTTGAGAAGCTCGGTATTCGCTACAGCATTAATCAGGTGTTCACTCGCCCAAATGTTGATGTTAGGCAGCAAAGCCTTTCGCTTTTAGAGGCCATACAAAATAATACGGATTATTTAATTTTCACGCTTGATACGACGCGCCATCGCAAGTTCATTGAGCACGTGATGAGTTCGACGGACACAAAGCTCATCTTGCAGAACATCACCACGCCAGTTCGCGCATGGGACAATCATCAACCCTTTTTATACGTTGGATTCGATCACCTCCATGGCGCAAGGTTGTTAGAGGAGTATTACAAGTCAACGGTTAAGAAAGATAGCCGCTACTCGGTGCTCTATTTCTCTGAAGGCTATGTGAGCTATGCTCGGGGTGATACGTTTATCGAAGAGATGAGCCACCATGACAGCTACAAACTTTCGTCCTCTTTTTACACTGAGGCGACAAGGGAGTCTGGTTATAAAACAGCGCTTCAAGCGCTAAGCAGTGATAAGGACCTAAGTTTTATTTACGCTTGTTCTACCGATGTGGCTTTAGGAGCGGCAGATGCGCTTAAAGAACTAAACCGCACTGACATATTGTTGAATGGTTGGGGTGGGGGAACGGCAGAACTCGATGCGATTGCCAAGGGTGAGCTCGATGTGACCGTTATGCGCATGAATGATGATACCGGCATTGCAATGGCAGAAGCGATCAAGTGGGACATTGAGGGTAAACAAGTGCCAGTGGTTTACTCGGGTGATTTTGAGTTGGTAACCAAGCAAGATAGCCCAATCAAAATTGAAAAATTAAAGCAACGTGCATTCAGGTACTCTGATCTTTAATGATGAAGATATTTAAGCGTGGACGGCGTTATCAGCTCGCCACGCTTCTTACTAACTCAATATTTCTGACCATAGGTGTGTTGACCTTGGTCATGGTGCTACAAAACTTCCAAGTAAACCGAGAAGTTGTCGCGCAGGAAGTCGCGCGTACAAAAACTCAGACCCAAAGCCTCGTCCAAGAAATCTTCAACTTCCGCCTGAAAGCTCTAGAGATACAGCAAGACAGCTACTCACGAAGCGTCTCTTTAATAAATGGCGTCGTCAGCCGAGACCAGATGGCGATAGACCGATTCTTCACCAGTATTGATCAGATTCTGCCTAATTTAGCGCCCGACATCCGATTTCTGGCCAGTGGTGAAGGGGTGTTTTGGGATGACGGCAATGCAGAATTTTACGGGATTTCTCCTTTTCAACTTCAGCACTTGAATACTGATGTTGTCACGGGAAATTCTTGGCATATTTCACAAACCCCATCAAGCATGGGAATGCGATATTTGATGATGCGCCGCTCCCCAGTGGTGAACCTAACCAATGGTGAGGTGGTCGCGCATCTTTATATTGGTGTTGTCCTGAACAACAATTTCTCGCTGGTCAATGCGATCACCAAAGGAAGTAATGCGGATGAGCTTATTCTTGCGGTAGGATCTCAAGTGATCGCATCAAGTAAGAAAATTGATGATTTCCGTTATGTTGCCCTACTTGAAGAGTCTTCTGAAGCGCTCAATACCAGCAGCTACATGGTGTCGCGAACCGACCTGACCATTGCTGGTGTACCTACCTTCTTATCGGTCTATACCGTTCAAGGCAACAATCACATCGAACATTTTGTAAAAAGCCAATACTTGTGGATGTTGTTTACAGGCGTCATGATTGCTTTCATTGCGATATCGACACGCCTATGGCTTGGGAAAAGAGTCTCGCTTGAACTGAAGAAGTTGATGGACTTCATCGAATCGACGTTTACTGAACAGAAAACACATCAGTTTGATGGCTCGGGTATCGAAGAGTTTAACCAAATCGGTCAACGCTTTGAACTTTCATTTAAACGACTCAACGAGCAAGAAAAACAGTTTGCCGATCTATTTAATTTCTCCCTTTCACCTATCACCTTGTGGAGCACCGACGATGGTCAGTTGCTGCGGTATAACCCAGCGGCAGAACGTTGCTTTAAAGACGAAGTCTCACGAGAGCGTTTAGTTGAGGCATTGTCTCATCACGTCAAAATGTGTGCTCAAGGTGCGACCCTAACAGGTGTGAACACTACCATTGGCGGTATCACTTATCGCTGGAATCTTTCACCGATCATTAGTGACAATGCCACCAAGCAAATCATGGCTCAGGGGCAAGACATTACGAGTTTTGTCGAAGCGGAAAAGCAGAGCCAAGCAGCCAAAGAAGAAGCGGAAGAGTCAGCGCGAGTGCGTGCGGATTTCTTAGCGAAAATGAGCCATGAGTTACGCACCCCTTTGAATGGAATTCTAGGTGTTTCGCAACTACTCAAACACAGCTTGAACGAACAAGAAGCATTGGAGCACGTTGACGTGCTGTGTAACAGTGGTGAGCATCTGCTTGCTGTTCTTAATGATATTCTCGATTTCTCTAAAATCGAGCAGGGCAAGTTCAACATAGAAACCAATGAGTTTCGCTTGATCGAGCTTGAAACCACCGTCGAGAAAATATTCATGCCGCTGTGCGTTGAAAAAGGAATAGAACTCTCTATGCGCAGTGATATCGAATCACAGATGTGGGCCAACAGTGACCAAGTTCGCTTGAACCAGATTCTGTTTAATCTTGTGAGCAATGCCATCAAGTTCACCCATCAAGGTCAGGTTTGTGTTGAATTGTCGAGCATCGAAACAGAGCAGCAGTTTGAGCTTGAAATTGTGGTGAAAGATACAGGAATTGGTATTGAAGAGCCGCAGCTTAAAACCATTTTCGAACCCTTTATTCAAGCGGAAGCAACCACGACACGCGAGTATGGCGGAAGTGGCTTGGGGCTGGCAATTGTTCATAGTTTGGTTGAGCTTATGAACGGTACCATCTCCATTGACAGTGTTGTGGGGAAAGGGACGACACTTGTGGCGCGAATCCCGATGGATATGTACATCGGGGAGCGCAATGTCGAGCCAAACAGCTTACTTGTTGAGCCTCAGGCGTTGTTTGATGAGTCGTTGCACGTTTTGTTAGTCGAAGACAACCACACCAATGCCTTTATCGCGAAGGCATTTTGCGAAAAGTATGGCATGAGCGTTACTTGGGTCCAAGATGGTCATAACGCCATCGACTATCTGCGCGATGATCCAAACGTCGCATTGGTATTGATGGACAATCAGCTTCCTAGCTTAGGTGGCATTGAATCGACTCGAATTATTCGAGAAGAACTTGGGCTGAATGTGCCCATTTTCGCGTGTACCGCAGACGGTATGCAAGATACCAAGCGAGCGTTTATCGCCAGTGGTGCCGATTACGTGATTGTTAAACCAATCAAAGAGTTAGCCCTGAACAAAGCGATGATTTATTTTAAAGAGAAGTTTATCGACATCGAGCGTTAATACCGACTTGCCAAGTAAGCGTGCTCTACCAAGGCTTGCTTTAGCTCATCATCAATATTGATGGGAGTATTAAATTTGATGCCAAACTTATGCCCGTTACGCTCTCTGGTGATGTTTACGATACTCAGTTTAATTCCTTGAGGTAAGAACTCCGTAAGTGCACTTTGCAGCTCTATGACGCTGTTCGTAGTCAACTCATTCTCGCCCGAGAGAAAAAAGCCACATCCTGACGCCGAAAAGTCCACTAACTTGCCATGATAAGTGACATCTTGGCTTTTAAGCTCAGCGGGAAGGTCCATTGAATGTCGCTCATGTTGCCTTATTGGCTTTGAGGCGAAATGAGTCGGCATTCGAAGAAAAAGCAGCGCGGAAGGAGTCGAAGATTTAACGATGATGGTCGATTTAAACGCGATGATATGACCCAATTTGGTATTGGTTATCGCTCGAACAACAATTTCTGTGTTGCTCAGTTTTCGAATGATCAGTGCTTCACGCGCCTTTGTCGGTAAATCAACAATTAAAAACTGAGGAAGTTTGCACCCAACATACGTGGTGGCAAACGAATAGCGGTCATCAGGGCCAAAATGAATGGTTGCTGAGAGCTTACTCCCAGGCTGAAGTAAATTCCCGAGCTCTTCTATTGAATCTTCTTTGCTAGGCATTGTGTTGTAGTGCATTGAGGTGAATGACGAAACTATACAAAATTTCGACATTGACCGCATAACTACAGGATAAGGAGTTGATACCCCGCACATTTTGAACAAGGGGCTGAGTGCAGTCAGCCCCATATCCAAACTGTTTTTCGATCAGCGGGCGAGCTTTTGATGAGCTTTGGAAAAGTGCTCTGCGCAAAACGCACCAACGATAGAGAGCTCACCGGCGAGACAAAGTGCAGCGGCGACTTCTGCTAATGCCTTCGCTTTTCCGTTACCGTGTAACCCTAAAATATCTAAACACGCTTTTTGGCTAGGTAATCCAGTGCCGCCACCGACAGTCCCGACCATAATGTTAGGTAAAGTCACACATGCATAGAGTGCGCCTTGCGGGTTTAGCTCCATGCGGGTTATGCCTATTGCAGATTCCGACACGCAAGCGGCGTCTTGACCACATGCAATGTAAAGTGCCGCCAACGCATTTGCGTAGTGAGCGTTAACGCCAATTCCACCACTGAGCGCCGATCCTGTGGTTGTCATTTGGCCAAACTTCACCATTTTTTCTGGCGTAGTATGAAGATACTTTTCGACCAAGTGTCGAGATAAGGTGACTTCCGCCGTGACCTTTTTACCGCGGACATGCCTCATGGTATGCGCATTGGGCTTCTTGTCGCCCGATAAGTTGCCATCAAGGAACGATTCCTTTGGCTCGATGGGCGCGTGTTCAAGGATGTATCGATAGACTTCGTTTGTCGCTATCGTCACCATGTTTTGTCCAGAGGCGTCACCAGTGTGGAACTCAAACACTAAATAGACGTGATTCCCTTCAATGTTGATATTGATGTCGTGCAGTTTGCCGTGGGAGGTCGTCGATTCTGCGACCTGCTTAAAGTGATCGTATTGCGTAACGACCCAAGCAACAAAACTGCCTGCATCTGCAATGTTATGGAAAGCAAAAACAGGCGTTCGCGTTACCCCTTCATTGATCAGCATCGCACTGGATCCACCCGCGGCAGTAATAAGCTGGGAGCCGCGATTGTAAGATGCCACCAACGCTGCTTCCGTGGTCGCGAGTGGTACAAGGTAATCATCGTTGGCATAGAGGCCATTCACACGCAGCGGCCCAGCAATACCGACAGGGAGTTTCACCGTGCCGATAAAGTGCTCGATATTTTTGTTGTAGTGCTCTGCATGTTCAAGGGTGTGCTCATCCAACAGGTGTTTTTTTTCTGTGAGAGGATCTATTTTTTGCCAACGTTTTTCGAGCGTCTTTTGGCTGATGTAAGGGCTTGGTGTCAATCGAAGGGAAGGGCGTTCAAAACGTGGGCTGAGTAATTGTTCTAACTCGTCCGTGTGCGGACCTTGATCGAAGATTGGATGCAGGTCGCGGTAAGACAAATTTAATTTGGGCATAGCGAAATAGTATATAAAAGTTATCGGAGGATTCTAACGGCTCTGATAGGGATAACAACCGTTGTTTATGGATTGCTACAATTTAAACGTGAATATCTAACAGTGTGCCGATCATCTCTTGGTCTCTTTGTAGCATGTTGGTTCCCACTTTACTGTACTGAGTGGCTTGGCTAAGTTTGACCATCGAATCAACATAAGAAGGGTCGGGAACGGCTGGGGCTTTAAACTCAACTTTGTTGAAATCGAGAGATTTGTCGTTTTCGACTTGCGGAAGTGAAGAGGTAAGATTAACGTCGCGCGCCGCTTCCTCAGCCATTTTCGATGACTGATCAATCAACTGATGCCCTGATTGAATAACTGACACGGCCATACACTCCTCCCTTAATTAAAGCTTAAGGTGAATTTGTGTTTTGAGCAAGTTGTGCTACGAAAACAAGCTAGAGATCAGGTTTAGCTCTTCGTCAGTGATTAACGTACTTGAACTGTCCTCTAGCGTGTTATTGATTTCACCGCGTAATGCCTTTAGCTGCTGAGGGGTGAGCTGGCTAATCTGCTGTTTAAATAATTCAAACTGGATTGGGGTCATCGTATTCTGCCTCCGAACCTTAGGACTTGAGTGTTCTCCTTTCACACTCATCTCCAATTGATTGATTTATTTCTAGTCTATGCTTGGCTGTTCAATAATTGTCCGAAAACTGTCAGGTAGTGTAAGGGTTAGGTGAAGGAGGCTTAACTTAACCTCCTTCTATAACGGCTCTAAATTGATCGCTAATGAGTCACTCTTACCGCGAATTTGGCGGCCAAAGAGTGAAGCTCTGGCAGCATTCGGTAGATCAAGTAGAGCTGTTGAAGCACCATTCTGACTGAATTGTCATCTTCTTCTCGCCACTCAGATAAACGCGCTTCCAGATTTGGGTCGTCGATACTGGCGGTTTCACATGTTTCGCAGTGTTCATTCAACTGATCAAAGAGCACCTGTAAATGTTGATGGATGGTTCGGTGAGCATCCAATACCAACTGGTGAGTATCTTCATTGTCAATGCGTTGTCGATGCGCGCCCAGTGCAGAGATATAGCTCAATAGCGCGTGACTGAGGGTTAAAAAGCGAAAACTTTCATCGGTGGCGCTGCGGTACTTGCCGGGCTCTGCCAACATCGCACTGATTGCATTGGTCAGGTTTGCATCTTGATTATGCGCGTGACGTCTAGCGATGCGATAGGAGAGGTTATCCTTCTTACCGATACGATATTGACCAATGATTTGCGCAAGGTAGGCTCGATGCGCGTTGATCGCCTCCGCCATTACTTTGTGCAAACGCTTGGATTGCCAATCGGGCAAGATAAACGCCACCGCGCCCACTGCAAGCGCGCAGCCAATTAAGGTGTCGGCAAGACGCGGCAAGACAACCGCATAGCCATAGTTTGCCAAACGAAACGCAAAAAAAGCGACACCGGATAGAACGATAAACACCAGTTGACTCTCTTGAGACGGGAAAAATGTCAGCAGTGGTACGCCCACCAGCAAGCCTGCAAGCGTGCCAATGACACGAGCGACGAGCTTTTGCCTAGTCGCACTGTAGTTGGGTTGGCAAACAAAGAGGGTAGTGAGAAGAATCCAGTAACCGCGTTCAATATCGAACCCTTGGATGATGCCATACCCCAACGTGAGGGCGATTGACATACGAACGGCATGGCGAAACAGCATCGAATCTTTGTTTAGATTGGACTTTATGCGCAGCCACATCGCCTTGATGGTATGGGCTTCAGTATCGTCGAGAACATCTTCTTCCAGTTTATTCGCATCCGGATTGTTAACGTTGCTCAACTGCTTTTCAACGGTGGCCAAATTATTAAACAGATAGTTCAACTGATTGATCAGCGAGCGCCATTGGGGTTTCTCTTGTTGCTGAAGATAGTTGAGTGAGTTCATTACCTCGTCAAGAGCGACGATAGACTCATCACTGTGTTGGTATTCTTTACCCAAACGAATTGACTTCGCGATCTCGCGACACGCTTTTGCTTGGCTTTCTAGTAGATGTTTGAAGCGAAACAGGACATCAGAGCGCTCGAAGTGCGCCGAGAGCTCTTGGTATCGATAGTGACTAGAGCTGACTCGTTCATGAATGTCTTGTGCTAGGAAATAGATGTTGAGAAAACGGTCAGACGCACCGTCAACGTGGCCGCGTTTAGAGCGCGTTAATAGCGTCATCTTACACGTATTTAACGCATTGACGGTGGCGGCATTTAGGCGCGCTTCTTCGATTCTATGAGGCTGAGGGGTTAAGTCGTTAACTGGGTGAAAAAGCTGACTCTTGGAGTCAAGGTAATTCGCCAGTTGAAGAAAGACGGTTGCCAGACTTTGTTGGACAGGCTGCATTGGCCAAAACGCCGACCAGATCATCGACATAAAGAAATACCATGCGGCACCAGACAGCAACATCAATGGTTGAAACCAAAGGTTAGTGCTTTCGTGAGCGCCAAGCATTGCGTAGATGGCAATCAGCAATGAACCAAATGCGATGCTGGCATAGCGAGGGCCAATGGCGCCCAGCATAATAAAGCCGAAGGTTGAGGTAAATAAGCCGATCGCAAAGAAAACAGGCGTATTGAACAGCAGTTCAATCGAGAAAGCGGCGATGGCGAAACAAATCAGTGTGAGCGTGATCGACTTAATCCTGCCCGTGAACTTATCATCACTCTCTGCAAGCGCCGCGGCAATGATCCCGAGAATCAGAGGAATGATGAGGGAGTTCAGCTCATAATACCAAGTTGGAATGACGACACCTAACAGCGTCACAAGGATAAGTAAGCTATAGTTAACGGTTTTGTTGGCCCAGTACAGGCGTAACTGACTAAATAATTGCACGTCTCATCTACTTGTAAGTTTTGATGCAGGCAGTATAGCCTGTTCGTCAATGGTAAACTTCTGATACAGAATAAGAAACCGGTTCGTTTGTTTATTGATTGCTCAACGTGAACTTGACGGCGGATATTGACAGGATCTTTTCAAACTCAATGCGTGTTGAGTTATCATACCCGCCATGAAAAACATGGATACGGCACAATGCAGCTAATTGCAAACAAGACTGCACAGTTTTTGGTTCAAAACGAATATCATCGAGTCACTCTAGAGTCCGACTATCTCGTTCTCGCGTCTGAACGAAGCGAAGAGCGCATTCCTTTCAATGTTTGGAGCGGAAAAATAAAACTCAAGCGAGGCCTCTTCTGGGGTGGTTTGCAGTTTTTCGCTCATCAAGAAGAAGGCGTTGAAAAATCTTGGCTAGTGCAAGGACTCGATTGGGAGCGTTGCCGTGAGTTTGCTCGATTTGCGGTGGCATCTTACCAGCAATGGCATCAAACCCAGTGCCAGCACCTGATTGAGTATTTGCCAAAGTGGGAAGCGAAAGTTCGTAGTTTCGAGCGCCAACCTGCCTTTTTGACCCACTCTGCGGTCAACGCTTGGCTTGCCGAATTAGATAACGACTTCAACAAAATGGAAATGGACTTGGAAGATTCGATGCTGCGTATGCCGGATCGTGTGAATAGATTGCTTCCTTGGATCCTAGAAACCAACCAAACCTTGGCGAAACGCAATGAAGATTGGATGGTTAACGAACTTGAAAATTGGAAAGTGCTGTTTTCCCAGATCGAGTCTTCTCCTCTCAATCATACCCAGCAGCAAGCTGTGCTGCTTAATGACGACAATAATCTAGTGCTCGCAGGGGCAGGATCAGGAAAAACGAGTGTGTTGACGGCTCGCGTTGCGTACTTGCTGCAAAGCCATTTGGCGCAGGCGGAGCAGATTCTAATGCTAGCCTTTGGTCGTGAAGCCGCCAATGAAATGAAGGCGCGGTTAAACGACAAGATTGGTTTAAGTGCAGAACCAATCCGTGTGAATACCTTTCATCAACTGGGCCTTTTTATTCTTAAGCAGGTTGAAGGCAATGGCGTAACCATTTCACCTATGGCGCTTGATGACGGTTTACGTACTGCATGGTGCGTGGATTGGCTGAAGAAACACTGGATGACGCCGACCGCCTTCAAGCGTTGGCAAAAGCACCTCCAGAAATGGCCAATAGCCTATTTAGCTGGGGATGAAGAACTGGGCAGTCATGTCGAAAACCCCAAACTCATAGCTTGGTTGGAAAAACAGCTTTCTCAATTGAGTGCAATGGGGACAACCAAAAAAGAGATCCAGCAGTCGCTTATTGAACATCCTGAATACACTCGCCTTAACAGTGAACTCGCTTTGGTGTGGCCTTGTTACACCGCTTGGCAGGAGATGCTCAAGAGTGAAGGGCATGTAGACTTCAATATCATGATCACCCAAGCGACAAAGTGGGTCGAAAAGGGCAAGTTTGTCTCTCCTTGGAAATACATCATGATCGATGAGTATCAAGATATTTCACCGCAAAGACTGGCGCTGGTTGAAGCTCTATGCAAACAAAGTGAGCATCAAGAGTGCGTGTTGTTTGCCGTTGGCGACGATTGGCAATCTATTTATCAGTTTGCGGGTTCAGATGTCGACCTTACTACCGGATTTAAAGATCGTTTCCCGCACTCGACGATTCACCACCTAAATACGACTTACCGCTTTAACAATCGACTTGGTGAAGTGGCGAACCAGTTTGTGCAGCAAAACCCGTCCCAACTTAACAAAGCGCTCAATAGTCACAAAGAGCAGAAGGCGAAATCGGTGGTGTTGGCACCAAGTGCAAATGTTGAGAAGATCCTTGATGATCTGAATCGCAAAGCCAAAGCGACGCAAACCGTGCTATTACTAGGGCGCAACCATTATCACAAGCCAGAGTTGTTAAGTGATTGGCAAAAGCGTTTTGCCATGTTGTCGATTGATTTCATGACATGTCATGCCAGCAAAGGCAAAGAGGCAGATTTTGTTATCCTCGTCTCAGTGGATGAAGGGCAGTTCCCAGCTCGAGTGAAAACGCTTCATCTTGATGGTGCACTCACTCAATCTATCGATACTTACCCATATGCTGAAGAGCGTCGCTTGTTTTATGTGGCGCTCACCAGAGCGAAGAAAAAGGTATGGGTAACCTATAAAGGGGATGGCTCGAGCTTTGTCAGGGAGTTGGTTGATGGCGATTATCCTGTGATTGTGCAACATTAACGAATAGAACAACAGATAGGCGGAAAAATGAGCGGCCAATACTGCATCGTGCTAACGACAACCAACAATGAAGAGAATCAACAATCCATCATTTCTGGTTTGTTGTCCAAAGGCTTGGCAGCCTGCATTCAAGCAATCCCGATTCAAAGTCACTACATGTGGAAAGGGGAGGTGTGTTGTGATGATGAATCACTGCTCGTCATCAAAACCAAGAAATCGTGTTATGCAGAGCTCGAACAAGTGATCGTCGAGCTTCATGATTATGAAGTCCCGCAGGTGGTTCAAGTGCCATTTGTTGAGGGCTTCAACCCTTATCTAGCGTGGATTGAACAAAATACACGTTGTTAATCATTGAATTAGAATTCTACTGCTATCCAATGGCGATGCGCTGCTGAGCAAAGACGTCGCCACTCCCTCCGATAACAAAATCTGTTGAAAGACCTTTTAACTGCACATTAACTCGTTAAAGTTGCTGTTTCATTTCATCAAAGTTTGATTTACCTATATGTCACACTTAGAATCCTGCTTCCAATATCAATAACTAAAAAAGTAAAGTCATGAAACTGGAAACTGTAGATTACCTTGCAAACGATGCCGCAGAGCAATTTGTTACCTCGCTGCGTGAAACCGGCTTTGGGGTACTGAAGAATCACCCAATTCCCAAAGAGCTTGTCGAGTCTATCTATGACAACTGGTACAAGTTCTTTATGTCTAAAAGAAAGAACGAATTTACCTTCAATGTTGAAACTCAAGATGGTTACTTTCCGCCTTCTGTGTCAGAAGTAGCCAAAGGCCACTCAGTTAAAGACATTAAAGAGTACTTCCATGTTTACCCGTGGGGTCAAATGCCGGAAGAACTTAAAGAGCAGATCATGGAGTACTACCAACGTGCTAATGCGTTTGCTGAAGAACTCTTAGGCTGGGTTGAAGCGCATGCGCCAAAAGAGGTTCAAGAGAAGTTCTCAGTAGCGTTGTCTGAAATGATCAACGGCAGTGATAAAACCCTACTGCGTATTCTCCACTACCCGCCGATGACAGGCGATGAAGAGCCAGGAGCAATCCGCGCAGCGGCTCACGAGGACATTAACTTGCTTACCGTGCTTCCTGCTTCCAATGAGCCGGGTTTACAAGTTCTGGGCAAAGATGGCGAGTGGATTGATGTGCCATGTGATTTTGGTAACTTGATCATTAACATTGGTGACATGCTGCAAGAAGCATCGGGCGGTTACTTCCCATCGACAACACACCGAGTGATTAACCCAACGGGTGAACGTCAAGAGCAATCGCGCATTTCGTTGCCATTGTTCCTTCATCCTAAGCCTGATGTTGTATTATCTGAGCGTTACACGGCGCACAGCTACCTAATGGAGCGCCTGAGAGAGTTGGGTGTAATCTAATCTTCTCATTGCGTGAACGAAAGCCAAGAGTCATGACGACACCGTCATCTCTTGGCTTTTTCGTTTTCCAAGGTCTGTGATGCCTTGGAGTAAACTCTCAATCTGATAGAAAACCCTGCGAATTGATCGATTGCGACTCGACAAATCGGTTGGAGTGGCTTTCAATTAGAGTATCTCCAACAATCAGTGATTCGTATGCCACAGCAATCAGGACTTGCCGCACAATTTCAGCAGTACATGGAAAATCCGCTACTCTGGCCCATTCTTGAAGTATTGAGAAAACAACCGAGCGGCTGGAAAGTTCACACCCTAGCGTCTCATTTAACCGAAATTGAGATCATGCCTTTGCTGGATGCATCTCCAGACAAAGACCTATTTAAGCGCAATTTTCTAATCATGAACGCTCTGTACCAGCTGCAAGAGACGCTCTATCCCGACAACTGGTTACAAGTCCAAGCGATGGACATTATTTTAATGCCCCAAAGCCAAGTGTTTGGCCATGAAGTTGATCATCACGATCCACTGCGAGATTACTATTTGGACTGGCAAAACTACGAAGCCGAGGAAGGGGAGATCAAGCGGCTACTTAACGAGTTCTGGACACGTTATCGCGAGTTTGTTGGCGGTTCGGACGGTAAAGACATGGATAGAGCCAAAGCGCTCAAATTGTTTGAACTGCCTCACGATGCAACCCACACTGAGATTCGTAAAACATGGCGCAAGCTAGCGTTGAAATGGCACCCCGACCGAGACAACGGCGACAGTGACCGATTTCGAATTCTGTGTGAGGCATGGAATGTTCTCAGACATTAAAAAAGCGCCGTTATCGGCGCTTTTTACTTAGCGAGCTGGCTTGAATTGAGCCTTACGCATTCGGTTTAATGCGGCCATCACATCCACCACGCGAGGTTTGGCAAGGTCACCATGATTTGGCATTGAAGCGTGCCAGTTGTCATGAAGCATTTCGCTGAACTCTTTGGCAGGGTTAGCGGACCAACCTGGTAACTGGGCAAGCTGGAACCACAACCAGCCGATGGCATTGATTTCTGCGCTAGATTCAAGCTGTTCTAATGCGGAGAGGTCGGTGAACTCTTTACCGAAACGCAGTGATTCAACACCTTTCGCGGAGACTCTAAACTTGCCGTCGGCCAAAATGCTCTGTAGATTTGCTCGGTTTACCGAACGAGGTCTGTAGGTTACCAATGGTGATTCACACTCGTTGTCACGTTGACTTGGATGCTGAGCAATGACTTGCTGTGCTTTTTCCGTCACGTCTATGGCTTGATAGTCGTGCATTTGGATCACGGTATCAGCAACGTCGAGATAGTCGCCAGATCCCCCCATTACAATGACAGAAGAAATATCGAGTTCGTCACGGAGCTGACCAATGCGGTCAACAAGCGGTGTAATCGGTTCATCACCTTTACTCACCAATGCCTGCATTCTTTCGTCACGAATCATAAAGTTAGTGGCCGATGTATCTTCATCGATCAGCAAACCCGTTGCGCCAGATTCAATAGATTCTTGTAGCCAAGCCGCTTGAGACGTTGATCCAGACGCATCTTGTGTCGAGAAGTTTTCCGTATCTTTACCCATTGGCAAATGGTTAATGTAATTGGCCAAACTTAGGTTGTGGACACAACGACCATCCTCAGCTCGAATCTTCATAGCATTTAGGTTGGTCACGATACGCTCACGGCCGTCACCCGGGATGTGATCGTAAATTGAGCGCTCAATCGCAGTGAGTAGGGTGGATTTACCATGGAAACCGCCACCAACGATCAAGGTGATACCTTTGCGAATACCAAGACCAGTAATAGGGCCTTGGTTTGGCGTTTCGATCGTCACTTCAAGAGATTTCGGGGCTGTGATAGCGACGGCGTCTTTCATTGGTAAGTCACAGTTGCCAGCAATACGTGGCAGAACAGAGCCGTTAGCGACAAAGGCCAATAGATCATGTTCATCCAATTTGCTGCGCAAGAATGCTTGATCTTCTACCACTTCGCAGTGGTGAACGAGCGCTTCAATGTCTAACTCACGCTCAAGTGTCGCGCGTCGAATATACTTAGGCAGGTGGAAGGTTAAAATATTGTCGGCTTTTTTGCCAAGCACGCTTCTCCCTTCTGCGGGTAGGTTGATGCGAAAACGCAGTTCAATACCTTCATCGGTGAAGAGCACGGCAGTGCTGTCTAGCACCACTTGCCCTGACAGCGCAATGCTGACGCTCGACTCTTGCTTGGCTAACTGGGCAAAGCTGCGTGCGATGAAGTCACGTGCTGCGACTTGGTAAGCCGCTGATTTTTCTCGTAGCCATTGGAGGCCAGTCACCGACCAAGGACGTACAGCTCTTACACGTGTAGGGGAGGCGTACGGGTCAGCTTGAACGTAATCAATATAGAAAGTGAAGTCGCTAAAGTCATAGCAGCCTTTAATTTGCTGATACGCGCGATAGTTCTGTTTTTCAATTTTTTTTAGTGCAGCGGTTAACTGATCCATAAGACGTTCACTTGGTAGAGAAATAAAAGGCGCGATTATATACGTGAAGATCGCCTATTGCGAGTAAATTGGGCCTTTCAGGCCTTGCGTCAGTTCAAGACTGCTCAGAGGGATGTCTGAGCAGAGTCATCGATTTGATTGGTCAAATGTTGCTTTAAAAAGCTCGCTTCGAAAAGATCGCAAGGCATCGGTTTTCCATACAGGTAGCCCTGACCAACCTCGCATTCTTCTTCGAGAATAAAGGCTTCGTGAGCTTCGTTTTCAATCCCTTCTACCGTCACCGTCAAATCAAGCTTTTTCGCAATGTTGATAATCGAGCGAACGATTTCTCGGTCTTCGTTGCTCTCATCTAGGTGGTGGACAAAGCTTTTGTCGATTTTTATCGCATCGAACGGAAACTTCTTCAAATAATTGAATGAGGCATAACCAGTACCAAAATCATCAAGTGACAGTGTCACCCCCAATTTACTCAGTGCTGTCAGCGTGTTACGCGCGACGACCTCATCGGCAATAAGACCACTTTCTGTCACTTCTAGCTCAAGATAATGGGCAGGGAGTTTATACGTGTTGAGTAAATCTCTTACCTGATGGACAAACTGAGGGCTTTGCAGTTGTACGGCAGACACATTGACGCCAAGTTTGAACTCTTGCACATGGTCGACCCACTCAGACGCTTTCTGTATTGCGGAGCGAAGAACAAAACTGCCCACTTCGAAAATCAGGCCATTTTGTTCCGCTAAATGAATCAATGTTTCATTGGATATATCGCCGAGAATTGGGTGGCGCCAACGCAGCAGTGCCTCTGCTCCAATCCACTGGTGAGTAAGCGGAGAGACTTTCGGTTGGAAGTACAGCAACAAGTCGTCGTTGCGTACGGCTTGTAACAGATAGCTCTCAAGCTGGTTAATGTTTTTCTGCACATCGGAAATATCTTGCGAATAGAAACTGAACTTGTGCCCAGAATCCTTGCAAGACTGCATCGCTTCAACCGCGAACTTCAATATGCTGGAGGTGCACAAAGTATCTTTGGATGTTGCGATACCGATGTAACTGTGAAGGTGCAGTTTTTCTCCCTCAATATCAAAGTGAGACTGACTCACGTCAATCAACAGGTTACACAATTCTTGAATGTCACCATCGAGGTTTTTTGATTCGAACAGAAAGGCTAAATCGGTAGAGGTTGGTCTTGCCGTCAGTACGTTGAACTTTGTTAAATCTCCCAATCGATGTCTAAATTGGACCAATATATGGTCCCACACCGAATAGCCATATTTTGATTGGATACGGCGACCGTTTGCAAAGCCGATATGCACAACGGCGACATCGGTCGTAACGTTATCGGTAATCGACTTGAGAAGCGTCTCAGTCTCAAACTCTAGTGCTGAACGGTTTAAAAATCCGGTGCCAATGTCATGTCGTTGCTGGTAGCGAATTTTTTGCTCTGCCGCTCGGCGTTTATCAATCTCGACGTTCAGTTCGTAGTTCAAATCAACTAAATCTTGAGTTCTGGTGTGAACTCGAGATTTTAACTCGTCGTTAAGCTGTTTTAGGCGATGGTTTTGATACAGCGTTTTTAAATGCGATTCGACAGAGTCTCGAAACGAGGTAAGCAAATCTTGATAGGTCTGTGTGAAGTTGTTTTCTTTGTTGTCGAGCACACAAATGGTGCCAAAGACATCGCCATTTGGCCAACGCACCGGCAACCCGCAGTAGGCCATAAGACCGTGCACCATATCGGGATTGTTTTTCCAAGCCGGATCATTGTTGGCATTCGGTACATGGAGCATACGCATTTCGTTGACTACGGTCTCACAGTAGAGCCCTTGATTGAGAGACTCTTTATCTCCGGGTTTATATGGGTGAGACGCGTTGTTATTGGCAGTGAATACTTCAATTTCATCGGAGTGAATACGCATCACCAGAGCAGCAGGCACAGAAATGATGTCAGCAAGAAGATTTACAATGGTCTGCCAGCTTTGAAGTATCTCATCAGGAATACTCACATTGGCAGTGTTAATTTTTGTCATACGGTATCCATATTGGAAAAGGCAATAGAGTGTGAGCTATCCGTGCTCTTGTTATAATAATAGTCTTTATTCAGCAAACGTTTTAGGTATGAGTCGTCTACTGTCCTAAAAATAAGAATTAACGATATTACCGCTAAAAAAAGCTCGCTGGAAACAGCGAGCTGGAGGGATTAATGATTTCTCAAAAATGAGACAAGTGAGCTAGTCAGCATCGCTGTTTATCCATGACTCAAGATCGATCTCTTTACCGTAGTCAACGTCACTAAACGAGAAACCGTTGAGTCGCAAAAACTCTTGTTTGAACCCTTGATAGTCACCGAGTTGCTTGAAGTTATCGGCGTTAAGCTGCGATACCAATTGATTCACTTCGCGCTGGGTCTCAACGTCCAGTTCCCAGTCATCCATGCGCAGCAGGCGTTCACAGTCGACAGGAATCTTACCTGTTGAATAGACTTTGTCTCTAAATAGACGCTGCATTTGCTCAATGCATCCCTCATGGGTGCCACGTTCTTTCATGACTTTGTAGAGCGCAAGAATGTACGGCGTTAAACCAGGGATAAACACACTGGCTTTTGTCACGAGCGCCTTACAGACCGTTGCGTATGCGCCGCCATTAAAGTTGGCAAGCTTAAGATTTAGGGAGTGGCTGGTTTGGTGAAGATCAATTTTTGCCCTGCCTAATGTTCCATCTAGGTAAATCGGATGGGTCAGCTCTGGGCCAATGTAGGAGAATGCGAGCGTTTTGCACCCTTCGCCGATGGACTCTGAATTGATTAGCGCATCAACCCAGGCTTCCCAATCTTCGCCGCCCATGACCTTGATCGTTTCGTCAACTTCTTGGTCTGTGGCTGGTGGGAGAGTCGTTTGCTGCCATGTGTCGGTTTCGAGGAGAATACTAGCGCCCGATACCGATTGACCGATTGGTTTGATAGCCGAGCGCCACATTTCGTCGCTGTTTGGTTTTGGACGCACGCCGCTGGCGAGGCTATAGACGATAAGGTCAACCTCGCCTTCGAAATAGGTTTCAACCGCCTCGATGACTTGTTCTTTGATGGAATCAGAGAAGGCATCACCTTGAATGTTGACTGCGATGCGACCTTCCTCTTCGGCGAATTTTTTAAAGGCGATATTATTGTAGAAACCAGCCGAACCGACGCCTTTCGAGGAGGGACCATGTTCGTATGAGACACTGATTGTATCGGCTTTGCTTCCACCGAAGGTGAGGGCGATGCGTGTGGCGAGCCCGAATCCAGAAGAACCACCAATAATGAGAACCCTTTTGGGGCCATTTGTGATCGGCTCAGATTGCTTTACGTATTGAATTTGTTGGAGAACCGCTTGCTCACACCCAACAGGATGCGCAGATTTGGCAACAACGCCTTTAATAACAGGTTCAATTATCATTGTTATGTCCTTTTCCAACGAGGATTGAACCAGATTAACGTAAAGCTAAGTAAATTTTATTGAGCTAGACCAATTAGAGGTGATTAAGTAACTCTTTTGCAACAAACTCTGCAATCCAAGGTTGCGCTTCTGGTTGCGGATGCAGGCCATCTTGCATCATCCACTCCGGCTTGATGATTACGCCTTCTAAGAAAAAGGGCAAAAGAGGCACTTGAGTTTTGGCTGCCGTTTTTGGGTAGAGTTCGGCAAACGCCTCTGTATAACGTTTGCCATAATTAGGTAACACGCGGATTTGCATAAGCAGCGGCTTAGCATCAGCGTCACGGACCATACTGATTAGGGTCTCTAAGTTGTTTTGGATAAGGTTAGGCGGAAAGCCGCGCAAACCATCGTTAGCCCCAAGCTCTATCAATACGTAGTTGGGTTGATGTTGTGACAGCAGTTGAGGCAAGCGTGCGATACCGTTGCCGGTGGTATCTCCAGAGATACTGCCGTTGATGACGTCGACATTTTGACCTTTAGCGAGTAACACATCTGGTAATAAAGAAGGCCATGCTTTTTCAATTGGCATTTGATAGCCTGCACTCAGGCTATCTCCTAAGATCAACAATTTGCTCGCGTTGGCTGAGTACGAAAACAGAAGAATAAAAGCAAGGGAAAGTAAACGAAACATGCAAACATCCGTAATTAAAGCAAATTCAATAACCAAAACAGTCTCTACTAATCAAGAGCAATTAACAATCCTTGAAGAGATAAATCTTGATATCAAAGAGGGTGAGAGTGTTGCGATTGTCGGTAGCTCCGGCGCAGGGAAATCGACGCTAATGACCTTGATGGCGGGCTTAGATACGCCAACCTCTGGTACTTTGGAGTTAATGGGGCAAGAGCTCTCTGCCTTGGACGATGAAGCTCGCGCGGCAATTCGAAGTGAATCGGTCGGTTTTGTGTTTCAAAGCTTCTTGTTGATTCCGAGTTTGAGTGCGCTTGAGAACGTGACTCTGCCGTGTCTTCTGAAAGGTGAAGCGGAAAACGTGGATCGAGCTAAGTCATTGCTTGAATCGGTTGGTTTGGCTCACCGTATGGACCATTCACCAGCACAGCTATCCGGCGGCGAGCAGCAGCGTGTTGCCTTAGCAAGAGCCTTCATGATTGAGCCCAAGGTGCTGTTTGCGGATGAACCTACAGGTAACCTGGACCAGCAAACCGCAGAAAAGGTGATAGAGCTGCTTTTCGAGCTTAACGAGCAACATGGCACTACACTGGTTCTTGTTACCCATGATATGGCACTCGCCCAGCGTTGCCAGCGTCGAATGAGAATACACGCTGGACGTATTGAGGAGGCATAATCATGTCAGAGGTCAGCTCACCACAACTCAATCGCCGCCTGTTAAGTTGGAGTTTGAGTGAAATCAGACATGGGCAACTGTGGCCCGTTTCAATCGCGCTAACGCTTATCATCGCGTGTATATTTGCCCTTACCGCACTTGCCGAGCGCATGGAGCAAGTGGTTGTAAAACAAGGGAAAGAGGCGTTAACTGCCGATACCGTTTATTCTTCCTCAAATCCCATTCCTCAACCGCTTTTAGAAGCGGTAAACCAGCAGCAACTGACGATTTCATCACAGACTCGTTTTGCGACAATGGCATTTAGCGATCGCGGCATGAAGTTGATTACCGTGAAGTCCGTTGACAGCGCATTTCCGTTACGTGGTGAGATGGTGCTGTCAGACGACAAATCAACGTTCAATCACGTTCAACCCGGCGAGCTTTGGCTTGATGGGCGATTATTTGCACAACTGGATGTTTCTATTGGTGACGCTGTCACGGTGGGCGATGCGGATTTTGTCGTTTCCGGGCGAGTGGTTGAAGAGCCGGGTTTGAGTTTTAACCCTTTCCAACAAATGCCAACCGCGTTTATCCACAATACGGATTTGGAAAGAACGGGCGCCGTTCAATTGGGCAGCCGAGTTCGCTTTAACCTCTTCATTAATGGCGACCAAAGCCAAATAGAGACCGTCAAGTCGTCAATTGAACTGACACCAAGCGACCGTTGGCGCGATCAAAACAGTGCCAGCCGAACTAATGAGGTCTTTCAACGCACTGAACAGTACTTATCGTTGACTGTGGCGATTGTTGTCATCATGGCGGCGACGACTTTAGTGCTTACCTGTCAGCACTATGTCTCAACCCGTAAAAAGACAATAGCTATGCTCAAAAGTTTGGGCGCAAGCAGAGGGTGGATTGGGCGTTGGTTGTGGAGCCAAGTGGCGATTCTATTGATTAGCGCTTCGATACTTGGGTTAGCGATCGGCGTTGGACTAGAAATACTCCTGAGAGTGCCACTAGTTGATTTATTGCCCAATCCATTGCCGAGCTATGGCCTTAAACCCGCGCTTGTGGCGGTGTCTACCAGCGTACTGATTGCAGTGCCTGCGTTGGGCATTCCACTGCTTGGTTTACTTCAAGTGAGCGCTGCCAATGTGATGCAGTCAGATGTGGCTTACAATCGCAGTCGACATTACTACTGGTTAATCGCTGTGCCATTGTTGCCGATGCTGTTTGTCTACTACCAGAACACGTTAGTCTGGATAATCTTAGCCGGTATCGTTGCGCTGTTCCTCGTGTTAGCGCTGCTCAGCATTGGCTTGACTAAGCTGCTGAGTAAAATGCCATTGCCGACATCGGTACGTCTCGCGTTGAGCCGAATTAATCGTTCTGCCATGTCGACAGGGATTCAGTTTGGTGCGTTGGCGCTATCTTTGATGTTGTTAGCAGTCATGTGGTTGGTAAGAACAGACCTATTGACTGATTGGCAGCGTACATTACCTGCTGATGCGCCAAATGCGTTTGCCCTCAATATAGCTCCGTATGAAAAGGACGCGTATCTGGAGGTGCTCGATAGCAATCAGATTGACCGATCTGACGACTACCCGATTATTCGCGGTCGTTTATCAACAATCAATGGTGAAGATGCAAAAGAGTATGCGCAAGGGGGCGAAGGTACCGATGCGTTAAGGCGAGAGATCAATTTCACGTTTGATGATGGTATTCCAGAGCACAACGACGTGCTCGAAGGGGAGTGGACCGACGCGAATGGCGTCTCGGTTGAAGCCGATGTTGCTCAGGATCTCGGCTTAGAAATCGGCGATGAGCTTGGCTTCGTTATCAACAGTCAAACAGTCACAGCTAAAGTAAACTCGATTCGTCATGTCGAATGGCGAGACATGAAACCGAACTTTTATTTCATATTCTCACCTGATGTCCTGCAGTCTATTCCCGCGACCTATTTGGTCAGTTTTAGACTTGAAGACAGACATAATGATCTGATCAACCAGTTATCTCGTAATCATCCAACGGTAAGCCTAATGGATATCAGGAGTATGGGAGCCAAGATCCAAGGTCTGCTGGAGCAAATCGTGTGGTCGATTACCGTCTTAGCGGCACTAGGAGTGGTTTCAGGCGTGATGTTGATCTTCACCTTGTTACGTTTGAGCTTAGGGCAGCGGCAGAGCGAAATTCAGCTTTATCGAACTCTAGGAGCGAGTAAAAAACGTGTCGTTCGTACCATATGGGCGGAATACGGAATTATGTCCTTGGTCGCTGGATTTATCGCTGCCATCGGAGCAGAACTGGTTGTTGGCGCTCTGATGAAGTTTGGTTTTGAACTTGAGCCAAACCTGCATTTGGTGCTTTGGGCTGCGCTCCCTGTGGTGACTTTCTTTACTTTAGCATTAGTTGTTAACAGTATGATAAAACGTCTACTAACCCCTATAAATAAAGCGTTTAGCTAACTTAGGCTTGGCTGACTTTTCCACTTATCCACAAAATCAGTGGATAAAGTTTGGGATAAGTCAGCCTGTAGATAACTTCAAAATTGTCGTAGCCCTTGTAGGGGTAAAGCGTGGCGAAGTTTTGTTATTCACACAATCGATAATTGAGAAATTCACAGATATTGAGTCAAGCATTTTTTTCATTTTTTTGTCGTTAAAATGTCATTAATTTTCCTTGCAAAAATTGTGTTTTTCTTCTTGTCCCGTAAACAGTAAAATGCACTCAGAATGAATGGATTAACCATACGAATGCAGTCAAAACAACTTCAAACCAGTGCATCTTCCGTCGCAGTTATTGGTGGTGGTATTGCGGGCGCAACCGCTGCCTTACACTTATCTGAGCTAGGAATCAAAGTCACTCTTATCGAAAAGAAACCAGGGCTGGTTTATGGTCCTCCAATTTGTCATCTACACGCAGGTGGAAACCTCTATCGAGAAATATCGAGGCAGCAGTGCCTAGAGCTTCTCAAGCAATCGGTGGACACAGCACGCTTGTATCCACATACCATCAACAATCGCCCAACTATTATCGCCGTCCCTTATGCCGATGGCGGAACGCCTGAAGAGCTTTACGAGCGTTTGTTGTTCATCCAAAAAGCCTACCAAGAGTTGGTAAATGAAGATGAGCGAAACAAAGTACTGGGTGAACCGGAAGACTACTACCGTTTCTACGGACGTGAAGAGCTTGAGACGCTAGCAAACCGGACTCAGCCAAGTGAACCTTCCAGCTTCGACGATTGGATGATTCCATTTGCTAAAGACGCCGATCTCGATTCGCTACGTTTTCCTGTGGTCATGGTCCAAGAGCCGGGGTGGAGCGTTTTTCGTATTGCTGCATCTGCAACGTTGGCGTTGGAGCAAAGCGAAAACTGTCACTTAATGCTCGACACTTATGTCACTGACCTTACCCATGATGAAGGGTGGACAGTGCACTGTACCGATGGCTCTGGGCGAAGTGTTCAAGTCAAAGCTGACTATTTGGTGAATGCGTGTGGTTACGAGACCGGACACATTGATGATTTAGCAGATAAACCGAGAAACCGCTTGGTGGAGTTTAAAGCCGCATACGTGACGAAATGGAGCCAGAGTGATGAATTGTGGCCGGAGGTGATCTTCCATGGTCCACGCGGTACACCTAATGGCATGGCGCAGCTAACCCCATACCCAAATGGTGTGTTTCAACTTCATGGCATGACCAAAGACATTACCTTGTTTGAAGATGGTTTGGTCTCATCTGATGCCCAATCCTCGCAGCCACAACTGCCAATGCGTCTACGTAAAAAGATCATCGAAGGTTGGAATGAAGACGTTGTTATTGAGCGCTCTCGACGAGCGATTAACCATATGGCGCGGTTTGTTCCAAAATACCAATCAGCGGTTGAGTTCGGAACGCCTTTGTTCGGCGCTCAGCAAATCCCTGGTAATGACGAGACGTTACGCGCCGCAGATGTGACTTTTGCTGGCAACGATTACGCGCGTTTAGAGGTTGTGAAAGGCTCATCGGCACTCGAGGCTGTGACTAAACTGGTTGAGCATTGGCATCTATACGACTACCGCGATCAATCGATTGAGGAGCTGCATCCTATTAGCATGTCATTAGCTTATGAACAGGTTGAAGAGCGAGCGAAATATTTAGCCTCAAGTCGAGACTATCCTGAAGAGTTAGCAGAGTATTATGGACAATAAAAAAATGGGCGTGTGACGCCCATTTTTTATGAAAACTGCCACCATTTTAGTACCCAAAATACCTTGCCCATTGGCTCCATACATCTTGTAACCCAAGTAAGTCGCCTCTCACAAAACGTACTTTTTGACCCGGTTTAGCTTGCGCTAGACGCGGCAGGTCAATGCGCGCAACACAGCCGAGTTTTGGGTAGCCACCAATGGTTTGTCGATCGTTCATCAATATGATGGGCTCTCCATTGGGTGGAACTTGAATCGCTCCGAGCGCGATGCCTTCGCTTAGGTACTCTTTATTCGGAGGTTGGATGCGTCCGCTGGTCAGTCTGTAGCCCATCCGATCGATCAATTGGCTTACTTCAAACTCCTGTTGGAAAAACAGCTCGACTTGCTCACTAGAAAACTCACTGACTTGATAGCCTTCGATGACGCGAAGTTCAAGCCTTCTGTCGTAATCAGGTTTATAGCGAAATGTCATTTGGATCGGTTTGGTTGACACTAAGTGAGGCACGATACCCAGCACATCGCCTGCTTTGAGAGGCGCTCCATTGATTAGTCCGCCAAGTTTGTCACGATGAACACTCGCGCAGCTGCCAAGTTGCGTGTCGACAACGAAACCGTTTTTAACCGCAAGATAACTGCGTAACCCATTTTTAGGCAGTCCAAATGTTAGGCGTTGTCCGGGCTTAGCATCGAACGTCGACCAGTTGGTTAGGGGGATTCCGTCCAATTGGGCGTTCAAGTCACCGCCAGCAATCGCCATCTCACAGCGGTGGTTAATTTCAAACTCGGCTTGGCCTAAGGTTATTTCCAATGTTGCCGCGTTTACAGTGTTACCAAGAAGATGATTAGCCCAACTATACGCGTAATCATCAAGTGGTCCACCTTGAGCAATACCAAAATGCGCAAGACCAAATCGGCCAAAATCTTGAATCAGTGTTTGCTGTCCGGGCTTTATTACCGTGATGGATTCTTGTACGTTCATGTCCACTCCTGTTGCACTTTGCCACCTAAGCTAAAAAACTCTTCACGGCTAATGGGTTTGAATCGAACGCTATTGCCAATCGAAATCGGAAGAATCGACGCACTTTGTGGATCATACAAGTCAATTGGACAATTGCCGATAATGTTCCAGCCACCTGGACTTTGGGTTGGATAGATAGCGGTTTGATTATTGGCAATGGCTACGCTGCCTTTTGGCACATTGACCCTCGGTTGTTCCCGCCTCGGCCTTTGTAGTTTTGGATCAACCGTGGTTAGGAATGCGAAACCTGCGGTAAAACCAATAGCACCAACGCTGTACTCGACAGATGAATGTAGTGAGATGATCTCTTCTAAGCTAAGTCCACTACTTAAGTAGGCGTTAAGGTCGGGGGCGACTTCGGGGTGATAGTAGACCGGAAGTTCAATGATTTTAGGTGAGGGTTTTTCAGGTAAATGGAGGAGAGATTCGGTGACAATTTTTTCTAAATAGGGGATAAACTCAAAGATCGAAATTCGGTGCGGCAGGTAATCAATTAATATGGTGTTAAACGAGGGGGTTACGTTCATTACCCACGCCCCCAGTTGGTTGCGTAAATACAGGCTGATCTCGCCAATGACCCAAGAGAGCTCAGGGCTTGGCTCGGCCTCAAATTTGACCAAAACAGAGCATTCAGCCACAGGGTCGACGGATGTTTCTATTTTCACTATCCTTCCTCCGAATCTATCACTTTACGTATTTTTTCAATCATTAGCACCGCGTCTAGATTGTCCCCGTGGACACAAATGGTATCCGCATCAATCGATAACGTGTAACCGTCCAGCGTTCTTACTTTTCCGTATCGGACTATCTGCGTCACTTGGTCTAAGATCGCTTGCTCATCGTGTATAACGGCGCCAGCCATAGAGCGAGGTGCTAAATGCCCGTTGGATAAATACCGTCGGTCGGCAAACGTTTCGAACAAAAGAGGGACATCATAATCGTCAGCAATGTCGAGTCGGTCTTGATTATCTTGGGTGGCTAACGTCATTAAGGGCACGTTAAAGCAAGAGACAGCATCTACAACCGCTTCAAATACACTGGTATTTTTTAGCATATCGTTGTAAAGCGCACCGTGAGGTTTGACATAGTGAAGGGTGGTATTTTCACTTTCACAGATCGCTTTTAGCGCACCGACTTGATAGATCACCATATTGGAAATCTCGTTTTTCGAGAGCGTCATGCTTCTGCGGCCAAACCCTTGTATGTCTGGGTAGCTAGGGTGCGCACCGATTGCAACATTGTGATTAATGGCCAGTTTCACCGTTGAACTCATGATCATCGGATCGGATGCGTGAAACCCACAGGCAATGCTTGCTTGATCAATATGGGGCATGGCGAGCTCATCACACCCCATTGTCCACTGACCATAGCTTTCACCCATGTCGCAATTTAATTTAATGTTCGTTTTGTTCATTGCAAATAAGCTCTCCGAAATTGCCCCTACCACCTTGTTTCAATTCTATACTTGAAACAGTGATCAGTTTCATTATTTGATCAACAACTTAGCAAAAACATAGGCTTCTAAATATGAATCTTTACTGATAAGTGGAATAATATAGACTGCTAATATAGCAAGGAACCTAGATGTACAAGCGCTCAATTCTTTTTACTTCTCTCTCTCTCGCAGGATGCGCCGTATTCGCAGATGACAATTTGGACGAACTTATGTCAATGAGTTTAGAAGAGTTGTCGATGTTGGATGTTGCCGTGGAAACTGCCTCTAAATTCTCACAGAAAGTGTCAGATGTCCCCGCGTCTGTCTACGTGTTATCAAGCGAACGAATTCAACGTAGTGGTGCGACCAATATCCAAGAAGCTCTTGCTCTAGTTCCCGGTATGTACGTCACTAAATGGAACGAAAACACCTATCACGTTTCATCACGGGGTTTTCATGATGGCTTGTACAACAAAATGCTGGTCATGGTGGATGGGCGAAGTGTCTATAGCCCAGTCTATGGCGGCGTTTATTGGAGCGCCCTCGATTATATTTTGGCAGACATCGAGCGTATCGAAGTGATCAGAGGGGCCAGTGGAGCGATCTGGGGCGGCAATGCGGCGAATGGCGTTGTTAACATCATCACCAAATCTGCTCAAGATACTCAAGGCACCTACATGACCGGCACAGCGGGTCGGTACAATGCTTATGATTATTCGCTCCGTCATGGCTTGAAATTGGATGAAGATTTGTACGCGCGCGCGTTTTATAAGTCCAAAAGCAACCCAAGCTATTTGAATAATTCAGCGTCTAAGTGGAAAACGGACACGGCGGGGATAGAAGTGAGTCGGAAACTGACCGATTCCTCTTGGCAATTTAGAGTGGGCGGCACCAAACTGGCGCATGATGCCGAGGTTTGGACTGTCGCCTACGATAGAAATGATCCGTACAACCAGCCCGTTACCATTACGTTTGATAACGAGCGTATTCAAGTGGATAGCGCCTATGTTCAGCTCAATCATCAAAAGCAGTTAGATTCATCGAGCTTGATTAATACCAGCTTTTGGGTTGATCACGTGAAAGATGAATCCCCCGATGCGCCCGGTGAATACACGACTGTGGATCTCGAATCTAACTACTCGACAGCTTTGAGCGCCAAACATGATCTTATCGCAGGAATCGGCTTACGTTATGTTGGCTTAAGGTTTACGGAAAGCTGGCAAGATGCCGATTTATTCACGCTCACAGGTTACTCTCGTAGTTACGACATCGATAAAGCCAATGACTACATTGCGAACGTTTTCGCCCAGTCCACTTACCAAATATCTGACCAGTTGAGTAGTGTTCTTGGTGTAAAAGGCGAATACTTTGAGCAGAACAAAACCTTTGAGCTGTCACCACAGCTTAGGTTGCTTTACACACCTAGCGATGCGCACCGTTTTTGGACTGGCATCGGCAGAGCGGTTGTCACGCCGTCTTATATGGACTCAAACTCCATTTATCAACAATCCTACATTGAATGGTACGGCGGCACTCCGTATGGCTCCACTTACCTGACATTGCCAAATGAAAAGTTAAAAAATGAGTCAGTGTGGACGGGTGAGCTAGGGTATCGCTATATGCCGTCCGAACGTGTTGAGTTGGACGGCATGGTTTTTTACAGCCGCTACGACAACATTCGCGGTAATGACTGCTTTGATTCTCTGGTCTATCAAGGATACGAGCATCTTTGGTTTTGCTTTGTCTCAGATGATTATCAAGCGACAACCTCGGGTATAGAGCTCGCTGCGCATTATCAGGCGGCGGACAATTTGAGCTTCTATGCCACCTACAGCTATCTGCGTGTTGACGCCGATTGGGACAAAGGTACCTATTCGAACGGCGGCAATGAAAGTTCGCTGTCACTACCTAGCCAACATCTTGCCACCTTGCAAACCTTGTGGTCGATTAACAAGAATTGGCAATGGGATTTCGCCCTGAAATATAACAATACCCGTTACACTGACGAAATGAGGACTGATTACGACATACCCGGCCGTGTAACGCTGGATGATGTCAAGCCTCATGTGACCTTGGATACCCGTTTGGGCTGGCGTAAAAACGACAGCGCTCCGCTTGTCGAGCTGGTGGTGCAAAAGATGTTTGCCAACGAAATCTACGATTCTTGGAGCCTCTATCCAAATGAGCAACTGGCTTATGTGAGGCTATCCCATGAATTTTAGACGTTGGGTGACCACTGCCTGCCTCGCTGCCGCCTTTGTTTCTCCTCTGGCAAACGCCAAATTTACCCCAGAGCAGGTTAAAGCTGTATACATCTATCGTATTGCCAGCTTTGTGTTTTGGGGCGCGGACGAGCAGATGAACGAAATCAGTATTTGCGCTCCTGATGATGAGGAAGTGCGTGACATACTGACGGATATAACGAAAGATAAGTTGATTCGAAATAAACCGCTGCATATTTCTAACTCGGGGTGTGACGTTTTATACATCACCAAAAAAGAAAGCTTAGACCTGATTAAACTGAACCCTAACCGCACGATTTCAATCAGCGATATTCAAAGTTTTACTGAGCTAGGAGGGGTGGTTGAACTTAGTACGCTAGGTGGACGAATTAAGCCAAGAGTGAATTTAGAAAACGTCGGCGAGTACACGCTGTCGGCTAACTTTTTAAGGGTCGCTGAAATTGTTGGAGGTAAGCAATGAAACTTCTCCACAATATGTCGCTGAAAACCAAGCTTATTCTGCCGATCGTGATCTTCACTGGCCTTATTTTCTTCTCTTCACAAGGGTATGCGCTTTACAGTGCTTTTGAAACTCAAAAGGATAATTTGATTGATCGCGTTAGCGTACTTGCAAAAGGGGTGGCGTATAACCTTCAAGCGGCAATTTTGTTCAACGATAGCTACAGCGCCAATCAAGTTCTAGACGCGTTTTCCGCTGACGAAGAGATTGTCAGGGTTAAACTGTATACCGCAAACGGACAGTTGTTTGCCATGTACGAGCGTGAAGGAAGCGCGGCTCCTGTTCCCAATGAAAAAGAGCGTACTCAAATTCGTGAACAGAAGTTTGCTATCGGTGACGAGTACATCTTCATTTTGATTCCCGTTGATATGGAAGGGGAAACCATTGCTCAATTACGAATTATTGTCTCTAAAGCGTCTTTCCAATCCTTATATAACTCCGCATTAAGTAACGGATTCGTATTCTTAGTGTTTCTGATCTGCTCGGGGATCGTCCTTTATATGACGGTCGATAAGTTCATTGTGGGGCCGGTTTATAACTTGAATTTAGCGATGAATGCGTTTATCAACCGCAAGCAGCGAGACTTCAATGTTGCGCCAGCCGCCAATGATGAAATTGGTGATTTGGTTCGAGCGTTCAACACCATGCTCGATAGACTTAGCCAACGTGAACAACAAGTTGCCTACACTTTAGATAAGCTAGAAGAAGAGAAATCATTTGCTAATGAAGTTGTTGAGACGGTCAAACATGCGTTAGTGGTTGTCAACAATAAAGGCGAAATCGTGCATTTTAATGGCGCAACGTGCAGTGTATTTCGATGCACGAGCGCTTTTCTAAAGGGCGCAAACCTAGAAGATCTGGTTGAAAGTGAAGAGGCAAACGTCGTACGAAAGGCCATTTATCGCGGGCTAGAATTTACCGACCGGAAAATCTGGATTCGAGATGTGTTTAAGCAGTATCAATTGCTACAAATCAGCTGTACTAAGCTGACAAAAGCGGGGCAGATACTGTTCGCCATTCAAGATATTACCGAAGTGGACGCAGCGCTCAGTCGCCAACGTTTAGCGGCGGGTGTGTTTGAGAACAGCCAAGATGGTTTGATGGTCACGGATCAAGATGACGTTATCACCATGGTCAACCCATCGGTGACCCGACTACTGGGTTACACTCAAGAAGCGCTGTTGGGTAAGAAGCCTGAAGAAACGTTGGAATGGCAACAGTTCCGTTCGCTTATGCCAACGATTAAAGAATCCGTGATGCAGTATGGTCAATGGCAGGGTGAAATCTGGGAAAAACATTTATTTGGTCATAATGTACCAATGTTCGTTAAGGTCTCTTGTATCTACAACAGCGAGGACGAATCGCGTTGTGATTATGTGTACATCTTGTCCGATCTTTCCAGCGTAAAAGAAATGGAACGCTTAGAATATCTTGCTCACCACGACTCTCTGACAGGGCTAGCAAACCGCGCTCATTTGTATCGTGTCTTAGATGATTCTTTGAAAGATGAACGTGAGGCCAAAAATGGCTTAGCACTACTTTATCTCGATCTTGATGGTTTTAAACAAGTGAATGACACTTATGGCCACGACGCGGGTGATGAGGTGTTAAAGCAGGTGGCTGAACGATTACTGTCTCAAGTGAGAAGTCAGGACTTAGTCGCCCGTTTATCTGGTGATGAGTTCGTGGTACTCCTGACGTCAACCGACCGCAGCAGTATCACTGTTTTGGCGCAGCGCCTCATTTCGCTTATTAAGCAGGATATTGTCTATCGTGGGCGAGTGCTCAACGTAGGGGTAAGTATCGGTGTTCACTATATTGAGCAGCGCGATATCCCGATGGATCAGTTAATTAGAGCGGCGGATACCGCCATGTATCAGGCGAAAAGTTTGGGCAAAGGACAATTTGTATTGAGCGAAACCGAATGAAATTAAGTCTCAAGTTTGAGCTGTATTTTCGTTCTCAAGTCCGATAACATTTACGCCAAATTATTCAAAAGGTTATAAGCATGAACGTCTTGGTTACCGGCGGTATGGGCTACATTGGCAGTCATACTTCGATTCAAATGATTGACGCGGGTATGACTCCCGTTCTTTTCGACAACTTGTACAACAGCAAGTCTTCTGTACTTGAGCGTATTGAGAAAGTGTCAGGGGTAAAACCTGAGTTTATCCAAGGCGATATTCGAGACAAAGCGCTTTTAGTTGAGGTGCTTAAGCAACACAACATTCAAGCAGTGATCCACTTTGCGGGTTTAAAAGCGGTGGGCGAGTCGGTTGAAAAGCCACTTGAGTACTATGACAACAACGTAAATGGTACGCTGGTCTTGGTCGATGCGATGCGCGAAGTGGGCGTGAAAACCTTGGTATTTTCCTCTTCAGCGACGGTTTATGGCGATCCTGCTTCTGTGCCAATTACGGAAGATTTCCCAACTAGCGCAACGAACCCTTACGGCCGCAGTAAGCTGATGGTAGAAGAGTGTTTAACGGATTTTCAAAAAGCAAATCCAGATTGGAGTATTACTCTGCTTCGTTACTTTAACCCTGTTGGTTCGCACCCTACCGGTGAATTGGGCGAGGACCCGCAAGGTATTCCGAATAATTTGATGCCGTTTGTTTCGCAAGTCGCGGTTGGTCGTCGCGAGTACTTATCAGTATTTGGTAATGATTATCCAACCGTAGATGGCACAGGCGTACGTGACTACATCCATGTCATGGATCTCTCTGATGGTCATATTGCCGCGCTACAAAAAGTGGGTGATAAGTCAGGTCTGCACATCTACAACTTGGGTACTGGCAACGGGTCAAGTGTACTGGAGATGGTGAAAGCGTTTGAAAAAGCGTCAGGCAAACCGGTACCTTATAAGATTGTTGAACGTCGACCAGGTGACATTGCAGAATGTTGGGCAGATCCCGCGAAAGCGATGAAAGAGTTGGACTGGAAAGCAACCCGCTCATTAGAGGAAATGACCTCTGATACGTGGCGCTGGCAATCAAACAACCCGCAAGGCTATCCTGAAGTCTGATTTTGCTTTAGATACAAGAAAGCCACCGCAACTGCGGTGGCTTTTTTACGCGTGATACAAAATAGGCAAAAATTGTGTCAGCGTCAGGAAGTCTTAATCAATCGACTTCCTTATCTTTGCCAAGCGATAGTAGCCATATAGAGATTGCAGCGACGACCGCGAAGCCAGATAAGATGATGAAAGGCATTGCTCCATAACCGAGGATGTGCCAGATAACGGATTCTAATGTACTCATTGCCTGTCTCCTTATTGCCAGCCTTCAACGCCATGCATGTCTGGCAGTTTGTGTGCGATACCTTTGTGGCAATCTACACATGTCTTTTCGCCAGATGCTAGGGCAGTAGAGTGTTGTTTGGCACTACGAGAACCTTGCTCTGAGAAGTCCATGTATTCGAACTCGTGACAGTTACGGCATTCCAACGAGTCATTTTTCTTCAATCGAGCCCATTCGCGTTCAGCTAGATGAGCGCGGCGCTCTTGAAATTTCTCCGGCGTATCGATCGTTTTGGCAATGAAATGAGCATACAGCTCTTTTGATGCCTGAACTTTACGTACAATCTTATCCGTCCATTCGTGTGGTACGTGACAGTCAGAACAGATTGCTCTAACACCAGAGCGGTTGGAGTAGTGAATGGTTTCTTGTATTTCCGCAACAATCGGTGCGTGACAGCCCGAACAGAACTCTTCGGTGTTGGTTGCTTCCATACCGGTATTGAATGCGCCCCAAAATAGAAGACCACCAGCGAATCCCATAAACAAAACCACACCTACGGCAGCTTTGCTTGGGCTCGTCAGTCTCTTCCAAAACGCTTTTAGTATTTTCATATGCAGCCTCTTAATTACTCACGAACCGCTTATTTAAGCGAGTCTACGCTTTTGAATTCGTTCCCAATCAATGGCTGAGCATTCGCTTGAGGAACGTGACATTGTAGACAGAAGTAACGACGAGGAGACATGTCTGCCAGCACCGCATCTTCGCGGTTCACGTAGTGCGTTACACTGATTTTGGTTGCGCCCATCTCTTTGGCATTTTTCCAGCTGTGGCAGGCAAGACACTTGTTGGCATTGAGAGACACTTCATAGTTACGAATGCTATGAGGGATTAACGGTGGTTGATAGACAAAGCTGCTGTCGAGAACTTGCTCCTTTGGATACTTTTTAAACTCATCCGCAGGACGCGTTGATTCAAGCTCGCTCGCTCCACGTAGCGACTCCAAACCGCCGATACCACCTGGGTTATCAAGTTCTGCTACCGCAACACCGCTCACAAGTGCGCCCACAGATAACAGTGCAATCAGAAATTTTTTCATTATTTTATCTCCGCCTAATGGCTAAATTCTTAGATGTGGCTGCCAATAGTTAGGCAGCCAAGCTCTGATAATTAAGCGATCTTGGTGATCTTAACTGGACACTTCTTAAAGTCTGTCTGTTTAGACAGCGGGTCAGTAGCGTCTAGGATCAGTTTGTTGATCAAGATGCGAGCATCAAAGAATGGTACGAATACCAAGCCTTCAGGTGGACGGTTACGACCACGTGTTTCAACGCGAACACGAACTTCACCACGTTTGTTTGCAATCAGTACTTCTTCACCACGGCGAACGCCACGTTTTTTCGCATCAGCTGGGTGCATGTAACACACTGCGTCTGGTACTGCTTTGTATAGCTCAGGTACGCGGCGAGTCATGGTGCCAGTGTGCCAGTGCTCAAGAACACGGCCAGTACATAGCCACATATCGTACTCAGAATCCGGCGATTCTGGTGGCGCTTCGTATGGTGCAGAGATAATAAACGCTTTACCATCGGGTTTACCGTAGAAGTCCCAACCGCTGCCTGGTTTCGCATACGGATCTGAGCCTTCTTTATAGCGCCAAAGCGTTTCTTTGCCATCAACGACTGGCCAACGTAAGCCACGAACTTGGTGATATACGTCGTAAGGCGCTAAGTCATGAGCTTTACCTCGTCCGAACGTTGCGTACTCTTCAAATAGACCTTTTTGCACGTAGTAACCGAAGTGATGAGCGTCGTCGTTTAGCTCGCGAGATTCCTCGATAGGGAACTTATTGACCACGCCGTTAGCAAACAACATGTCATACATGGTTTTACCACGGTATTGAGGCGCTGCCGCTAGTTGTTCTTCTGTCCAAACTTCTTCCATTTTGAAGCGCTTCGAGAATTCCATCACTTGCCACAAGTCAGATTTCGCCTCACCGACAGTACCCACTTGTTGATACCATGCTTGAGTACGGCGTTCAGCATTACCGTATGCACCTTCTTTTTCGACCCACATGGCTGTTGGAAGAACAAGGTCGGCAGCTTGTGCGGTCGCTGTTGGGTATGGGTCAGAACAGACGATAAAGTTTTCTGGATTGCGGTAACCTGGCAGACGCTCACCATTAATATTTGGACCCGCTTGCATGTTGTTGTTACACATAACCCAGTATGCGTTTAGCTTGCCGTCTTTAAGCATGCGGTCTTGAAGGACTGCGTGGTAGCCTGGTTTTGGCGGAATGACACCATCAGGGATATTCCAGATCTTCTCTGCTACTTTACGGTGTTTAGGGTTCGCGACGACCATATCGGCAGGTAGACGGTGCGCAAAGGTGCCTACCTCTCGAGCGGTACCACATGCCGACGGTTGACCTGTTAACGAGAATGGGCTGTTACCTGGAGTAGAAATCTTACCCGTCAAAAGGTGCAGGTTATAAATCAAGCTGTTCACCCAAACGCCGCGAGTATGCTGGTTGGTACCCATAGTCCAAAGTGACATCACCTTGGTGTTTGGATCGGCATACTGCTTCGCGAGCTCAAGTAGTTTTTCTTCTGATACGCCTGACATCTCAGCTGATCTTTCGAGCGTATATGGCGCCACGGACTTTTTGTACTCTTCAAAGGTGATTGAAGATAGCTTACCTGAGTTAGGATTTGCTGCCGCTTTTTGTAGAGGATCATCGTCACGCAAGCCGTAGCCGATGTCCGTTGCAGTTTGCTTGAAGTTGGTATGCTTATTAACGAAATCCCAGTTAACGGCATCTTTTTCAATGATGTAATTGGCAATGTAGTTAGCAATGACCAAGTCTGTTTGTGGCTTGAAAATGTAGCCTTCGTCTGCCAATTCAAAAGAGCGGTGGTAGTAAGTCGATAGAACATTGACTTTAACGTGTGGATGGCTGAGGCGGCGATCTGTAATACGTGTCCACAAGACAGGGTGCATTTCTGCCATGTTTGAACCCCAAAGCACGAAAGAGTCGGCAGCTTCGAAGTCATCATAACAACCCATCGGCTCATCGATACCAAACGAACGCATGAAAGCACCTACCGCAGATGCCATACAGTGGCGTGCGTTCGGATCAATGTTGTTAGAGCGGAAGCCCGCTTTCATCATTTTAGCGGCCGCATAACCTTCCATGACTGTCCATTGGCCAGAGCCAAACATGCCTACACCGGAAGGACCTTGCTTTTTCAGCGCTTCTTTCCATTTCTCGGCCATAGTGTCAAAAGCGACATCCCAGGAAACCGGCGTGAATTCACCTTCTTTGTCGTATTTGCCATCTTTCATACGAAGTAGAGGCTGAGTCAAACGGTCTTGCCCGTACATGATTTTTGAAAGGAAGTAACCCTTAATACAGTTAAGACCTTTGTTTACTGGTGCTTCAGGGTCACCTTGTGTCGCGACCACTTTACCGTTTTGAGTGCCAACAAGAACTGAACAGCCTGTACCACAGAAGCGACAAGGTGCTTTGTCCCACGTAATTTTTGTTTGGTCTTTGCTTGCGATCAGGTTGGTCGCTGATGCTGGTAGAGTGATACCTGCGACAGCGGCTGCTGATGCTGCTGCGTTTGCTTTCACAAACGCGCGTCTTGTCATCTTCATACTTCACCCTCGATTTGGGAATAGTTGGTTCCAGTGTTGTTATTGTCCGTGTCTTCGTCTTCTAACCCAGTTTCGATCTGGTGGTAGACGAGGGCGGTGCTCAATACGTTAGGTAGGTTGTTTATGGTCTCAATGGTATCGGTGATGAAGCCTTGATTTTCGGTCTCCAAAACCACCACGATTTTCCCTTCAGGGCTATCGCCATAAATCTCTGCGTTGTCGTTCTGCTCGATTTGTGACTTCACCTGGCTAAGGTGTTCTGGCGCGCAGTGTACGACTAGGCTAGAAATGTGCACTTCGTTAAGTGACATACAATGTTTCCGTTGTTGTTCTAATTGCTCACAATGATTGATGATGTTGGGCAAACAGAGACACATGCTCCACAGCCTGTACAATCATCAAGCTCGATGTTCGGTTGTGCGACTTTGCCAATTTCGAGTTTGAATTTAATGGCCATGGTCTCGCACATATCTCCACAGCTTCGGCATTCGACATTTTGGTGCGCCAAACAACTTTCATTGATGGTCGCGTTTGCATTCCACGGTCTATCTTCCTTGGATAGAAAAATCGGTTCAGGGCAGACTTCTGCGCATTGATAGCAGAATGTGCATTCATCGATTGAAAAGTCGACGGTAGGGAACCCGCCATCGCCTTTTCGAATGATGCTTGTTTCACACGCTTGCTCACACTTGCCGCATCGGGTGCACAAATCGGTAAAACGGACGCTTTCCTTAACCCAAGGTAAACGAATCATTGAATCGTCAACTTTAGTTCTAGAGAAAAAACGACGTTTTGCTAAATCGACCACGAATGCTCCCGACCAGTATGTTCTGAAATAAGCCCAGTTGTTATGGGATAAGCATAGTTCAGAAGTTTGTTAATAAGCTGTCATTTACCGACATATAAATTGTAGGTTTTGACATATTTGTATAAATACCCCTTAGGGGTTAATCGCTATGGGTTCTTGTTTCAGATCAATAAATTCCAGCAGGTTTGATCACATATTGGGCGTGTGAGTTAAGATATGGGAAGAATTTGTGATTGTTCAAAGCCTTCCAAACGGTGAAAGAGTGTTTAAAAGTGTGAAAAACTCGGTGACGAGAACCGTTGCCAAGGCGATGGGACTGATCTTGGCTTTGTCTGTTGCGACGACGAGTTTTGCGATCATTACCTTAGCCTCAAGTCTCAATGATGCGGAAGCCGTCAACGTGGCAGGCTCGATGCGTATGCAGAGCTATCGTTTAGCCCATGATATTCAAACCCAGTCTGTCGATTATCCTTCCCATATTCAGATGTTTGAACGCTCAATCTATTCGCCCTCAATGAAGGCGCTGCAAGGGTGGACCGTCCCAAGTGATATCACCCATGATTATTACAGCCTAATCATGCGTTGGCATGAGCTTAAGCAGGTACTAAAAAGCCAAGATCGAGAGCGCTACCTCGTGTTGGTGGAAGGCTTCGTTAACCAGATCGATGCGTTCGTCTTTAAGTTGCAGAATTTTTCTGAACAGAAATTGATCAAACTTGCTTGGGTCGGTGGTTTAGGCCTGGGTGGGATTTTGATCGTCAGTTTGTTTGTCGTTCATTACATTCGCAAGCAGATTGTTCGCCCGTTAAATGCACTGGTGCGTGCCAGTGAGCAAATTAAATCACGGGCATTTGATGTAGAACTGAATGTTTCTAGCGACAATGAAATGGGAATTTTAACGCGTACATTCAATACGATGGCAGCGGATCTTGGAAAGCTCTATCGCGGACTTGAAAAAGCGGTCAATGAAAAGACCCAAAAATTACAACACGCCAACGACTCGCTCAAAGTACTTTACAAATCTTCCCAAGAACTCACCGCATCGCGTATTGGTCAGGACAATTTCGAAGCGATTCTAGCTCATATTGTCAGTCTCGAAGGGATCAGTGCTGTGAAACTCGAAATTACTGCTGAGGGTGAGCGACCGCTTGTGTTAACGCAAGGCGAAGCGTGCAGTGGCTGCGAGAATTCTTGTCAGAGTAAGGCGTTATCATTAGATGGCGTTGAACTCGGGACCTTGTATTGGAAAGTCGCGCTACCGTGCCCAGATCAAGCTTTGATTGATAATTTTGTTCAGATACTGTCGCGTGCCGTCTATTATAATCAGGCTCAACGTCAAGCTGAGCAGCTGTTGTTGATGGAAGAGCGTGCCACGATCGCAAGAGAGCTGCATGACTCGCTTGCGCAATCTCTTTCCTATTTAAAGATTCAAGTGTCACTGCTCAAACGGAGCATGGCAAAACTTCCAGATTCACACCAATTGGAAAAAACAACGCCAATCCTCGCTGAGCTCGATACTGGTTTGTCTGCGGCTTATACTCAGTTACGTGAGTTGCTCACCACCTTTAGGCTGACAATCAAAGAAGGCAGTTTTGGCCACGCATTAACGGAAATGACAGAGCAACTGGCGGAGCAAACTAACGCCGAGATTAAGTTGAGCAATGAATTATCGTCCATTGAGCTCGATGCCAATCAACAGGTTCATTTGTTGCAGTTGATCAGGGAAGCCACCATCAACGCAATCAAACACGCAAATGCGAAAAATATTACTATTCAGTGCCATGAGACAGAGACTAAAGTTGTCGTATCCATCCTTGACGATGGACAAGGGTTCGATCAATCGGTTGAGAAGTTGAATCACTATGGCATGAGTATTATGCACGAGCGAGCGTCTCGCCTTTGTGGCACGCTCGCGGTAACGAGTCAAGCCAATCAAGGCTGTGAAGTATTGTTAGAATATCCGAAAACTAAGGAACCAAACATTGACCGAATGTAGAGTATTACTTGTGGATGACCATCCACTCATGAGGCGAGGAATCCATCAACTACTTAGCTTTGAGGATGAGTTTAACGTCGTCGCAGAAGCGAGTAATGGTGCCGATGCCGTGGCGAAAAACCACGAGTGCAAACCCGATCTCGTGCTACTTGATTTGAATATGAAAGGCATGTCTGGCTTAGATACCTTGAACGCTCTCCGTGCTGATGGCTGTGACGCTACCATCGTTATTTTAACGGTGTCAGATAGCCCCGCGGATATTGAAGCCATTGTTAAAGCGGGAGCAGATGGCTACTTGCTAAAAGATACCGAGCCTGATGAGCTAGTTGAATTACTAAAAGTATCGTTACGCGGTAACAAAGCGTATAGCAAAGAAGTCGCCAAGTACCTTGCTGATCGTGAAAACAGTACTGATGTCTTTGATGAGTTAACGGATCGTGAGATGCAAATTTTAAAAGAAGTGGCGAAAGGGTATCGAAACAAGCAGATTGCTGACACGCTGTTCATTTCTGAATCTACGGTCAAAGTTCATATGAAAAGCTTACTCAAAAAGTTGAGCGTACCGTCGCGTACGGCGGCTACTGTTATGTACTTAGAGCGCTACGGCGAAATAAAATAGCCATTAAACACAAAAGGGCGCATCGAGCGCCCTTTTTACTGCAATAGGGATTACGCGGCCATAGGTACCAATACGAGCGTGCCAAAGATCACGGTGATCAAGCCACACAGCACTGGGACAGAAGTACGTTTCACCACCTCAAACGGGCTTATTTTACCCATTCCCGATGTCGCAACCACAACGCCTGACACAGGAGAAACGGTGCGACCAAGGTTAGAGGCTTGAAGCATCGGGATAATCAAAAACGCTGGGTTTAACCCCATCTTGGCGGCTAGCGCAGGCGCAAGCTCAACAAACGCATAGAATGGCGCGTTGCCAGAGCCCGTTGCAATAGCAGCAGCAACCGTTAAGCCAGTCAAGATGAGCATCAGTGCAATGCCACCTGCGCCAGCAGTTTCCGCAAGGTGAAGCAAGTTATCAATTGCGCCAATCGACATTAGACCTTGAGCAAATACACCAGCCGCTACCAATAGCATGACAACGCCTTTAAACGCATCAGCCATCCCTTCATAACAAGACTCCAAATCTTCGAGCGTTTCCTTGCCCTTGAAGCGCTTAGTGACGAAGTCTACCAAGGCACCGAGGAAAATCGACAACACGACAATGGTGTAAATATCGAGCTTTAAACCTTCAATCGTACGACCGTTAAACAGAAATACCCCAACAATCGGTAAGAAAGGTAATACCGCGTAGTACGCTGGTGCTTTTACTTCGATTGCTGACACATCCACGCGTTCCATTGGTGAATTGTCTTTTTTATCTAAGTATTTGTTCCAGAAGAATGCCGCAGCAGCCATGACGATAATTGCGCAGATCGACACAGGTAGAACGGTTTGAACTGCGAAGACATCCAAATCTAATCCGGATTTTTCAGCGGCAATCACCACGTCACCAGAGGTAGGAGATAAGATAATAGCCGCTGGCGAGGCGCACACAGCAACAGCCGCAGGGCGCGAAATACCCATTGCCGTCATCATAGGGAACAGGGTTGCCATTAATAGGACACCAAGCCCAGTCGCTGAACTGACCGCAAGAGACATCAAACAAGCGACAATGTAAGCGGCAACGAGCAGTACATAAGGTGATTTGATGACTGACAACGGCTTGGAAAACTGTTTAACAACGACATTGTTTGCGCCAATGTGAGTCATGTAGGATGCGAAACCACAAAGCAACATGATTTGCATACCCAAACCGCCACCACGATATTGAAGCATGTATTTCACATACTCCAGTGAATCCGTGACCATATTGCCGGTCGACGCGATTTTAGCAGGGAGGACGGTATGTCCGAGTAAACCTGTAAGAATAAGAAGAATTAAACCGGCAGTTAGAAGTACACCTGCAGGCTTGTAGCCTTTAACGATAAAGTAACCGACAGCCACTGTAACCGCTAAGCCAATGAGAAGCTCCAGCATAGTAATCACCCTAGTATTGTTGGATTTGTATAAAACTGTTTCAAACTATGAACAGCAATGTACAAAAATTCGCTAATCAGTACGAGTGCAACTTCTAGTGCTCATGATCTAGAACAATAAATTAATAAAAGTAAAAATAGTGGACATAATAACTGTATTGTTATTGTTTGTTAGATGTTACTAAAACGCTGCTTTGCTGTCTGAAATCGATAGAAGAGAGCGTTAATTAGAAGGTACAACAATCTTGGCGGGTAACATGACTGGCATCGCTAGGTGAAAGCCTTGGTAAAGGTCAATGTTAAGTGCGCGCATCGCGTTCAGTTGCTGCGCGGTTTCGATACCTTCAATCACGGTTTGGGCACCAATACGTTTCGCAAGCTGTAAGGCACTGAGTAGAGGGGCGTGATCACCAGAACAATACTGGACGAGCAGTGATCGATCCATTTTTAATATGTGCGGTTTTACTTGAAGCACACGCGCTTCGGTAGACGCATTCGCGCCAAAATCATCAATGGCGACATTGAACCCATTTTGGTTGAGCTTTTCCATCGCCGTTTCCAAATAGCGCAGATTTTCACAATCGAGTTCGATGAGCTCCATAACGATTTGAGAGTTTTTAAGCCCTAGGTGCTGAATTCGGCTCGCGAGCAAACCGTTTTTAAGATCTTCTGTCGCTAGCCTCTCTCCGGCAATAGGCAATACATTGAGAAATAGCTGCTTATGGCGGAAATCGGACTGAGCAAAGTTGCGAAGATGGATAACGCGGCTAAGGCGTTCAACATTGATCTTGTCTTCGTAGCAAAAGGTATCAGAGCAAAAGAAGTGGTCAGGTCGGATAGGGTTGCCGTTGGCATCTTTGATTCGGACTAAGGCTTCGACACCGAATATGGACTCATCGATGTCAAAAATTGGCTGATAAACACTCGAGAGAGTGAGCCCGTTATAGTTTGCGATAAACTGGTGCTCGGCGGTCGTTTCTAAGCAGTGTTGGAATTGACTTTTGCTTGTGAGAATCATTAAACAGCAGACCTCGGTCCCTTAGCGTATGACATAATGCGTGTCGTTCGACATAATATTGACAATGTCGTAAATTTGTCAATTCTTTCTTCAGTTTGTTGTCTTATCTACAGCGCTCGTCGCACTGGAAACAGTTTTCAAGACATTAAACAGTCAAACAACCACGGCTAGCGTTCATCGAAGTAATCTTTGTTGCGAATGTACTTTGACATTAGATGATAAGAGAACGGTCTTATTACCCAAGATGCAACAGAACGACCTAAACGAATCAGCGTCGGTGTGTTCTCATAAATCTTACCATTGTAAAGCCACAATTGTTTACCCACATGCAGGTATACGCCGGGTAGAGGTGGAAGGAATGTCACGATATCGAGATCACAACAAATTCGATACGTCTTGTGGCTCAATGAGTACTGCTTTTTCATCATGAAGCCGCCAAATGCTGGCTGACCAAAGGTGACCACACGCTTAACCGATTTCGCACGCTGTTTTTCGAGCGCATCAGCCAAAATGCAGGCGATCGCGCCCCCGGAAGAGTGCCCAGTAAAGGTAACGCGCTTTCCGTTTTCTAATAGAGGCTGCAAAATGTTGGACAGTGCTTGGTAAACATTTAGCGGATGGGGAGAGTGGCCATGTTTAGCAATGCTCGGTTGGGTAATTTGTTGCAGGTAGCCAGAATGAACGGGATAGTTAAGCTTCAAACAGTGGGCCTTGCGTTGCCACAAATGCAGATTGAGCAACCAATCTTGCGGGTTGTGAGAGCCCTTAATGACGACAATGACTTCATCATGATCGTTTTTCCATAAAACGCGCATCATGGGGTGGCCGAATCGATTGTAGACAATACGCTGACCTTTTGGTGCAAAGCCGTAGCGCGTGTGTTTTAGCACCCTTGAATAGGCTAGGTTACAGAGTACGGCGTATTTTTCGTATTGGTATCGCTTGAGTTTCTTCACATGGCGTTTCAGTGGTCAGCGCATAGCTAACAGTATGCGAGTGCTACGTGACGCATTTGTGACAGGCTAACTGAGCTGGATGACAGAAAACAGTTGGATGTACTTCCTAACGAGTTGTTGATCGTTTGAGCGTTTAAGTGGGTGCGTAAACTTTACGTAGTAGGGGCTAAGGGCAAATTGTTGTTCTAACGTTCGTGACAATTGTGATTCGCTCTCAAATAGACTGATACCTTGGGTCTTGTATTCGTCTATCTCATCGGGCAGTTGTCCTGTCCACCAATGGAGTAGCTCTCGGCTAGGTTTGCTTCGAGTTATCCAATGATCGGTCAACAGCAATAGAAGATCATTCGGCTGAACGGCATAGCCATACTCTGCTTGCCACTGCGCAATGGTTTTAAACTGTTTGTTTCTACATGAGTTTCCAGCACTGACCAAATGGGAGGTAAGAATCCAAACGGTGCCGACTTCCGAAGTGACCCGATAATGGTGTGGATAGTCAGTGGAGGCAGCGGTTTCGAGGGACTGGTAATCGTAACTGTGGCCGAACTCTTTTAATGTTCTAGACAGGCGGCGTGCAAAAGCCAAACCCAAATGATGTTCACTCATTCCGCGATTATGAATGGTTGGATAGTGCTTTTCACACAGTTTCATGCAATCTGCTTGAAACTCATTCACGCTTTGAATCAACACATCCAATAACAAGGCAACACTCTCCCTAGGTCCCAGTTTTCGCGCTTACAGTAACATGGCGTTGATAAACTCAGTTACACTTATTGTCCAAAAAATTGCATAGAGTTAGGGGTTTATGTCTAAGATTGAATTTACGTCACAACAAAAACAAGCGATGGCTAAAGACCTTCAGGACTATCTCGAACAAGAGCTTGATGTCGAAATTGGCCAGTTTGATGCCGATTTTTTGCTGGATTTTATCTTTGATAAGTTTGGTGCCACCTTTTACAACCAAGGTGTAAAAGATGCACAGGCGATTATGGAGAGAAAGATGCTGGATATTGCTGATGAGCTTTATGAGATAGAACAGATTAGCCAATATTGAGGTGCCTTTTCTATCACGCAATTCGTTCCATCAAATTTTTCGAACGAGATCATCAAGGGTAAGAGATTTCCCCAGTGTAAATAATGGTAAATAATCTGTTACACACAAGGGGAGATAACTATTCTCATGTGATAAAGAGATTCATTTAACTTGGAAACTGCAATGAAGTCGGAAGTCAAAAACTATAATGTGGTTGCTCGTGCTGTGCACTGGTCATCTGCTCTGGTCGTGATTGGTATGTTTGCTGTTGGGCTGTGGATGGTTGATTTGTCCTACTACAGCGAATGGTATCGGACAGCACCACACTGGCATAAATCGATTGGCATTTTACTCGCCGCATTGACTCTATTCCGTTTGGTTTGGAAGCATGTTACGGCGTCACCAAAAGTAGAAGGCAGTGCGATTGAAAAAGCGGGAGCGAAGATTGTTCACCTCGCAATGTACGCAACTCTACTATTGTTGTTTGTTTCCGGTTACTTAATCTCGACAGAGGATGGTCGTGGTATTGATGTGTTTACATGGTTCACCGTGCCTGGCGCGGGAGCGTTGTTTGAAAACCAAGCAGACACCGCAGGCCTTATCCACTTTTACGCTGCATGGGCTCTGATACTAATGGCTGCTGCCCACGCCCTTGCTGCATTGAAACACCACTTTATTAACAAAGACAACACGCTACGCAAAATGATAGGAGCTTCAAAATGAAAAAAACGTTATTTGCTACAGGACTGGCTATGGTGATGGCACTGCCTTTTGGTGCAAGCGCAGCGGACTACGTTATTGATACAAAGGGCGCACACGCGTCAGTAAACTTCAAAGTTAGTCACCTTGGTTATAGTTTCATCAAAGGTCGTTTTAATAAATTTGATGGCGAATTCTCTTACGACCCAGCGAATGTTGCGGCATCGAAGGTGACGGTAAACGTTGACACTCGCAGTTTGGATTCAAACCATGCAGAGCGTGACAAGCACATTCGCAGTTCAGATTTCATTGATGCATCGAAGTTTTCAACCGCTACGTTTAAGAGCACGAGCGTGGTTGACAAAGGCGACGGTAACTTAGAAGTAACAGGTGATCTGAGCCTGCACGGTGTAACTAAGCCAATTACCATCGATGCGGAGTTTATCGGTGCAGGTCAAGACCCATGGGGTGGTCAACGTGCAGGTTTCTACGGCACAACGCGTCTAGAGTTGGCTGATTTCAACATCGCAGTGATGGGTACTTCAAGCTACGTTGATATGGAACTGCATGTAGAAGGTATTCAGAAGTAATTCCACTTACCTCCAAAAAATAAAGAAAGCCCTCAACCTAAGTGGTTGAGGGCTTTATTGGTCAAGCGACTTATTTCCCGACCAAATTTCCTAGCGTTTTTGACGTTGTTTTCCTATTCGTTATGCACTTTCTAATTCACGTTCTGTGTCGACCAACGTTACGCGGTCACCGTAAACATTGCGTAGTGAAGAAAGTACGTTTTCACGGGTGACCACACCAACAAACTGACCATTCTCAATCACAGGGAGTACATGTGGTTTGCTTACTTTCATACTCTTTGCGCGTTCTTCAAGAGATAGCGTGGTGAATTGTGTTGCGATGCCCATGCTGGTGGTTGGGTAAAGCTGCTCTTTATCGATACACAGGTATTCAGCGACATCGACCAGTTTATCTTTCGCATCAATTGCCACCACATCACGCGACATCAGATCGACAACTTTTTGTCCTTGAGTAGGAATGTAGTCTTGGCACCACAAATCGACCATCACATCATGCGCTGAGAAGAAACCAACCAAGCGTCCTTCGATATCAACAACCGGTGCGCTGATCAAATGGTTATCTAATAATGTGTCGATTGCAGCAGGTGTTGTCATTTCTGCGCCCAAAGTAATTGGCGCAGGGTTCATGATATCTTTTACAAGGATAGTTGTGTTCATAGTGGTTTCCTTAACTGACGTAATGTTAGTGGTTTTGGTAATTGAAGCGACTTGCGCTGCTTTTAGTTGTGGTCGGCGGTAGATACACCAGTTGGCAAGCCCAACCAGAACAGCACCACCAACGATGTTGCCAAGTGTCACGGGAATAAGGTTCGCTGTGACAAATTGATAGATATTTAAGTCCGCATATTGAGCGGGGGTTGCGCCGATTTGAGTCCAAAATGGCTCGGGCGCAAAGTTTTGAATCACGATACCTAGCGGGACCATAAACATGTTTGCGACGCAGTGTTCAAAGCCACTGGAGACAAACATAGCGACGGGCATAATGGTCATTGCTGCTTTGGTCATCGCGTTTGCGCTACTGAACGTGAGCCATATAGCTAAGCAGACCAGCAAGTTACACAGTACGCCTAATGCAAAGGCTTGGACTGTCGTGTGGTGCAATTTGTGTTGCGCGATATTAAGTGCATTTAATCCCCACTGGCCGTGGTCCATCTGATACAAACCTGCCGCCGATACGATGGTGAGCAGTAACATGGCACCAATAAAGTTACCAACGTAGACCTTGCCCCACACACTCAGCATCTTGGTAAAACTGATCTGTTTATTCGCCCATGAAATGCTCGATAGCACAGAGCTCGTAAACAGTTCACCGCCGCAAATCACGATGAGGATTAAACCCATACTAAATGCCAGTCCGCCTGCTAATCGGCTTAGGCCCCAGCCCGTCTCGGTGCTACCCGTTGTCACGGTTATATAGAAAAGAAAGGCGAGTCCTATAAACGCCCCTGCCATGACAGCAAGGCTTAACGTCATGCCACTACTTTTCTTTGCTTTGCTTAACGCAAACTTCTCGGCTTCCGCCATCATCTCGATGGGAGAGAAGTATTGGTGGTTAGTTTGAGCTTGTGTCATTGCCGCTCCCCGGTAAAAAACATACATACCTCCTGATGTTCACAAGGCTTTATCGCCGTTGCCAATTCAGATTACGGTTGGAGTAGGTAGAGGTAAAATTGATAATTTTTAAAATCCTCATCAAAAATATTGATATGGATTGGAGAGGGCGTAAAATGAAACCCAATGCGTATTTGTCAGTGTTTTCAAATACGTGCTGAAGCTAGGTAAAAGAGATTATAAGAACAGGGATAGGAGTCCTATGCGTTACTCATTAAAACAACTTGCTGTCTTTGATGCCGTTGCAGATACGGGGAGTGTGAGCTTAGCGGCTGACAAACTCTCGCTGACGCAATCGGCGACAAGCATGTCGTTATCGCAACTCGAGAAAATGTTGGGCAGACCGCTGTTCGAGCGTCAAGGAAAACAGATGGCGCTGACACACTGGGGAATGTGGTTACGTCCGAAAGCAAAGCGCCTTCTCCAAGATGCGCAGCAAATAGAAATGGGCTTTTATGAGCAGCATTTGCTCAGTGGTCACCTCAAACTTGGTGCCAGCCAAACGCCCGCCGAACACTTAGTCCCAGACCTTATCAGTATTATTGATAACTCGTTTCCTGAGATGAGAATTTCCTTAAAGGTCAAAAGTACCGACAGCGTGATCCAAGGGGTTATCGACTACAAATATGACTTAGGCATTATAGAAGGGCGCTGTGATGACAACCGACTGCATCAAGAAGTGTGGTGTCGAGACCACTTAACCGTTGTGGCCGCGGCTCATCACCCCTTCGCGCTGCAAGAAAAGGTCAGTTTGGCGCAGTTAGAGCAAGCCAAATGGGTACTTCGAGAGCACGGAAGTGGCACTCGCATGATTTTTGATAGCTCCATTCACCATTTGATTGAGGATTTGGATGTCTGGCGTGAATACGAACATGTACCTGTACTACGTAGCATGGTCGAGCATGGTCAATATCTTACCTGCTTACCTTATCTAGACGTTGAAAGGCACATCGACAGCGGTCAACTGGTCGCCCTGAACGTGCCTGAACTCAATATGGAGCGTACGCTTTCGTTCGTGTGGCGTGCAGACATGGTTGAAAACCCGTTGGTTGAATGTATTAAGCGCGAAGGGTTAAGGATGATGAAGGGGAAACCCAGCGTTTTATAATAAATTCGGTATTACCGATATCTGTTGAAATATCGATTGCATCACGTAATTCTTGGTAAATTTGATATTTGTTACCTAAATAGTGTGATCTAAGTATTACTCATTGCTATCAATTCTTCTTAATATGCGTACTTGTACTTTTGATGTGTCTGAGCACACGTAACGAGGCGTTATGAGCACACTAGTCGCGATTGCATTAACAACGGGTATTCTTTCTGGCTTATGGGGATGGCTTGCCATTTCACTTGGACTTCTTTCTTGGGCTGGATTTTTAGGGTGTACCAGTTATTTTGCTTCACCTACCAGTGGGTTTAAGGGGTTAATACAAAGTTTGCTAACCAACATGACAGGTGTATTTTGGGCAATGGTTATTATCCATGCTTCACAATATGCGTCGTTGGAAATTTTGGGTTACGTCATCACTGCTGTTGTCGCATTTCTAATGTGCATGCAGGCGACGCAAAGCTTACTTACTTACATTCCTGGTACGTTCATTGGCTGTTGTGCAACCTTCGCCGCTTCAGGTGACTGGAAACTGGTTATCCCTTCGCTCATTTTGGGTGGCATTTTCGGTTATTTGATGAAAGCGAGTGGCTTATGGCTACATCAAAAGGCTCACCAAACGCAATCAAGTGCTGAGCTTGCGCCTAGAGCTTAATTGTGTGATCAAATTCTGCCTGATGGATTTGGTCAACCCCCGATTGATTTGTATCTGATTCGATACGCGGCATTGATGTTAATCATCAATGCCGCTTTTTTATGTGTTGCCGTTGGCCATGGTAACCACACGTTTTAACGTCCAGCGAAGCAGTAGTGGAATGCACTCATTACCTAACTCTTCACAGTGGCTCACTATCGCCAGTGCTAAGTCAGGTTTTGCGTATTTTTTCAGTACCTTGGTGACCACTTTTTTGGCGGGAATAGGGTGATCCGCGGGGATATGTACCATCTGTTTGAAGAAGGTCTCGAATCCATTATTGTAGAGAAAATGTTCAATGTCTCTATCAGGCAGTTCTGTCAGACGATGACGCTCTTGATCATTACCCAGCAGAGCTCGAACCGCTGTGGAGTATTTTTTCCCTGCAGCATCACCGTCGGTGACAACATGCCAGTCGATACCGAAAGCCTTCGCAACTTTAAGCAATGACTTCAATCCCGATTGGGCAAACTCGATAATCTGAACTCCTTCCGCGGCAAGGTTATAACCACACTGATTGGCAAGTTCGTTAAACAGCCAAACTTCTGTTTCTCCCTCTACTAACAGCCAACAACGTGCGAATAAGGCGCCAGAACGATGGAAACGGATATGAAAGCCAATTCGACGAAGCTCATCACGACTTAACCCGTGATCCGGCAGTGACGTGGTGATCGTCTTGTCTGATTGGCGAACAAGTCGGCGTATAGAGTGAAGCGGCACTTGACCAAGAAGTTCGCCACTGTTTGTGGTGAGAATTTTCTGCATTGGCAGCAGTTGAAGCAATCCCCATGCGCGAGCAAGGTGGGTAGGATGAAGGCGACCTTCAGGATCTTCAATGATCAACAGTGGTCGCGCACATCGGCGCAACTGATTTGGTCCTTTCGCTTGCAGGTAGGCATTGAGCAAGCCCATGAAAAGTAGCCGAGTTTGTTTGTCGTTTTCTTCAACCACTTGCGATAAACGCTTGTTGCTCGTTGTACTGTTGAAGAAGATCCCATCTCGCTGCTTACGAAGGTTTTTTCTGGTGTTCGATTTGAACGAGAAGTAATGGTCGACCAAAATACCCATCGAGTTGAGGCTACTTTTCATTTCGCCTTTATTCACGTGGCCAGGTATCGCCATCAGACGTCGGCAAGTATTGTTGATGCGCTTTTCGATACGAACATTGTTATCGCCATTTGAGCCAATAGGGCGTTCAAAACGTCGAGAATCCTTAAGGCGAATAACAGGGTGAAGTGTCATCAGTTCTTGCGCGAGTTTTTCCGAGTGGTGCAACTGCTTTGGGTTGCCTTGCTCGTCAAGAAACGCATAGCGCGTATTGATCTCGTAGCCGTCACGACTTGCACTCAACCGATAAATGATTCGATTTTTCCCTTGATCGTCTTTGATCCAAACGGGCTTTAACTTTCTATAACGACCTGAGTTCACCTCATGTTTATCGGTGGACACCAAACTCAACACAATTTGTAGGTGTTGGCTTTGAGGATGAGCAATCGAATAGTCGACGTGGAAGTCGGTCATCTCAAATTGATAGGGAATGCCCTCAGAAGGCAGGGCGACGGACAGGGCATCTAACAGGGACGATTTACCCCAAGTATTTTCGCCGATTAATGTGGTGAGTTCATCAAAGGCGATAGAGAGCCTTTTGATTCCACGAAAGCCAGAAATTTCAATTCGTTCTAGCTGCATATAGTGACTCCGTATGAGCTATTTCTCATTAAGCATAATAGAAAAATGCCGAATAAGCAGAAGGTTAGCTCACACTCTTGGATTAATGACCAGTAATTCATAAGGTTAGCGCCTTGATGAAGTTCATAATAAACGATGTATCAGAAATGGTGTTTTCAATAAAAATGTGAAAGTTAATGAATTTGTCACATGGGATGCGTTAGGATGTAGCTGAAAAGAGAGAATGAAAATATGACAGATAAAAACAATAAGCCGGCGAGAATCAAGCTGGCACACATCAACGATACGCACTCCTATTTTGAACCAACTTCACTACAGCTTACCCTGCATGTCGAAGGCCAAGAGCTCGAGCCCTACGTCAGTGCGGGTGGGTTTGCTCGCATTGCAACGAGGAAGCAACAGCTCGAGCAACTCGCGAAAGAGAATGATCAGCAGTTTATCTTTCTTCATGCGGGTGATTGCTTCCAAGGTACGCTCTATTTTTCTTTGTTTAAAGGCGAAGCTAACGCAACCATGTTAAACGCGCTAAACATCGATGCGATGGCGTTAGGCAACCATGAGCTTGATATGGGAAACCTTCCCGTTGCCCAGTTTGCCCAACAAATCACTTTTCCTTTGTTGGCTGGTAATTGGGATTTGTCCAACGAGGATTCAGCGAAGAAACTTAGACTCAGCGATAACGCCAAAGTGTTTTCGTATGATCCAAGCGTTCAAGCAGCAAGGTGGATCGTCAAGTATGCACAAGAAGAACCTATTGCGATCTTTTCACTTGCGCTAGATAAAATGGCTGACATCTCAAACCCAGACGCCGACACACCTTTCGTTAGTGCTCGAAAAACGGCTATTGAGACGGTCGCTCAAATACAAAAGTCGGGGATCAATAAAATTATCCTACTTAGCCATATGGGTTACGAAGCGGATTTGGATATGGCGAACACCGTTGATGGAATTAGCCTCATCGTTGGCGGTCATAGCCACCGATTACAAGGGGATTTTTCTGGACTCGGTTTAAAAAAAGATGACCCATACGGCATTGAGATTAACGGAACGCGTGTTGTACAAGCTGGCTATCACGCATTAAGTATGGGCCACTGTGACATCGAGTTTGACGAGAGTGGTCACGTGATTCATTTCAGCGGTAAGAATGAACTGCTGCTTGGTCGAAGACTCTTTATTGACGCGAGTATGAGCGAAGTACGTGACGATGAGTGTTACGCGATCGCACGACGCTACGTTGATCAGCACCCAAATGTGCACGTTTGTAAGAAAGACCCACATACGCAGGAGATTTTGTTGCAGCGGTACACCACGCAAGTGCGAAAACTGCAAAGTGACTATATCGCGTGCGCCAAACATGCGCTTCGTCATGTACGCGTACCTGATGACACCGGAGCGAGTGAGCTAGCACCGTTGGTAGCGGAATCTTTTGCCTACACCATGAATGAAATGGGCTATGACGTGGAGTTTGCCATTCATAACGCGGGTGGAGTGCGTACATCGCTCAATCCTGGTGATATCTCTGTGGCAGACATCGCGGGTAAACTGTTGCCCTTTGCCGTACCCATTGGTGTTTACGAGCTCAAAGGGAAAGACATTGCCGCCACTTTAGAAGGGGCGATCAACAATGCATTGAACAATGGGGTAGAAGGAACGGGTGACGGCTCATACCCCTACACATATAACTTGAGTTATGACTACGATTCAATGGCGCCTATTGGCCAGCGCATCCACAATTTGGCGATTTATTCGGCGACAAATGGATGGCAAGCGGTTGAAAGAGAACGCTATTACCGAGGCACGTCGTCAGCGTATACCATGAAAGGGAAAGAAGGCTACGAGGCCATTCAAAACATGAAAGGCGAGGGAACAGTCACGGATCGTTCTATGGCGGATTGTTTTATTGCTTTGCTAACTGAGCATCCCGAAACGATAAATCGCACCAAGTCTGCTACCAAGCACAATGCATGGCATAAAGGTTGCTAATGACTTACTGATTGTTGATTGTTCAACAGCCAGGGGGAAATCATGTGGAAAGACTGGATTGACGTAGCGGTCGTTATCAGTTGGGTTGGTGTTTGGTCTGCTTTGGTCTATTTTATCCCAATGTCAGGCGTTTAGAGCCAAAACCCCAGTATAAAAGGGAGCAAATAATATTTGCTCCTTTTTTGATTTTTTTACTAGACGAGGCGCTCAAGCAGGCATACAATCCGCGCTGTTTGGGGAGTAGTCGCCTCTGGTTTACTTATCGTCATCTCGTTAGGAAATCTCCTATCCGGTAAGTATAAATGGTGTTGAAATGTCTGTTTCAATTCACCATTTCGACGAGACCAACGTAATCAAATATTCTACGCCATTGAATCGGTGTAGGTTGTTTTGTTTGCGGTGGGTTCGTCTATTACTTCTCGATCCCTCCGCCTTTGGAGGTAACATGACCCCTTCTACATACATCGGCTTCGCACTATTAACTCTGACCATGGTTGCATTAGATATTTGGCAAACCCGTGGCGGGAACGTGACGATCAAAAAAGCCGCCGTTTGGAGTATCTTCTGGTTTTTACTCGCATTCTTGTTCGCTGCGAGCATTTATTTTTTCTGGGACTTTTATGCACCAGACAGTGCTTACAGCGCTGAAAAAGCGACCGTTTCATTTCTAACGGGTTATTTGCTTGAGAAATCTCTGAGCGTCGATAACTTATTCGTTTTTGCGATTATCTTCCATCAATACCTGGTGCCTGAGCACTTGCGTCCAAGAGCTTTGCTGTGGGGCGTAATCGGCGCTTTGATTTTACGTGCCATCATGATCGCTGTGGGCGCTCAGTTACTCGCGCAATACCATTGGTTATTGTATGTATTTGCGCTGTTCTTAATCTGGACGGGTATACAACTCGCTCGCGATAAAGGCGAGGAAGAAGTCAATCCGCTGCCAGAAAAGCTAATCCGCAAGTTCGCTTCTGTGACTGATGATTTTCGAGGCAACGCATTAACTGTTGTTGAAGGCGGTAAACGTTGGTTGACGCCTATGGCGATTGTAATTGGTGTGATCGCGTTTATGGACGTAATGTTCGCGCTAGACTCAATACCAGCGATTTTTGCGGTAACACGAGAGCCGTTCCTTGTGCTGGCTGCCAACGTGTTTGCGTTGCTAGGTTTGCGCTCACTGTACTTTGTTTTGCAGGGGATGATGGATAAGTTTATCTATTTGAAACCTGCGCTTTCATTCATCATGGTGTTTATTGGTATCAAGATGATGCTTGTCGGTTCGGCTTGGGAAATTCCAACTCCTGTATCGTTATTAGTGCTTCTGGTGACCATGACCATAGCAGTGATTGCATCCGTGATGAAGAAACGAAAACAGCAGCTGCCATCCGAACTAACTATCAGATAATTAATCTAATTGTCTGCCAAACAAGTTCGACGATTTTAATCAGTGAAAGTGTAAAAGTTTTGTGAATAAAAAACGTGCACATCTACGCTGGTGAAATATTAAGTCGAAAAAAATGGGTATTTATGCGCAAAATTGCCGGTTTTGCGCATAGTTTTAAAAGTCAATTGTTATGGTGTTGTTTTATTAGAAAAACTTATCTGAAAGTCGAAAGTTTTTCATTTTTTGGTGTGTAAATTATTGCTTATTATTAGCCCATCGAAACGAATTAAACGATTTATAGAGAGGCAATCATGGCACAAGCAATGCAGATCGGCACAATTAACGCTCCTATCTCTATGGATAAAAAAACCTACGCGGTTTCTTTCAAAGGATTGATTGCACACCTATTAGATATTCTATTCACAGATAATACTCCTCGCGCGTACTACGCGAACGATTTATCTGGCCACATTCAAAAAGATATTGGCTTGAATCGCTAATCTAACAGGCTCTAAAAAACGTAAGCGCTGGCAGTGATGTCAGCGCTTTTTTTGTGCCTTGTGAAATGGACACCCTGCATAAACGGTCTTTTTGAATACAGAGCAAACACTGCGCTTAGAAACATCCAGCTTGTTTACAGGTTTGGTCACCTATGGGCAGTTGAGAATGTTGAATGTGAACAATGGAGCCGATTATGCACTCGTTACTTGCCATCTCGATAGCGTCCAGTTTGTCAGCGGGGCAAATTTGGATCCACGAAGGACAACCCGCTCAAGTGGTTGAGCTATTTACGTCTGAGGGGTGTTCCAGTTGTCCACCCGCCGATCGTTATCTATCAAAGCTAGAAAATAGTGAAGGGCTTTGGACATCGATTATTCCCATCGCGTATCACGTCGACTATTGGGACCATCTAGGTTGGAAAGATAAGTTCGCAAAGCCAGAGTACTCTCAGTTGCAACGTCTTTACTATGCGTATGACTTGGTTGGAAGCGTCTACACGCCCGGTTTTGTGGTTGATGGTCGAGAGTGGCGTGGATTTTTCAACTGGGTGAATCGTGAATTACCGGCTGCGACGCCACGCGAATCACAACGATTAAAACTGATTCGCAAAGGCAATACGTTCTCTCTACAGTTTGATAAAGCAGGCAGCTTTGATGCCACGCTGGTATTTTTGGCCAACAACCAGTACACGCAGGTTCAACGTGGTGAGAATAGAGGACGTAAGTTGGAACACGACTTTATTGCGGTCAAGAGAATGCAGCAGCGGTCAACGGATGGTAAATGGGAGTTTGAAGCTCAGTTGCCGTTGGAAACGATTGATGCAGTGGCTGCATGGGTGAGTGAACCGGGGCGGTTTGAGCATATCCAAACTGTGGCGGGCAAAATAGAATAATCAGCTCAAAGAGCCCATTTCTGGGCTCTTGCTCTGATTACTTGCGCATTGCGCACGCATAGGCAGTGGTGAAGGCTTGCTCTTGGTATTGTTTAAGTCCGGTATCTTTAAACGCAATCGCAAGGGGATTTCTCTTCAAGCTTTCCTTGATAGCCGTTGTTGAAACAAGCTCAACATGCAAGCCTTCAATCAGTTGAATGATGGCTTCTAGTTTAAAACCAACGCTGCCACCTGCAAACTTACCCTTAGTTTGACGTTGGCGGATCATCACTTTATCCACTTGGTAGTCTTGCATCAGTTTCGCGAACGAAAACTGAAATTTCTTCAACTCTTCACCAGAATTCGCATCACCAATCGTCAGTTTTGCCACTCGGCAATCTGGCAAGTGAACAACACCTGATGTGTTTTCTAGTAGACAAATAACGGCATCGTTGCCTTTTAGCTCTACGCCACAAATTTTCATATAAGTACCTCGGTTGGTTCCGATTGAGTATAACAGCCTGAAGCGAAGCGAGTTATTCAATATTGCACATTCGGGTATTAAATAATCGTCTCTTGCGTAAATCTTGTCTGAGTGGTTTATTAATAACCATATACTCAATTTATGGAGTCTGATTATGTGTCGATGGCTAGCGTATCAAGGTCCGGCTATCTATTTGGATGAACTGGTTTATGAACCTGAGCACTCGCTTGTTCACCAAAGTTTGGAAGCGAGAAAAGCAGTGACGCGGGTAAATGCGGATGGTTTTGGTTTGGGTTGGTACACAGAGCGAGAAACACCAGGACAGTTCCATGAAGTGCTGCCAGCGTGGGGTGATGAGAACCTGCGGTCGCTGACACACCATATTCGCTCTCATCGGTTTATGGCACATGTGCGATCCTCAACTGGAACGCAGGTATCGCGATCGAATTGCCATCCGTTTATCATCGATAATTGGATGTTTTTACACAATGGCCAAATCGGCGACTTTGAAAGGGTGAAGTTTGAGTTAGAACGGATGCTTCCGGAGTCGCTCTATCTTCTTCGACGTGGGACAACCGACAGCGAGCTCCTCTTTTTATTGGCGTTGGCGAATGGATTAAAAAACGATCCTGTACATGCACTCAAGCGCACCATTGATACTGTGCAGCAATGTTTAAACAATAAGTCTATTGAATCACCTTTCAAAGCCTCGATTTGTGTCTCTGATGGAAAGGCGTTTTGGGTGGTTCGTTACAGTACAGATGGTGAGCCGCCAACCATCTTCATTCGCAGTGATGATGAAAGTGTCGTGTTGGCGTCAGAGCCGTTAGAGAGCGGTAAAATGTGGAACAAGATCGAGCCTCAGACGATCAGTAAGATTCAGGGCTGTGAGCGTACGGTTTGGAACTTAACCGATATCACCAATCAACCCGCCTAAAGACTAAGCGGGTTGATAGATGTTTTGTTAGTTTGCTTGCCAGCGCTCGACCATATATTCAGCTAAATCTTTGGAACGAAGCAGCAGGTTTTCACGAGCGATTGTCAGCGTTGAGGTCATTTCTATTACGAGTGCGTCATCGGCACTTGCCATTACACCGAACTGAATCATGTCTTCGCCGCGTAATGATTCGATTGAGCGTTTGTCTTCTGGAAGCTCAATATAGACGGATGTAAACGATCGGTAATCATCAACAAAGGGTCTAATGTGCCAACTTGCTGTGAATGGTTCGGCATTGGGCGCTGTGATTTCAACTTCGTTAGCATTTTTGAAGTTGAGGCTAACCATGGTTGGCTTAGGACCCGAGTTGGCATCACTGTTAATGTCTCTAACCCAGTACCACTGTTTGCCGACGAACCAACCTCGTTCGAGCGTGATATTTCGGTTTGGTGTGTCACGTAGCCAGATGCTTGGATAATTGTCTTGGTTTAATCCGATAAAGAACTGGTTACTGCGCCTAAAGTTAAAGTCGTAAGTCCCTTTGTGAGATAGGCGCATATCATTAAACAATGTGCTGTAATTGAAGTCACACACCCAGTTCGATGAGTAGTCTGCTTCGCAAAGGACATTGTCGTCCTTAAATTGATAAGCCGTAATAACGTCATCAGACTCTAGCGAATTTGTCATCGGGAAGTAGGCGAATTCGCTACCTTTGACGGTGTCAGCCAGTGTGTAATGACCTTGAAGAAAACGGTCGTTTCGAGTCCGCCAGAAGTCAAAAAGGGTATGGGCTAGATTGGTATCGTTGAGCACCAGCGCGTAACGTCCATTGAGTGACAGGTCACGAGCGAGCCAATGCTGCGCTGCATCTTCCATGATGCCCAATCGGATAGTTGGAGCTTTAGAGCCTTCAGGGGGATCGATACGTATCACATCGGGCACGTCAGGAGCTGACTCAATCGTCCAAGTCGCCATAACATCGGGTGTCGCATCAGCAAAGTCGACGCTGACTTGATTTCCTTCTTTAGCAAAACTTAACGTGACGAGCGCTAGGTCGCCTTGGTCGGCGCTGTTGATAGAAGGGCGCAATAACGTAAGAGTTTGCGATCGCAATAGATCGTCTGAGATCACTAAATCGTATCCTGAAGAGAGATCTTTATGCGTCCACACTTGGTAAGTTTTGCTTGAGGACTCATAGCTAACAGAGAGGTGGTGAGATAAGTAAATGAACTGATAAGTGCGCGCTGAACTTGAATCGGTTGCATCTAACACCAGTCGGTTATTTTCTGTGGTATAGGCTCTTTGGGCGGCACCTACGAAGCTGCCTGCCACATGAGTACCGTCGAAGTTTGCTCTTGTCGACTCACCATCTTTGCTCAGTGGCGTGACTTGAAACTCACCGTTGTTTTCTAAGTAGTCAGACAGGTTGGCCACCATTTGATTATCACTAGAAACGCTGCCATCAGGAGCTTGGTGCAGTAATCGTTTGTTTAGATCATGGATGTCGAGTTGATTGGCGAGCTCATCTGCTTTGTCTTTGTAAGCCATTAAGGTCGCTTGCAGATCCGCTGGTGTGGCATCACTTAGGGCTGGCGGAAAATCACGGGTGATTGATCGAGCAATGAGATGTGATATCGCTGCGTCAATACTTGTTGAACGGTTAGCTACAAAATTACCTGTTAACACGTCTGCAGGTAAGTTGAGTTCCGCGGCGATTTGCTCCAACGACTTACCAGAAAGGTGAGCTATGGAGGTGAAGGGGTTAATAGTATTGATTTTTGCTGGAGCAATCATTTGGTATGACTTGCTTGCTAGGGCTATTTGGTCTGAATCTTTGGTTTCTCCAGCAATGATATTGGCGATGAGGGGATAATTCGCGTCAGCGGCCGCGACTTCGATTCGACCCATTGAATCCGTTGTGCCCTCGATAAACTCGTTGGGAGCGCATCGATTGTCGAGATTTCGATCGACACATACGGTCGCATTTTCCAAATATCCGTCGACAACTTGTACGGTTCTCGATGTCGGAGGCGCTTGGGGCGTATCCGAACCTGAACTGCCGCCACCACAAGCCATCAATTGCGCGGCTGATAGACAGACTAACGTTGTTTTCTTAATCATGCATTTTCCCTAGCTCTAATTTTATAAATTATTCATTAACGATTGAATAACATACAGAATTTAGCTGTTGCACGATAGTGATGTGCATCATGGTTTAACGTAGAATAATTCTCATTTACGTGACAAGGATGGAAATTTGCAAAAAGCGCGTTGGCTTGAAGCGTTTAAAATAGAGCTAAAAGTCAAATTTGACCTATGAAACAATTATTGTGATTCCAATCGCGAAATTAAACCTATTGTGATGACCTCAACTTAAGGTGAGGTTTTAGCCTGAATTCCACTTTACAACTCACCATAAGGGAATAACCGATGTTGGCTGAAATCTTAACCAGAGCGCAACGTTATACAATTGAAACTAACCAAAATGGCAACACGAACCATTTACCTATGGCGCTGGTGGCATTGAGTGAAATGGGAGCGAATCATGATCAGCTAGAGGCATATTACGCGAAATACGCCCATCTACTGGTTGCGAGAAAGAGTGTAACGACAACTACACACTTTGAATGGGAAGCTCACTTAGGGGATAAGAGCGCTTTTGAACACTATCTCAATTACTTTCTTCGCCAAGTGGAACGTGAAGGTATTGAGGGCACCTTACGCACCTATCTTGATCGACTGATGCCAGGTTGCGGCGCATCAGCGTTTCATGCGGTGATCCGCTTAAGCTACGGCGTTCAAGTCAAAAATAATAGTGAGGTTGCGTTTGGATTGGCTGATTTGGCAAGCAGTTATTTGCCTATTAGCGAGCCGCTGGCATGTACACGAAATCTTAGAGAGGTGCTCGAGAACGCATTGCATACGTATGAGGGGATAAATGTTCGAGGAAGGTTGATTTCCGCCCGTATGTTGTCTGTGGTAGAGAATCCACGCTTTGAAAGTGTCAATTACGCGCCACATACACTGGATATTGCGCAAATCAGTGAGCTTGTGGCAGAACTTTATCTAAAGAGTCGCGACTTTACTGTGTTGCATGCTGTGACAAGCTGCCATGCAATGCGCTATCTCAGTGATTATTTTGTCCAACCAGAGCGCTCTCTGCGTTATTACTGGGCTGCATTGATTGCAGCGGTACTTTCTGTAGAGGATTTACGCTTAGGCTCTCTACCTACGATAAAGCTAAAACCGTTATCTGACATGAGTTTTAATGCTGTATTAAACAGCGATGATAGCCACGTTATTAAGCTTGCTTGGAGCTGTTTGGATGAGTTTAGACATTATCAATCTGAACATCATTTGAAGATTCTAACCATGTTGATGGAGGAGTATTGCTGATGAACAACCTGCCGCAAAGGGTGTTAATGCGCTAAGTCAGTCACTTCAAAGTGAGTTTTAGCCAAAAATGGAACGATAAAGAAAAAGCGCTCAGATGAGCGCTTTATCAATGTGCTTCGGGGCAGATGTGTTATTTCTTACGGCAGTACTCTGCGATAACATACATTGACTGGCCACCATTTGCTTTACCCGATACCAGTTTTGGATTGTCACCGATGCTGATGCCGCGAATAACGGTACCTTGTTTGATGACTTGGTTTGTGCCTTTCACTGGAAGATCTTTGATCACCGTTACGTCGTCACCTTTTTTCAGTTCAACGCCGTTACAATCCAACGGTTTGTCGTCCGCCGACATTCCTTGCATCGCCCAGTTCATTTGTTCTTCTTCCATGTACATCATGTCGAGTGCATCTTGCGCCCAGCTTTCAGTATTAAGACGAGTCAATTGACGCCACGCCGTAACTTGAACAGCAGGGACTTGGCTCCACATACTGTCATTTAGACAACGCCAGTGGTTGATGTCCTTTGGATCATCAATCTCACCTAGACACTTGTCACACACCATGATGCCGTAATCTACTGTCACGTGGCTGTGTGGCGGTACCGCGTATGCCGTTAGTGGCGCGTCAGCAGCACAAAGTTCACATTTAGATTGGCAGCGTTCTAGCATAGTAGCTTCAGAAGACATAGTAGACTCACATTGTTTGGGTGTTGATAAGGGCGGCTATTATGCACGTTATCCGCAGAAAATAAAGGGGCATCCGGTAAAGCAAAGGTTTTAATTATGGAAACTGACAGAACTCTTACGTTTGTAATGAGAAATGAAACATGTGGAACTATTTCAATAACCTATGTTGAGTGACATTGTCACAATTTGAGTCATTTCTTTACCTTGTTAGTCGTTCTAGGCATAATCCGCTTTGTTGTTATAGCAATTTAATAGGTTAGGCGTTGGAACTACTTTCTATCGATTTTCTTGGAAAGCCGCTACGGCTGGAAGGGTCAATGGCAGGCTGGCAGCAGCTGTTTTGGGATAATCAGGTTGTGTCACAATTAAATGCAGACTCGGAACGAGATGAGAGCATTCACCAGTTCACCTTGTTAAGCGGGGAACAAGAGTTTACGTGCAAATTGGAAGTGGATTTGCAGTGGCAGCCTTTTGTTTTGTCATATAAGGCGACAATGAACGACCAGATGGTTGCCGAAGGTCAAAGAGATACCAAAGATATCGAGCGACAGGTTCCATTTAATCCACCCAAACCCGAACGACGGTTCAGTCTAATAGGCTTGATCTCATTGGGTATGAAAGCACTCAAAAGTGCTAAGCTAATCAAAGTTGTCCTCGCGTCGGCAAGTCTTGCCGCTTATTCATGGTTGTTCTCGTTTCAATTTGCTCTCGCATTGATCGCATGTTTGGTGTTTCACGAGTATGGCCATGTGCGGGCGATGAAGTATTTCGGAATGAAAACTAAAGGAATCTATCTTGTTCCTTTTTTAGGAGGATTAGCGCTTAGCGACGAGAAGATCAATACTCGTTGGCAAGACGTGTTCATTTCAATTATGGGGCCGATGTTTGGCTTTATTCTTTCGTTGATATTGATGGTTGCTTACTGGATCACAGGGGAGATGTTCTTTGCGGGATTAGCGGTGTTTAATGCCTTTTTGAACCTATTCAATTTACTGCCGATCTTGCCGTTAGATGGCGGTCATGTACTCAAAAGCATCAGTTTCTCGATGAACAGCTTGGCGGGTATTGTGCTTTGTACATTGGCCGCTCTCGGTGGTGTCGTGCTCAGCTACAGCTTGGGACTGACTCTTTTCGGCTTCTTGCTGATTATGGGGACACTTGAAATCGTCTTGGAGTGGCGTGGTCGACATCACAGTCATCTGTTACCGCTTGACCGCTACGGCCAGTTAGTTTCCGCAATTTGGTATTTGGCGCTGGTGGCCGGGCTGATTGGAATCATTTGGTATTTCGCCGGCACGGGCGATCAGTTACTGCAATTGCCATTGTTGATACTTGGCACTTAATGGAAAGGGAGCATGGCGCTCCCTTATTATTTCTCACAGTTTGGCCGAGTAGTATTCGTTGTTGGCAAACGTGCGATTGTCGACTTTAAATCTTGAATTCGTGTTTTGTGTGATGGGTGAGTAGAAAGTAGTTCAGGCGGTTGATTGCCCCCAGACGCGGCTGCCATGTTCTGCCACAAACTGACACTCTGGTTAGGATCAAAACCCGCGTTCGCCATCAACTCTAAACCCACAATGTCAGCTTCTGATTCTTGGCTTCTGCCATACGGGAGCAACACGCCATATTGCACGCCTAACCCAAGTGCTGCCATAGTGACGTTTCGGTACTGGGCGTAATCTGAGGACCCTAAGGCAACATTGGTGATCTGCAATCCGGCGCTCGCCAATTGTGATTGAGATAAGCGCTCATTACTGTGATCAGCCAAAACGTGGGCAATCTCATGTCCGATCACAGTCGCCAGTTGATCTTGGTTTTTGGCAACATTTAATAGCCCTGTATAGACACCAATTTTACCCCCCGGCAGCGCGAACGCGTTGACTTGGTCGCTATCAAATACCACGACCTCCCAATCACTAAAACTGGCTTGCTTAGGGACATGTTGAGTGACACTTCTGGCAACACATTGCACGTAAGCATTCACGCGAGCATCTTTGCTAATCGGCTGTTGCTGCTTCATTTGTTCAAAAGACTGTGCACCAAGTGAGTTCATGTCGGAATCGGAGAAGAGCAACACTTGGTTTCTTCCCGTTGGAGATGCAGTACATGCCGTCAAGGTAACAGCAATGAGAATAGATGAAAGCTTATTGAGAGTGGGCATGGAGTTCTCCGCTTAGCGACTGTATTCAGCAAATAATAACATTAGGTTACAATCGCATGCACAGAAATAAATGGAAATAAGCATGAGCACTATCTGGAAACGCAAAATCGACCTAGAACGTTTAAACGCGACGTCAAAAAATACCTTGATAGATCACTTAAATATTATTTATAGCGCAGTGGGTGATGATTACATTGAAGCTACCATGCCAGTTTGTCATTTTACCCACCAGCCTTTGGGCATGCTCCACGGCGGCGCGTCAGTGGTGTTGGCTGAAACGCTTGGCTCAGTCGCAGCCAACTTCTGCGTTGAGGAAGACGCCTACTGCGTTGGGCTTGATATCAACGCAAACCACGTACGGTCGATGCGCACAGGTCAGGTGATTGGTCGTGCGTCACCCATTCATCTTGGGGTTTCGACTCAAGTATGGCAAATCAATATCACTGATGAGAGGGAGCGCTTAGTGTGTACCAGTCGATTGACCATCGCCGTCAAGAAAAAGAAAAACGACAAGCAAACCATTAAGGCGAATCAGAATGGTCATTGATTTTAAAAGCGGTAAAGTGATTGTCACACCGCACGAGCTTGTAGTGAAACTGGTGGGTGAGCACATGGTGACACTTCAGGCGCAAACCGATGCCCTGCAACTGATTGGCCGCGGTGCAAATGTCATCGCCGCGAATGGCAGTGAAACGAAATGGTCGATAAAACTGGATGATGAGCAGCAGCTTAGAGCGATTGCGAATGAAATCGGCATTGAGATTCAATAGCGCTGCATAAACGCTTGATTCTTTCCACTAAATAGGGAAACTTAGTGACAAAGAAAAATAAGTGAGTTTCCCCTTTATGAGTAGCCCTCGACTTCGCGTCCAGTTTGAAACCCTATTTGAACACTACAATGGCCAAGATTGTGGTGTTCAGCTCGATGAAATCACAGATGTTCTGTTTTGTACCCGCCGCAATGCACGTATTGTATTGAATAAGATGGAAGAGCAGGGCTGGATCGAGTGGCACCCAGCGCCTGGACGAGGAAAGCTCTCGCAGCTTATTTTTAAGCGCAGTCGTGCAGACGTTAGTGAAAACCTAGCCAGACGCTATCTTGAAGAGGGCAAGATCGGCCAAGCGCTCCAAGTGTTAGACCAAGATACCGCCAAATTGGCTCAAGTTGTCGAAAGCTATCTGGGTGTTCAACATCAAGAAGGGCAACAAGTTGTTCGCTTACCCTATTATCGTCAACTGTCGATGCTTAACCCTCGCAAGCCGATTCGTCGTTCTGAACAACATATCATCAGACAGGTGTTTAGTGGCTTAACTCGACTTGATGAAAACGATCAGCTTCAACCAGACTTAGCGCACACCTGGGAAATGCTGAGCGAAACGCACTGGCGCTTTTACCTGCGACCAAGTGTTCGTTTCCACAATGGTGATCTACTCACCACGGAGGCGGTACTCGAATCTCTCTGCTCGTTACAAGACAAGCAGCTTTTTTCCCATTTACGCCAAATCGATTCGCCAAGCCGCTACGTTATAGACATACATACAAGCCGAGCTGATTATCATCTTCCATTGTTACTTTCTGAAGCTTGCGCAAAAATTCTGTTACAGGGTAGCGAGCAAAGTGACGATTATGACGTTTTCCCAATCGGGACTGGCCCCTACAAGATTACGCAAAACGATGAAAAGCGTTTAGTACTGCAAGCCTTTGATGGCTATTTTGGCTTTCGACCGCTACTCGATAGTATTGAAGTTTGGGTGATCGATGATGTTCACTCGTCGATGGTATTTCCCAGTCTTAGTGGTCCCATTAAGCCTGAAACTGGTACGTTCTCTGAAGAGGTCGAACTCGATCCCGGTTGTACCTACTTGCTTCTTAATCGAAAAGCAGGCTTGGCGAAATCGAGTGAGTGGGCGAACTACTTTAGCCAAAGGTTAGGGGCGTTAAACCTTTATCAACAGTTGCCTCAGGAGAAAATCGTCGAGCTGGGTGTGCTTCCTGCTCACGGTTTAAAGCCTGGTTGGTATCACCATACACGACAAGGTAATTACACCTCTCCTCCGTCTTACCACACCGTAAAAATTGCTTACCATGGTGAACATCCCATGTTCCCCACGCTAGTTAAATGTATAGAGACGATACTCAAGCAAGATAACTTGGATGTTGAGTTGGTCAAATACAGTGTTTTTGCACCAGATATTGATGATATTGATATTTGGGTGAAGCCAATGGGTATCGCAAACAATCGAGATGATGCGCTGGCGGGTTGGCTGCTGAATTATAGCGATATTTCTCTTTTTAGCCGCAGTGATGATTTTGAGTATTGGACTAAAGTCGTAGAACAGTGGCAAGCCAAAGAAAATGCTGCTTTCCCAGCCAGAGAGCTAGGAAAATCCTTAGTCGAAAAAATGCAGATTATCCCAATGTTTCACTGTTGGTTAGGCGTGAGCAAAGATCAATGTGGCTCATTGCAAAATGCAAAATGTAACGCCTTGGGTTGGTTTGACTTTAGCCAAGTTTGGATAAAACCTGAATCACTGAGCGAGGACGAGACGGGTAATGGCGAAACCTAATAAAAAACAACCGTCTAAAACAGTCTGTATCTATTGCTCCAAATGCAAAACTCAGCTGTTTAAATATCGCAAAGGGGGCAAGGGCGCTCTGGTAAAGTGTTTCAAAGAGCGCATTGTGGAAGACTTCACCCAGCAGCCATGTATTTGCCCTTCATGTGGTATCGAATTTGCGCGCGATACACTCGTCCGAGGAACGCCTGCATTTAAGATGATTGGCGGTAAAGTCACTATGAAATAGCAGAATAAAAGAATTAAATATTTAACAACTTATCAACCATAAAGGGTGGTGATTAGTGTTGAAAACGAGTCATTGGGCGTCGTTTTAGAGGTGAGTCGATAAAAAACGTAAAAATCTCGTTAAAGTGTATCATTGTTTTTCAAACCTGTTAGAATATCCGCAGTTTCGATTCGGTTTTTCCAACAATTTAACAGGGGTCTACAATGGAGCTAGCTCTAATCATCACTTTCATCGTCGCATCAGCTGTAATGGTCAAGAAAGAGATGACAAGCTCAAAATAAGCCTTCATTCGTTACATTTTTTATTTCCTTTTTACGAATGAATAGTAAAAGCTCTCAGTTTTGAGGGCTTTTTTGTTTTTGACGCTAGGAGACGAAAAAAGCCAGCATAAGCTGGCTTTTTCTTTGGGTTTCATGCGGTTTAGAATTGATAATCTACGCTGATGCCCCAGTTTCTACCTGGTTGTGAGCGTCTTTGAATGTTATCACTCTCTTCTTGAGCAGTAAGATCGCTGTACTCGTAGTATTTGATATCAAACGCGTTAAATAGACCGGCTCTCAATGTTAGATCGCTGATTGGTGAATAGTACGCTGTAACATCAAATACGCTGTAGCCCGGAGCATCGATATTGTCTTCACTTGACCACTCTGTCTTACGCGCAACCATTTTTAGCGTCGCTAAACCACCAAAATTGTACGTTTCATTGTCGTAACCTAAACCAACGACAGACGTGAGTGGGGCAACGGAATCTAACGACTCACCCGTGCGCTTATCCTCGCCTTCTGCATAGGCAATGTTGAACAATGAGTACATGCCTGTCGGCGCATCAAACATCTTATCGAGTAAGATTTCATTGCTAAACTCGACGCCTTTGATTTCAACTTTATCCAAGTTGGTCAGCGTAAAATGCTCATAACCAGGACGCTTTTCTGGTAGGTCTTCGTGCGCAATAAAGTCTTTGTATTTGTTGAAGAATCCAACAAGCTCAAACTTCGCTAAATCGTTTTGACCACGCAACCCTAGCTCGTAAGAAGTGCTTTTTTCAGCTTCCAACGATGAGTTTGGCGTAAAGTCTGCGCCGCTTGAGTACTCATAGTAAAGCTGCTTGACAGTAGGTGCTTTGAAGCCTTGGCTCATTTGTGCGAAGGTGCTGAGTTTATCGTTGAAATGGAACACGGCGCCCAGTTTACCCGTTAGGGCGTTGTTGCTGTTTTCTTCGTGTTCAGTATCAAAACCTTCATCGGTTGATGGGTCTGCTTTGTAGGCGTCATAACGCAGGCCAAGGTTTGCAACTAGACGGTCTTCCAGAAGGAAAATGTTATCTTGAGCAAAGACACCCCATTGCGTCATTTTTGCATCAGGAATCGTTGTTGAGCCTGGTTTAGATGTGCCATTTCCGTGGAACACATCGCGGTTATCCAAACTGAAGTGGGTATTGACGACGTTCATGCCATAAGTCAATTCATGCTCTGAAGAGCTTAAGTTTAGGATTTTGCCAAATTGTGCATCGAACTGTACTGTTTTATCAAGGGCATTGCGAACTCGAGTTCGTCCGCCGTTATAGCCAATAAAGCCCATATGGTCGATAACATCTGCATAGTTTTCGTTGATCGTTTCTGTAGTCTGGTAGTTGAGCTCAAGACGAAGGGAATCGAAAACAGGGGTCACTTTGGTTAGCTCGTAGTTCACTCCATAGCGTGTACGAAGCGACTCATCATTAGTTTCCGCGTTATCGTAGGTAATGATAGGAGCAGGACCAGCACCCATGTTTCTTGTCATGGTGTAGTTTTCGCTCTTTGAATCCTCATGGTAGTTTTGTTCATTTCGCTCAAAGACAAAACCAACCTTGTGTTCATCGTTGATGGTGTAAAAAACTTTACCCAAAACATTGTTCATGTCTTTGTCGGCTGGGTTTGCAATTCCACGCATTCCGCCTTCGATGTCTTCGCCATCACCATAGGTTTGGGTTTCATTTCCTTGCGCATAGGTGCCGATTAGGATCGCCTCGACGTCATCCTTGCGCAGTGCGTAGGTCAGTGTGTTCTTGAATTGGCTGTCTTTTGAAGAGTAGCTCGACTTGATGCCAAAGCGCGATTCGTTCTCGTCTGTGATCAGAAAATCATCAGGGTTCTTTGTATTGACTACAACAACACCGCCCAACGCGTTTGACCCGTATAGGGTAGACGATGCACCCTTATTGATCTCAATAGACTGAAGTGTATCGACTTCAATCGCGTTAGGGTAGATGGCTTGAGTGGCACCACCACCTGGGTTAAATGGGGTGACTTGCTGTACGCCATCAACGACTACTTTAATGCGATCGCCGCCCATACCACGGATGGTAAACCCAGAAATACCAAAGCGGCCTTCCGTTGTCACGGTGACACCCGGTGTTTTATCGAGTGCTTGCTTTAAGTCTGTCGATAGAGACTTATTAATATCTTCAGCAGAGACGGTTTCAATTGAACTCGATACGTCTGTTTTGTTTTGTTCAGTCTTAGTCGCAGAAACTACAACTTCATCGAATACTGAATATTCTTCAGCGTGCACAGATGCTGTGAGAGCGACAATAATTGACGCAGACAGTAAAGATCGCTTATACATTTCGTTATTACCTTTAAATCCTTGATTTACGGTTGGCGTTAAACGGCGTGAATTTTATTGGATCTAAATGATAATTACTATCGTTCTCACTGTTGCTGGTTGGGTCGTAATTTGTACAAGTTTACTTACCTCAAAGATAATTGTAATAAATTACAATAAGATAGGTAAGGATAGCTAAGTTTAACTAGAAATAATAATCTATCGCAAATGTGATTTTCGTCACGTTTATTCAAGTGTTTTAATGAAGGAATTATAAATTGTGCAAAGTCCAATCACGTTAGAAGCGCTTCATATTCTTGATGCTATCGACAGGCGAGGTAGCTTCGCAGCCGCGGCCAATGAGCTTGATAGAGCCCCTTCCTCGTTGAGCTATCAAATTCAGAAGTTAGAACAAGATCTAGATATCATGATCTTCGACCGCTCTGGGCACAAGGCGAATTTTACCGAAGCGGGCCAACTTATTTTAGAAACAGGTAGAACGATACTGGCCGCAACACAAAAGTTGGTGAATGATGCAAGTGTTTTAGCTAATGGCTGGGAGCTTGATATTACTCTGGCGTTTGACGGTATTATCCCGATTGAGAACTTTTTCTCGATGGTTGATTCACTTAGTCAGGTAAGCTCAACGCGAGTAAAGCTACAAGAAGAGATTTTAGCCGGATGCTGGGAATCGCTCGCTGATGGTCGTGCGGATTTATTGATTTGTCCAAAGCTCGAAACGCTACCACATGACGTTAAGGCGGAGGTGATTGGGGCGATGGAGATGATCTGGGTTGCCGCCCCTGATCACTATGTGCATAAACGAGCCGGCGCCTTTGATGACAAAGCACGGGAAAAATACCGTGTGATTGCCATTGCAGACACCGCACGTGAACAGCCGCCTATCAGTATCAACGTGATTCAAAAACAGCCTCGTTTAACGGTCACCAATTTTGCTGCCAAAGTCTCCGCTCTGCAAAACGGTCTAGGAATAGGGACGTTGCCAAAACAGAGAGCACTGGCGTTAATTGAACAAGGTAAGCTAAAACAAATAGAAGGGACAGACGCTCAGCCTATTGAAATTATTCTTGCTTGGAAGCGCAATAAGATCGGTGAGGCTAAATCTTGGTGTATTCAGTATCTGAAGAAGACGTTTAAAGCCAACGCGGTTATCTAGTGGAAAGGGAGTTAAATACTCCCTTTTCTATGTCAATTGAGAGGAAGCACCATATCGGCGGTTCCATCTTCAAACTGAATGTCGAGCTTAAAGCCCATTTTCTGCGCGAGCATCAACATGCCTCGGTTGGTTGGCATCGTCATCCCCGAAATTTGCTTTGTACCTTTGTGTCGGCAGTAATCGATGATCTTTTGCATCAATATTTTCCCTAGTCCGACACCTTTCAAATCTGAACGAATCAATATCGCGAATTCTGCGTCTGTGTTATCTGGGTTGATCAAAGCACGAGAGACGCCGATGATTTGCAACTCAGTATCGGTTTGTCGCACTGCAACAAAAGCCATTTCGCGGTCATAATCGATTTGAGTAAAGTTGGCTAGCGCTTCGTGATTGAACTCTCCAACGTCGGTAAAAAAGCGTTTGTACAAATCTTCTTTCGAAACTCTACTGATGAAGGTGGCATGATCAGGCTCATCTTCAGGAAGAATAGGGCGAAGAAGTACTTCTTCTCCTGTTTTCAGCGGGACAATTTCCTCATACTCAACTGGATAAGGTCGAATGGCCAAGCGTTGCTGAGCATCGCCGTCATATTGCTTCAGGATCAAGTCTGCATCGAGAATGGTAAATGTACTGCCGTTCGCTAGTACTGGATGAATATCCAGCTCATGTACTTGAGGGCAGTCAACTACCATCTGCGATATGCGAACCAAGAGTTCAGATAGACCGTGTATGTTCATCGGTTCAGGTAATTTTTGCGGGCGGATCTTACCATTTTTGATTGCTCTAACGATCAGATAGCGTGCGAGCGTCATGTTGAGCGGCGGCAATGCTGAGGCTGCGTCGATGGACTCATCCCATTCTGAGCCGCCTTGTCCGATCAATATGACAGGTCCAAAAGTATCGTCGGTTTTGACCTTAATTCTTATCTCCTCACCGCCTGCTAGCTTAGCCATCCCCTGAACCAAAAGGCCATGAATGTGAGCCGACGGGTAGGAGAGCTTTGCTCGATCGAGTATTGCTTCAGCCGCAGTGCCGACTTCAACACTATTTCGTAAATTGAGCATTACCCCTTGTATGTCGGACTTGTGCGCGATATCTGGAGAGCGGAGTTTTACCGCAACTGGGTAACCAATCTGTTCAGCAACATGCACCGCTTCACTCGTGTCCGATGCAATCCAAGTAGGCAATACATTAAAGTTAAAATGCTTCAAAAATGGGCCAATTTGATGGGTATCAAGGGGTACTGTTTTTTTATCCAGTAACTTCTCGTCGATCCATTTTTTCGCTTCATTGAGTTCTGAAATGTGCACTGGCTCCGCCGTTGTTGGCGTTTCCATTAGTTGCTTTTGGTTTCGCCTGTACTCGACGAGGTGCATAAATGCAACGACTGCACTCTCAGGAGTCCGATAGGTCGGAAAACCGGCTTGAGTAAAAATATGTCGCGCGGGCTTTGCCGTTAACTCGCCTGACCAGTTGGTCAAAATGTTGAAACGTTTGTGGCGAGGGTGTTTTTTTACTGCATCAACAATCGCTCGTGCTGTTTGCTCTGAGTGCGCAACCGCCGAAGGACTGTGCATAATCAAGATGGCGTCAGCGCAGTCGGCATCCATCACAGCGTTCAGAGTTTGGATGTAGCGGTTGTGGTCGGCATCTCCCACCATGTCGACTGGATTGCTATGGCTCCAACTCGGTGGCAAAAAAGCACTCAGGGACTCTATCGTTTGCGAAGAGAGCTCGGCGAGTTTACCACCGCGCTCGAGTAACGTGTCTACCGCCATGATCGCCGGTCCACCACCATTGGTGATAATCGCAAGCCGCTCACCCCTTAACGGAACGGAATGGGTGAGAGTCTCAACCGCAGCAAAGAGTTCATGAGAGTTGTTAACGCGTAGCATCCCGGTTCTGCGAATGGCTGAGTCGTAAATGATATCGAGCGTATCGCCACCGCCAGTATGGGCCTTTGCTGCTTTTCGCCCCGCGGCGGTACGACCACCTTTTAGGACCAAGATTCTTTTGTTGCGCGACGCTGCTCGGGCAGCAGACATAAACCGTCTGGCATCTTTAATTGTGTCGATATACAGCAAGATCGCTTCGGTTTGCGAGTCCCGGCTTAAATAATCAAGCAAATCGGCAAAGTCGACATCTAATGCATTGCCCAAAGAGACAAACGCGGAAAAGCCAATGTCTTTATCATTTGCCCAATCCAAAATAGTGGTACACATAGCCGCAGATTGCGAAATGAAGGCAATCTTTCCTTTTTGTGCTGTAACGGGTGAAAAGGAAGCGTTGAAGTTTATCCATGGAAGCACAAGTCCAAGGCTGTTTGGCCCGAGCATTCGCATATTTGCTGCTTTGGCAATCTCTAAACATGTACTTTGGATACTGCTACCTTCTTCGTCTGCTAAATGCATATCGGCCGACAGGACAATCACACTTTTGACTTGCTTTTCCGCAAGCTGACGAAAAATAGCGATATTTCGAGAAGCGTTGGTGCAGACGATAGCGACATCTGGCACGACAGGCAGCTCATCAATAGAGCGATAAGCTAACACGCCACAGACAGAAGAGTAGCGAGGAGTAACTGGCATTATTGCCCCTTCGAATCCACCTTGGAGAAGGTTTTTCAAAATGATGTTTCCTGCTCGCATTGGTTTGCTGGACGCACCAATTACGGCGACAGATTTAGGCTTGAGTAGGTGAGTTAACTGGCTCATAGAAGGGCTCCAACCAAGACGATAGACAAATCGTAACCAAGCTGAAGAGGTTTTGCGCTACTGATTTGACGTTGTTTTAATCAGATCACTGTGGCTCTGGTTGAGATTGTGCCTTGCGTCACAGAGTATTGTTATATAATTAAAATGTTGGGTTGATTCTAAGTCACTCTAACGGCATGATTTACAGTAATTTCTATATAAGGCATTTGAAAATTCCATGAAAAAAATTGCGATTGTTGGTTTATCCGTACTACTGAGTGCATGTGTCTCGAGCGATTACGTTACAGATGTGAGTTCAGAAAGTTACCGTGAAGACTACAAAACAGCGAAGGTTGAAAAACCCGTTGTGTCTCAGCAGGAAATGACCGAAGGGGTGACTGAGAAGAACGTAGAACCAAACGTGGTGAAAATGGCACCGGTTGTAGAACAGCCTAAATCAAAGCCAGCGGTAGCAATTACTCCTCCAAGTGCCAAACAGAAAGCAATGAACTCACGTTATGGTTTCACCATTCAGGTTGTTGCCGTTGGATCGCAAACCAAAGTTGATCAATTTGCGCGTAAACTTCCACGCGGTGAGCAGCCAATTTGGGAAAACTACAAAATGGTCAATGGCACCAAGTGGTACACCGTTTTATACGGCGATTACGCAACGCGTATGGACGCTAAAGAAGCCATAGCGAGCTTGCCTGAGGAGTTTCAAAATCTTAAACCGTTCGTGAAAAGTATCGATGCGATCAAGAATTCTGAATACCCAACATTGAACAAGTTAAACTAATCAAATAATCGAAAGGGGCGTCTAGCCCCTTTTTGATGCCTAATTTTTGGTCACTCATTTGCCTGACACGTTATGGGGGCGTTTATTCCCGTGTAACTTAAGTCGATTTTCATTATCATAGAGAGACCAATACCTCTGTTGTATCACGGAAAGATCTATTAATGACTCATACGACAATTCTTCTTTTATGTGGCGGCGGCTCTTCGGAGCACGAAGTCTCAATCCTATCGGCTAACTTCATTCAGTCTCAACTGCAGAAAACCCCAGAGTTCAATGTAGTTCGTGTCGAAATGAAACCAGATGGCTGGTACACAGATGGTGGTGCATTGGCATACCTCGATACAAACGCCGGTACGCTCAACACTGATGAAAGTACAATCAAATTGGATTTTGTTGTTCCTTGTATTCATGGTTATCCGGGCGAAACTGGAGACATACAATCAATGCTTGAGCTTTCTGGTATTCCATACTTAGGATGTGGACCGGAAGCGAGCACAAACAGTTTTAACAAGATCACCTCGAAGCTTTGGTACGATGCCTTGGGTATTCCGAATACACCGTATTTGTTCCTTTCAAATAACGATGATATTGCTTACGCGCAAACCAAAGAAGCCTTGGCGAAATGGGGAACCATCTTTGTTAAAGCGGCAAGACAAGGATCATCAGTTGGTTGCTACAAAGTTAGTGATGAAAGTCAGTTAAAGCAGTCACTTAACGACGCATTTGGTTATTCAGATCAAGTCTTGGTAGAAAAAGCCGTTAAGCCACGCGAGTTAGAAGTCGCGGCCTATGAGTATCAAGGTCAGCTTTACGTGTCAAAGCCAGGCGAGATCAAAGCACCAGAAGACGCGTTTTATAGCTATGAAGAAAAGTACAGCGCATCAAGTCATTCAACCACCGATGTTGAAGCTGAAAATCTCACCGAACAACAGCTAGAAACGATCCGAGTGAACTCGCTGAAAGTTTTCACCCAGATGCGACTTCGTCACCTTTCACGCATTGATTTTTTCTTGACTCCAGAAGGGGAGATCTACCTCAACGAAGTAAACACGTTCCCAGGTATGACTCCAATTTCTATGTTCCCTAAAATGCTAGAGCACAATGGACATAGCTTTAGTGAGTTTTTGGCCGATTGCGTTAAAAACTCTCTTTAAGAGATTGGCTTAAACGTTTTAAACACCATTCTTTCAGCGTCCGCGAGAGACCTATTACCGAGGTAATGATAGGGCATCGCGGAGCTCATCCATCGGCCAACGCGCTGAATATCTTTTACTTTCATTCCTTCTTTAGCCAACTGTTTGGCGGCGCCAACACGTAGTGATTGACCTGAGAACAGCACACTCAATCCCAGTAAATCACTTGCTCCCCGAACGATACGATAAATAGATGAATCATTAAGCTTGTCTGCGCCAATGTTGCCGTGTTTATCGATAGAAGAGAAAAGCCATCGGGAAGATGAGCTACGAATAGAAAGCCATTTTCTTAGCAGTTCACTGCCTAACTCGTCCAGCGGGTAGCTGTTCTCTTTGATAACGACGGATAGATTCCCGGCGCTCGTTTCTACAACTTGATCAACAGTCATATCACGTAACTCACCGCGTTTTGCCAAACAGTGGAACATAACAAAATACAACGCTAAATTGCGGATGTCTCTTGGGTGATCTGAATGTGATAAGCGTTCTGATAATTCGTGTAGATGCTTCTCTTCAAAAGCCTGAGTCGGTTTGGCGTCTCCGTGTTTGTCGAGCCGAAGTTTAGATACAGCCACTTTTACTGCGGTCGTTGCTGAAGGGTCAGGTAGACAAAGAATCCGATGAAATAAACCAATTGTGATAACGTAACGTTTTATAGTCGCATATTTTCGCTGCTTGGACTCGCGCTCTATAAACAAGCGTAATGCTGTAGCAGATGCCGGTAAAGCAGTGACATGCTTCAATTGACAGAACTGAACAAACAGATTCCAATCTTTCGTCATGGCAAGAAGAGAATTACGCGCGTACTTACGGTCGGTTAGGTAATTAACTAGCTCGATATCAACAGGGTTTATAAATTGGTCAATCAATTGTTTTTTTTCGGTTTCACAATCGATAAGGCGTATATTTTTTTTCAAGATAGAGCACTATAACCAAGAAGAATGAGATAAATATACTTGATAATGAAAGATATACAATTATTATTAAACTAACTAATTACAACAAAATGATGATTATGGCTGCTGCAACATATCGAGGGTTTACCCTGAAAACGGCTGGAAGCTCGACAGAGATCTGGCAAGTTCAGATTAAAAAACACGTGCTGTCGGGAAGTATGGCAGCGGTAAAAAAAAGCATTGATTGGTTTTGTGATACCGCAACGATAATTGATCCAAAAGAGTTTAGCTCCCTCGCTTCGAATAAAGGGCAATCCGAAGGGAAAGCGACTCAAGAGAATTTCAACGGATACACCCTCAAGAACGATACAGGTGAAGTGAATGGTTGGTATTGCTTCTTCAACGGACGCCTGATTAAAGGTGGCAAACTTGCTATTCAGAAGCATATAGAGGCATACTTGCTGGCTAAGCAAAAAGCGGAACAACAACAGAAGAAGTAATTGTTTATGACACTTGTATATTCGACAGACGTAGGTCGTATAAAGCCTGAAGAAGAAAAAGTACAACGACCAAAAGGTGATGGCATTGTCCGCATTCAACGTCAAACCAAAGGACGCAAAGGAAAAGGTGTTTGTATCATCACTGGGTTAGACCTTGACGATGCGCCTTTAAAGCTAATGGCAGCAGAGCTTAAGAAAGTATGTGGCTGTGGCGGTTCTGTCAAAGATGGCACAATCGAAATTCAAGGCGATGCTCGAGATAAGATCAAAGCTCACCTCGAGAAAAAAGGCTTAACGGTAAAACTAGCCGGAGGCTAACTAATAGAAGTTTGTTAATCTCTGATTATCAAACTGATTATTAGGTATTTTATGGTAAATCCGATTATGTTTAATTGGATACTATAAGCGAAGACATTGTAGGGCACCACGGTGCTCTATTTATTAACAAGCTGCATTTAACATAAGGTACATAATACGCACTGTGCTATAGCTTCACTAGGGCTGCCAATCCACATGGCTAATCCCACGCAAGCTATTGATATTCCGTGTAAATTCAGCCCGTTAAACTTTTTTGCAATGTTCGCCCAAAGCGCCTGTTCTTGTGGCGTCTTTGCTTTATCTGCTGCCAAACCGATTAAAACAGATTCTTGGTCTTCTCCAATTTGCTCAGCAATCATAAGTGCCAGATTTTCTTTAAGAAATGCGCGACCTTTTCGAATATCCGTTAGCATTTGGTTGCTAATCCCCAAATCCGAAGCGACTTGCTTATATTGGATGTAATTCATGTGCTCTTTATAAGCATCTAACAGCTTTTCAGTATACATTTTGAATTTTCCTCTGAAGCTCCTTTATCTAATTCTAGCGTATTAGCACGACAATTATCGTATTGCCAATACGAGATTTATCGTATTAACTGTACGACAAATCTCGTACTCAACAGCGAATTGTTAGAATAACTCTTCTGGTGCTTAAGATGACTTATCAAACTCCCTCTAAGAAAACGGCTTCACTAAGTTTCTCTCAAAATGGTGACGTCGTAACGTTTTCAAAGCCAAGTGATAATGTTGTTCAAGCCTCGCTAACATCTGGCGTTTTTAGTGTTGTGTGTGAATGCACGCGCTTTCAAATCTCTTTTCACTTTGATGAGCTGTCCACGACTTACTTCATTGTGTTTGGTCATGGCGTCACGATCTCCAATTTCACTTACGAGCAAATTCAGACCATCAGCCAATACCTTGGCTTTCTCACTTACGCACAACTGGAGGAAGCGTAATCATGGCGTTTGCATCCAAACCAGACCGTAAGAACCCTGTTTACTTTGAGCATCATGCTGACGGCTATTGGTGTTCGATTGATGGGATGCCTGAGTACTTCAAAACCAAGCACGAAATGTACTTGTATGCGTGTGAAGAAGACCGTGAACTGATTGAAATCACTCACGAAAATGAACCTGAGTTACGCCGTAACGGTGCATTTGACAGGGTATTCGATGATGAATAAGACGATTATCGATTATGTGAGTTTCTCCGGCTCCCCGCTTCTACTTGAGCGCTGCAAGGAAATGGCGAAACAGCGTTTTGCCTTTGAGCAGCTTGGCGAGTTCGAGTCTCAAAACATGGTGGCGATTGCGATGCGTGAAAACACCAAGATTGCGCACTTTGCTGAGAACTTGGCTCAGATGCTTGGTTGTATCGAATCTGAAGACTTTGCCAACAAAGACTTGTACATGGCGGCATTAGAGAAAGAGCTGATTGATGCTGACGTCACTATTGATACCGATGTGTCTTTTAATGAGTGTTACCAACGTCTTATTGGGAATATCGGGATTGATATGCTTGATACCCTTTGTCATGGCGAAATCGAGTCGTTTCTGGAAGTCCTGACGGATGAAATCAGCTATGAAAAGAACGAATGGACACTTGAGCGTCGAGGTGGTTTTTCAGGATACAAGTATTCTGCAAAGTTACTTTGCAATGGCACTCAAGCGGGTCTGGTTGCTTGGGGCGCGGCGAACTTCGGTTACTACGTGTCGTTTTCCGGTAAAGGCTGTGAGGCCATCAACATGGAAGCACTCAACAAGGCATTGAAACAAATGGTCGGTGCAAAGCTGACTCGCGTGGACATCGCCCTTGATGACTTCGAAGGTAACGTAACGATTGAAGACATTAAGCAAAAGTATGTCGATGGTCAGTTCATAACTCGCGGTACGCCTCCCAAAGCCGGAGAGTTTATCGGCTATCAAGGCATGAGTCCGGCTGACCGTAAGAAATGCGGCTTAATTCCCGATGCGGGTCATACATTTTACGTGGGTGCGCGTGAGAACGGAAAGATCTTCCGCGCTTACGATAAAGCCTCTCAAATGAAGTGCGAGAAATACCCCAATTGGAATCGTTTCGAGGTGCAAATCGGCAACCGTTTCCGCGTCATTCCTTTTGATGTGTTGGTTAACCCTGACCAATATTTTGCGGGCGCATACCCTGCCCTTGCCTCTCTGATTGAGGACGTTGAACCTCTGGCGATTTCAACGGTTCGCGTGTTGTTCAACACCACGTTGGAGAACGCCATCAAACACGCTCGCGTCCAGTACGGCAAGCTCATCAACTTGATGCGCCAAGTGTACGACAAAGACCAAAAGATTCTCGATGTCCTGACCAAAGAGCTGGACATCACGGACATTCCCGACCGCATTAACTATCCAGTCGGTCGGGGCTTACATCTAGAAAAAACTGGAGACTATCAATTATGCCATTAACAGTCATCGTAATCGGTTGTGAACACTCTCAAGGCTTATCCAAAAAAGACGATACGCCATATAACTTTGCTCAAGTGAACTACTTGGCGGTCAATGAGGGTTGGAAATCAGCCAAGGGTCAATGTGAAGCAAAAGGACTCACACAAAAGCAAATTGCCATGAGCCCTAACCCGTCTTTAGTTGCTGAATTTGGCAAATTGAATGAGAAGTTTCCGCTTATGTGCGAGCTCTCTTTGGATGCAGACCCTCAGAACCCTGCTCGAAATATCGTCGTCGATATTAAACCGCTGTAGTTGAGGTCAACGCATGGCTGTCTGTCTCAATCAAGTTGCCGCTGACATTTACGTCCTGCAAGACGGAAACACCAATTGCAGTATGTATGCGCTGAGCGTGAATGAGTTTCAGACACTCACATTGACTGCATCCACTACGGATTATGAGCTGAACATTGACACGGAACTGTACTCTCTCGTCTCTGGTTGGCTCCTGTTTTCCTTCGTTTCTGGTCATGTGCTAGGACGGATACTCAAAAGCCTAGGTAAGTTCTAGGCACACTCTTAAACACACTATAAAAGGTGAACATTATGAAAAACGTCAAGACTAAAATCATTGCTCTATCTACGGTTCTAGTGTCAGGTGCTTCATTCGCAGAAGACTCGGCAGTGACTACCGCGATTAATGGGGCTATCAGCTCTGGTCAATCCAACTACGGTCTAGTGGTGGTGGGTCTTATTGGTCTAGGTGCTTTGGGCTTCGGTCTACGTGCCATCATGGGCGCAATGCGCGGCTAGTATGGGCGAGCTAGTGTCTCATGTCGTGACCATCCTCTTGGGGGTGGTCATGGCTTCATCCTTTATATACGGCGTATATACGGGAATCAACGCCTCTTAGTGGGCGTTTTTTTGTGTAAGGGCTTAGGCAATGAAATCCGCTATTAACACACTGTTAGTTATCCTTTCGTTGATGCTGTTGAGTTTGTTGGTTGCTCAACCGTCCTTTGCTTCTGAGTGCGTCAAAGGGACGCGACTTGATGTTTCAAAGTCTTGGAAACTCAGCCTTTACGGAACTCTGCCTACTGCGTGTTTAGCTCAATGTCGATTCAAGCCCGAAGTCATTGTGGAATCCCCTGCCAATGACTCCGCCTCGGCTTCTTACTTTATGTCTTTGGGTGAAGCCTGCGCACAAGATGGGTTCGTGCCAGGTGGGTACATTCCACCGCCGATAGTCAGTGACGATTTAAACGGCAATGGTATCCATGATGATATTGATGACTTCGATGGTGATGGTATTCCCAACTCCGTCGATGATGATCCATTTCAAAAGGTTCAGTATTTAACGGATGACAACCAAAACGGTATCCCAGATGAACTCGAAGCCTATCTTGACAAGCTCAATCCGCAGCTCGACATCACGCAAGTCAACTGTACAACGGCGGGTTGTCCCGAGCACATGCAAACTCTGACCCAGCAAATGGCCGAAATCGCATCAAACAATGGCGATTTGGTTCGTTTGGTTCGAGAGTTTGTGAGTAATACCGTGATGACGGATGACATCAAGCAAATGAGCAACACACTGTCTCAAGCTATCCGCCAACAGACCGATAGAATTGATGACTCAAGTCGGATTCAAAATGAGCAATACAACCGTCTGCGCTCACAGATTTCTAACCTCGATGTAGGCAGCTCAGACCCGAGTTTTACCGACAGTGACCGACAAATGCTGTCTGATATTAAGAGCGTCTCGGATGAGTATGCGAACAATCACCTCCTCTACCACATTTCACTGAACAATTTAGGGGTTCAGGTCGGTAACGTTAGGAACGATATTTACAATATCTCCCACAGTATCGGCAATGAGGCGTATAACCAAGTCACATCCGCTATCAACAACTCTCTCGATTCAGGTCTGCAACTCAACGCCACCCAATCGAGACAACTTAGAAACGCAGCGGCAGCCAAGGCGAATGGCAACAAGATTAAAGCGGCCACCGATAAGATTACGGCTGTTGATGGCAAGGTAGACGAATTAAAGCGTTTAATCACTGAGATGGATACGGGCTCCGGTGATGGAGAGAATCCAAATATTGACCTTTCTGGTGTAACAGGCGAAATCAAAGCCCTAGGTAACACGCTCCAAACGTCGATAGATGGATTGGCTGACGGTATCGGCAATATTGAATCGCTCCTTGGTGGAGACAATCAGTTCCAAACCCCTGCCAAGTCCAATCAATTTGACTCCGGCTTTCTCTTTCAAGACAACAAGAAAACCAAGATTGAAACCGAAATCGTTGAGCTAGAAAAGCAGTTAAAAACCGAAATGGACGCCTTCAAAACTCTGTTCAGCTTCGACACGGATTCGTTTCAAGATGGGGAGTACAAAGAGCACACCTTAGACCTTGAACTGGATGGTCAACCCCGCAGCTTTCAAACGGGCGTCCTGTCAGCGCTGTTGGATAACGCGAACATCATCAAGGCCGTTGTCTTGTTTATCTTTGTGCTGATGGGCATACGCATGTTGGGGAAAGAGTAATGGAAACACTTTATAGCTTTATTGATTGGATCTCTTTACAGGCCAACACGGTCGTTGGCTTCTTCGAATCCATACCGGTGATGATGACTGACCTCTTCAGTTACATTCAGCTATTTATCATCAAGATGAAAATCTATTTTCAAATTCAGTTTATCCAACTGTCTTACCACACGGCACAACTGCTACTCGAAGAAATTGGATTCAATGACCTGCTTGCAGCGACATTTAACGCCATGCCAAGCGAGCTACGTTTTTATGCGTTTAAGTTTGGACTACCTCAAGGGCTCTCAATCTTGGCTAACTTCTTTACCACTGCTTTTGTAATGAGGATGACGCGCTGATATGGCTATCACAATCAGAACCGGAGCTAACGGCTCATACAAATCGGCATACACCGCATACTTTCGTATCTATCAGGCGCTCAAGGCGGGTCGCGTTGTTGTGACCAATATGGAAGGTATGCAGCCACTGGAAGAAATCGAAAAGCTGATGGACATTCAGTTTCCAAGTACAGCGAAGCTCTTTCGCATTACTTCGCGAGATAAGGCGGGTGTTCATCTTTGGACGCACTTTTTCTGTTGGTGCCCCCTTGGTGCATTGATTGTTATTGATGAATGTCAGGACATCTATTCAAAGAACATCGGCTTTGATATGAGAAAGGTGACGTACAAGCCAATCGAGGATTTCATCACTCAAGACACTGGTAAAGATGGCCTATTGCCTACGGATTATCTCGACTTCTTTTACTCTCGCTATGTCCCTGCGGATATGTCTGCGCTTGAGGCTTCGGAAACCGACGATAGAGGCATTGCCGAATACGACGAACAAGGCCGGATTATCTACCCTCACACCTTTAACGAGGGATTCATGCGCCACCGGAAATACAACTGGGATATTGAGCTGCTGTCTCCGGACTGGAAGCAAATTGATTCGGGGATTAAAGCGTGTGGTGAGCAGAACTTTTATCACAAAGGCCGCGACCAATTTTTCTGGGCGGTACGCAAACCGTTTATATGGAAACACGACAAGTCAGTATCCACGCCTGTGATACCCAAAACCAAGGACGTGAACCTGACGACACAGAAAATCCCCCTTGATGCGTTCTTGCTCTACAAGTCAACCAGTACCGGAGTGGCTAAGCGAGCCGGAGCAATGAATACCCTCTTTCGCAACCCAAAGGTCATCGGGGTTTTTCTTCTCTTTATTCTTTGCATGGGATGGGCAATCAATGAAATATCCAACCGCATTACTGATACTCCTGAGACGGCTCCGCAAGCGGGAACGTCGCAATTGGACAGTGCCTCACCTAACCAAGCTGACAAGCTGGTTAAAACGGGGGCTCAAGGTTCTGGCTTATTACGTGATGGTGGGAATAGCGGTCAAGCTGATAACAATGGTCGGATTCCGAGTGTTTATATAGGCGATGTGTTACCTCTTGAGGGCATACAAAAAGCCTTTGTAACGGGGGTCAATCATGCGGTTAAAATACGAGCCAATCAACGCCACTTTGAACATTATATATCGGTGGAAGCGGTAGCAACGGATGGAGTCTATAGCCTCAACCAAGAGTTCTTTAAGGCATACGACATCACTTACCAAGTGATAAACGAATGTCTCTTGAAGCTAACGCGCGGCAACGTATCCAAAACCATCACCTGTAAGCCCTTAGAGACTCTAGTCAAAGAGCGAGAAATACAAAGCGCCAATGTCTCACTATTTTAGTCCCCACTTATAGCCATAGGGTGCAACGCGCAGTCGCGAAGACTGAGCAGCGAGCATTAAGCCCTATGGCGTTTCTCTGCCTCAATATCAAAGCCCCGCAGGGATAAGCAATGCACGAAGTGCAAGCGAGGCACCAAGCCACACGATGATCTAAAAAGGATCTCCTATGTCAATTGGCGCGGTTAGCTACTGTTGTCTCCAAGACCTATCACCACCCCTCGCCCTGCCAAGCCTCCCTCGCAGAGATTTAAAGCGTCAATGGGGCTCTTGCCACTGCAACACACTGAACTTAACGCGCATTGATGAAAAGTACCAAGATTGCTAATATATGTATATATATACAGTATTGGGTGTGAGTATGATAATACGTTGGACAAAAAGCCAAGTCGGTACTGTTTTGGATGAGAACGGTCACGACTATAAAGGACAGAAATGCGATGTTGCCTACCTAAAACAAGATGGAACCCGAGGACATAAGCGCTTTGGTGGCTTTATTGACAGAGACCAATGCGGGAAGCTCCAAAGGGCTAAACTCGTGGGTTTCACGTCCTATAGCAAAGACGATGGCCATACTTGGTTTGATTTTGATAAGGATACTTATCTTGTTGGTGTTGTAAGGTGGGACATGCTCTATGTTGTTTTGTATGAGGGCGTTCCTCGCTCAATCCCCTATACCCCTCTAGAGCCTGTTCGTTATTACAACAATGTGGTCAACTTGGCTGAGTTCAGAGAAAAACGTTAGCCAGAAAAAGAAAGAGCCAATACATATACGGTATTGGCTCCCCTCGCAGTTTTATGCCAAGTAATTAACTGACTTGTCGATTGAGATCTCCATCTAAACAAAAGCGCTCTACAGGTTGCTATATTGCGCCTAATTTGTATTTAAATGATGGAGTTACACTTGGAATTTTTCGTACTTATAATCATGGCACTGTGCGTTTTCTACATAGTTTCAACGTTGAGTGGCAAGAAGAAACCACGACACCACAAATATAGACCCAAACCTCAAGCCCCTAGCAAACCATCATCGACGTTTTACGAGCGGAGTGACTATGCTCAACAAAGACCATCTTCTATAGAGAATGTAGTCCCTATCCCTACTAGCAAGGATAAAGAGCCTGAAGTGCCCGAACACAAGGCATCTTCGCATCTAGCGACTCCAAATGAACAACGATTCTATTTGGCATTAAAGGAAGCGACTCCAAGTTGCTATGAGATCCATTGCCAAGTTTCCTTAATGGCATTGGTTCAACCTGTCGATTGGAAAAACAACTCTAGAACATGGGCAAAGCGTATGGATTTTGTTATCACAGACCATCAGACAAAGATTGTCGTTGTGATTGAACTTGATGACCGTACTCATAACTGGAAAAAACGAATTAAGCGCGATAAGTACGTAAACGAAGTCCTATCTAAGCACCATCGTTTAGTACGTTTCAAATCTCAGCGAGTGTACAACCCTGCCGAGATTCGTGAGGAGTTAGGGTTTGCTGAGGAGCTTGTCGAGCACCCCGTATAGTAATACGGGGTGAAAGTCTTTGAGTTAACACTCACTAGATAGTAGTTATTGAAGGTATCCTGCTGTAAGGCTATAATTTACCTACCCTTTAGCGTATAGACTGATTCAGTCTTGTCGGGCGTTACGCCAGACACTAACTTATTGGGGAACTATGACGGTTGCGGTTGAAAAAATTTCCGCGTTCTTTGTCTCGTTCCTCGCCTGCAGGTCGCGCAAATTTTTTCAACCGCTTCCTTTAGTAAAGGGAAACTGCCGGATTATAGTTTTATAATCCGGCATTTTAATTAAGAGAGCTTCAATTCTATGCGACTTAAGCTATATGCAAAACTACAACAAGATCTAAATTGTTCACGCACTTCAATCGATAACTTTTGTCGCACAGCCCCAAACAAGTACAAAGTTTACACGATTCCAAAGCGAACATCAGGTGTTAGAGTAATTGCTCATCCTTCTAGGCCTCTTAAATTATTTCAACGCTCATTGTTAAAAATTTTAGGACCTATTAAGGGTGTTCATCAAGCATCTTATGCATACCGAAAAGGTACAAGTATTAGAGATAATGCGTTAAAGCATTCACACTCTCGATACATGCTAAAGATGGATTTCAAAGATTTTTTCAATAGTTTGATACCTGATATGCTTTATGTAGCTATGTGCGAACATGGAGTTGTGTTGTCAAATGCGGAAAAGAGAACGCTAACTAGACTGTTATTTTGGAACAAAACAAAGTCTTTCAACGAAAAGCTCGTACTTAGTGTAGGAGCTCCAAGCTCTCCACTTGTGTCGAATATCATTATGTATAAATTCGATAAAGCACTTTCTGAAAAATGTTTATCGTCTAAAATTACTTATACTAGATATGCGGATGATTTAACATTTTCGACAAACCAAAAAGGAATACTATTCGAAGTCCCTTCTATAGTACGAAACCTTTTGGGAGAGATTTTTCAACATAGAATATCCTTGAATGAGTCAAAAACGATTTTCACATCAAAAGCTCACAATCGACATGTTACCGGTGTAACTATAAATAATGAAGGCCAACTTTCTATTGGTAGAGAAAGAAAAAGGATGATCTCAGCCATGGTTCATAAATATAAGAACGATGGCTTATCTGAGGTAGATTCGAGTTATCTTGCTGGATTAATCTCATTTGCTCTGCATATTGAGCCAACCTTCATTGAAAGGCTCAAAGTTAAATACGGCGAACGCGTACTTTATAATATTTCTAGAGGCACAAGTAATGGAAATTAAGATTGACCATAGTAAGAGCATTAGGAAGTTAGAATCTAATGCCAAAAAAGGTAATTTTTATTCAGCTTTTCAACTCTACGAGTACTATAGTGAAGGCAAATTTGTAAAAAAAGATAGCGTGAAAGCAGATTATTTTCTCGAAATGTCAAATAGTTTATTTGAACAGCAAGAAGTGAAAATAAAAGAAATTAATATTGAAAATTTTCGCAATTTTGATTCGCTATTTTTAAGCGACTTCGACCCTAACATTAACGTAATTGTTGGAACCAATGGAGCTGGTAAAACGACGTTGCTTGATGCAATCGACACCTCATTGAGTTGGCTACGTAATAGTATATTAAAAACTGGCGGTAGCGGTAATTATATATCTGAAAAAGATATTAATTTGTATAGCGATATTCCTTACGCCACTATCTCTTCGGTAATCGAAGTTAATCATAAAATAGACGTGCCTCTGGAAATTTCCAAATCTCGAGAAGGAACAGCAAAGCGAAGAAATCAGTTATTAGCTCATCGGACGATAGGTGAATTTTATAAGATAGCTAATGAGAAAAACCCGACCTTCAATTTCCCTCTTTTGGCTTACTATAATGTAATGAGGTCGTATGACGTAAATCCTCGTGATATATCTGGTCATGATGAGGTCATTGGCTTCGATAAATTCGAAGGATATCGTAATTCTTTAAATGGGAAAACCGATTTCCAGAGTTTCTTTAACTGGTATAAAAGATTAGACGATATTCTAGCTCGAAGAGAAAGTAACGTATCCAAAGCCACCGTTCTAAAGGAACTAGGACTTACTCCTTCACTATTTGAAAAGCTTGAAATATTAGCGGAGCATGACGAAGAGACACGAGAAAGTTTAGAAGTAATAAGGTCGAAATTTCCTGATGAGGTCGATGATATCTTAGATGAGGATTATGCGAAACAAGCTAAGCTAATGGTTAATCAAGCAATTAGCTCATTTATGACTGGTTACTCCAACCTAGAAGTTCAACTTGAACCTTTCGTTGATTTGCTTATTGAGAAAAATGGAAGAAAAATAAGCGTATTAAGCCTATCACAAGGTGAAAAAACGCTATTAACGCTTATTGCTGATTTAACAAAACGTCTCATTCAATTGAACCCCTCGCTTGAAAACCCATTACAGGGTCAAGGGGTAATTTTAATTGATGAAGTTGACTTACACTTGCATCCTAAATGGCAACGTAAGATAGCTAACAACCTTAAAAAAACGTTCCCCAATTGCCAATTTTTTCTAACAACTCACTCTCCATTAGTTTTGGGTGAAGTCAATCCTAGTCAAATCACATTACTCTCACTAGATGAAAATTGTAGTGTAACCATCAGAAAACCATCTCAGTCATTCGGCTTAACGTCAAATGATATACTTAACGAGCTTATGTCAGATGGTGCTTCTGAATATACGCAATTAGGTCGTTCTGAGTTAGTAGAAAGTATGTTGCGTCAAATTAATAAGCTCATTGCAATTGAAAGTGAAGATTCGCTAGCTGAGGCCAGGGAAAAAATTATCGAGTTGGAGGAGCTAACATTTGGAGAGATTCCAGAATTGCTCGGCGCAAAAATGGAGTTAGAAATACTGTCAAATCATGATGAATTAACCGGAGAGGATAATGAAACAGATCATTAAAAAAGCTGAACCGGTGAAATTAACTCAATACCGTTTACAATCTGACGCGGTTTACGATGGTCCAAATTTTACAGTTGTGAAAAATGATATTAGAACTAGCCTTTTAGAAGAACAAGGCTACTTATGTGCTTATTGTATGAAACGCATATCTTTCCATAATATGAAAGTAGAGCACTGGGCCCCCCAAGAAACACATCCCGACAAACAACTGAACTATAGAAACTTGCTTGGGTGCTGTAAAGGTAACGAAGGTTTTCCACCTAGCGAGCAGACTTGCGATACTAAAAAGGCTAATCTTAATTTGTCGTTTTCTCCTGCAGATAGTTCGTGCAGTATAGAGTCGAAAGTAATCTTCGCAAACGATGGCCTCGTGTTCTCTACAGACCAAAAGTTTGATCGAGAACTTAATGATATTCTAAACCTTAATTACTACCGACTAAAACGAAACAGGGAAGAAAAGCTAGAAGGTTTAAAAAGAGTTTTAAATCGAGATGCTGGAAGAAGAACTAAATCTCAGCTCCAAGCTTTAATTTCTCGCTATAGCTCCTTAGATACAAATGGTATGTATCGAGAGTATGCGGCTGTTATATTGGGAGATTTAAAAAAGCGATATGCTCGAGCACCTCGGTAGCATCTTTGAAACAAAGGGCTCTATTTGAGCCCTTTAAACTAGTTGATTAATCTCGCAATACATCGAGCATATTTAAGCAACTTGAAACTCACTTTTAGATCGGGCTCAGCCCCAACCTCTAACAAACCTATTCCAGCCAAAATTTCTTGCGGTGTAACACTTTGCCCTGTAGGAAGTTCAAGCTTTTGGTTATTCATCCGAAAACCTATCCATTCCTCACTATGTGATAGTTCCAATCGACTTTGTTTACGCATTAGGCGTTTACATTCTTTTGGTATGTCTTTCCCTCTATCCCATTCTTTGACTGTTCTCACACTTTTAAAACAAAGTTCGGCCGTCTCGTCGATCGACAGTCCACACTCAAATTCACGAAAACAATAATTTTTGGTCATTTCGTGATACTTCATGATTAACTCTCACTAAAGTGTAAGAGTTTATAAATTTATTGATGAGAATGATAATGAATGCATTGAACATAAGGGCATATAATGCGCACTGAGCGATAGCTTCACTAGGGCTGCCAATCCACCGCAAACCATTGATATTCGCCGTAAACTGCGCGACTCGGCTTCTTACTATAGCCGACAAGTATGTCGAGCATTGATAACACCATTATTATTCAAGTCTTTTTACTTGTTTAAAGATTCTATAAGATTATGTAATGATTGATGTTCAACTGTGCTCAACCGAATCAGGAAGCTATTTTCCATATGAATTATAATGACCTACCTCACTGTATGATCAACAAGGGCCAATATGGCGACGTTTGGATGCCAACCAAACGCCATTATGCGCTCAAGTTCGTTGGCCTGGTATTATTGATCTTGAGCTTGAGTATAATCGCCCAGATTGTCTCCGATAATGCGCCGTCACTCTTTGCTATGATATTTTCAGGCTGCCTTGTATTGAGTGGCGTTTTTCTCGTCAATATAGAGAGCTACTTTGTATTTTCAGCAACTAACAATCATTTGATGAGGACCACTCGTATTTTCGGGAGAAGCGTGGTCAAAAGATTTTTCAAAGATTGCTCCAACCTCAAATGTGATCTGAGTAAAATTGAAACTCAAAACGTTTACCAAATCAAAATGATTAAACACAAGTGGCATTTCGATTCTTTGGATGAAGCGTTGAGTTTGTGCTCATATCTATCGTTGAAACATAATGTACGCGTTGTGGAAACTATATCGAAGCCTCCCTCAGAAACGATGTTTTGTGAGGATACGTTAAGACGTAAACTCAGCGGGCAGCACAAGAATCCGAGGTTTTTAGAGATTTGGGATAAGATTTCATTTGCTAAACTCACTATTCCTTTCTTTGTGTTTACATTGTTAGCTGGTGTGATGAAACTATGATTTTGACTGAAGAATCAAAAGATCTTTACATTTATCGGCAGACGGGATTAGCAAGAGCAATGACTACATCACTTGGCCTATTTATATTGATTATTGGCTTGATGAATGTCTATTTTTCTGACGGTTCGAGAGCGCTCCCCATTTGGGTCACTGGTTTCTTATGCTGGCTAGGTTGGCTCGGAACCTTTGGTCGCTACGTTTGTGAGTTTGACTCGAAATTGCAGGAAGTTAGGCTGAAAGCCTCTTGTTTATACTCGGTTTTTTTTCGCCGCTACAAGCTAAATAATGTCAAGTATTTCCGCTTAACCCATAGAAAAACTTTTTCCCGCCAATACACAGTATATATGGTGCTCAATGACGAAACGTATATTGCTGTATGTACTAGTAGGTCTCAAGGACATGCCGTAGAAATGTGTAACACTATATCTGATTTTCTGGGTAAACCAGTGCAGATAGACTTACTTTAATTTTCACGTTATCCAGTATCGTTCACAATGAAAGAGCTGATACAGGCTCCTTGATTATAAACTTCTCTCATTCCTTTGTTACGCAACTATAACCCATCGTCCCTTCTTTTGGTACTTGCGGTGTTACATTGTCACGCTTTTTGTTCACCGATAAATCTTAAATAAGTAACTGCAAAATAATGCTAACCAGGCTGCATCAGGAAATGTTGGGCATTAGTCTAGTTTGTAGTGATACCAATTACATTGTAACCCCACAGAATAATACTCTACGTAGAAGTGAGCGCTTGCTGCTAGGTAGTACAGGGTTGTAATTAAATTACACCTTATAGTTTTCCCATTAACTCTGTAGTGGATAATGCTAATGTAAGTTATTAATTTAAATACAGAAAACATCAAATGAAGTTAAATGTGGACGTTGCGCACAGGTAATTGCAGTTGCGTGGTTTGCCTGCATAGATATTCATTTAGTAGTTGTGTCATCGCAAAGAGAGAGCGAGCAAGGTTTTGTATTCGGTTATAGTGCGGTAGTTGGATGAGAATGAAGGCTAGTTGATGAGTACCCTGCCCTGATGACCGGGTACTATTTGATGAGGTTATGAGTTCTGTTTTTTCGCTTGTTCGCGGATTTGCTCTGCAACAACTTTGATTGCTTGAGCGGTGCTCATTCCTTCTGACATTAGCTTTTGAATCTTTTCAACAGCTTCTTGTTGTTCGGCGTGGCTGAGAGGAGGTAAATCATCAAACATAAAAAAGGCTCCTAGTTTATTAGGAGCCGACTATATTATGTTTCTGCGGTTTACACCAGATGTCTAGTAGCTTGTCAGGAAGTTGATGTACGCGCCCATTGAGTTCTCATTGGTGTAGCTTGCGCCAATATCCATCTGGAAAAGGTTTAAAGGTGAAATGCCAATACCTGCGGTGATCGTGTCATCTAGGTTATCGTAAGCTAAGTTGCGTTTCCAACCTGCCCTTAGTTTGAGCTGGCGTAAGATATCGATCTCGCCGCCTACACGGAGCATTTGAGTGTTATCGTCGAAGTTTGTATAACGCTCTTCTTCGTTTAAGTCGTAGTCAACACTAATAGTCGCGTAATCTGCTACTAGGCCAAAACCAACCGTATAAAGTGGTCGCATCTGATAGGAGTAAGAAAGCGCTGGGTTGGTAGGAATCGCAGAAACGACCGTTTTCGTTTCAATATCACGGCTGATTAAGTTACTTGCTGATATCCCTGCACGAATTGGCCCATAAAACCACACAAAGCCAGCGTCGAAGTTCAGCATTGTTTCACCAGTATCATTATCTCGTGTATCTGCGAGACTGTAGTCTGATAGGCTAGCTTCATATACATAAGTATAAATTCGCTGCAGTTTCGGTGTTACACCAAATGCAATGTGTTGGCCAAGAAACGTTTGGTATTTAGCGAGAGATAAACCGACTTCAGTCACCCCAATCGATACCGCGTTGACTGTACTATTTTGTGCGTTTTCCAGTGTTGCTAAATTAGGGTCAGGGTTTGTACTTGCAGTTGAAATGACAGGGTTTACAAAAGATTCGTAGTAAGCTTTGCCATACAAATTTGCTGCTATAAATCTGTTTGGTATAGCAAAAGCAACGACACCGCCGATCTCTGCTTTGAGTTGATCGCCTTCCATGTTATCGAGAACTGTTTGTAATTCACTCGCTCTAGTAGGGTCTGCAGACGCGATAATCTCTGATGCAGAGTCTAGATCGTCAACTAATTGGTTCTGGTCGTCATAAAGCAAACCGAAGCTCGGAGTAATCATCCCAATATCGTCATTGCGTCGATAGATAGCGGTAAGCGCTGGATTATAGAAAGGCGCAGTTAAAAAGTTCGCGGACACGACACCTACTCCACCCATCGCATCGCCTCGGGCTTCGATTGCGTAGTTGGCAGACCATGCTGTGGAGCTTGCAAGCGCCAAAGATAATGGCAGCAGTTTTATTGTATTTTTCATATCGATATATACAGTTATTGTCCCTTAAGGCTATATCGACATATTGTGGGATATCTTTAATTATTCATCTAGTGAAACATCATATGTTTTACTGATTATTTGGGATTGTTCTACAATTATGGGTCCTTGCCAGCGAGCGTGATTCATTGAGACGGCTAAAACATACCTTCCTGGTTCAATCACGTTCTGATTGAGTTCATTTGGGTAGTCAGACTCATAGCTTTGGCTCCACACGCGATTGTACTTGCCATCAATGAAATCATAAAGCGATGCTTCAAGCTTAGGCAACGGGCAATGTGGGTTTAAGAGTGCATTTTTCTCTACTTTCCACTGGTCTTTTGATTGCCAGCGCACTGATACTTTTGCTTTTGGATCACCTAATACTAACCATGAGCTCCAAGAGCTTTGATCTGCCGCAGTGACATCGATACGGTATAACCCCATCTGCATCCGGCTATTTAAGTTATAGCGTTTTACATATTTTGTGACGTTGTCACTCAAAGCCACCGTATTCAAAGAGCTATCTGTAGAAAGGTTGCGAGTAACCCACTTGCTAAGTGTGATATCTTTGATGGTTTTGTCAGCTTCGACTTCAATGATTGCGCGATAGGCATCGCGACCAGGGCTTTGGATGTCCGATCTTATCACTACGACGCTATTAAGCCAGTTGGGGAACGGTTTAGTGTCTAGGCTTTTTCCGCAGTCAACTTCAAGAGATTGCAAAAACAGAGCGTTTAGGTGCGGGGCGATAGATTGGTTTTTATCGAGCTGCCAGACCTCTACTAACGATGAAAACATCGCAGCTAAGTCACCGTTCAATAAGTGTTTGTGCGCTTGAGTGAGAGGCGTATTACTTTCAAACCACGGGACGTCATCTTTGGCTAGTGTCGGTGCACTCAATAGGAGCGCACCGATAATTGGATAAACTTTTTTCATCAAGCTTTCATTTTGTAGCCAACACCACGCAATGTTTCAATTTCAAGGCCTGGTAGTTTTTGGCGAAGTTGTAATACATGGGTATCGACGGTGCGAGTGGTTGGGAAATGGTTATAACCCCAAACATGATCCAATAGTTCGTCACGCGTAAACACACGACCAAGGTTGCTTGCCAAGAACAGCAACAAATCAAATTCTGTACGCGTGAGCGTAATCGATTCTTCCTTATAGACGACTTCTCGCGTCGCTTTATCAATCACCAAGTGCTCCGTTTTGACTTTGGAATCATCTTGGCTTTCATTTTCAGGGCTGCGTAGTTGGGCACGAATTCGAGCAAATAACTCCGCTTCAGCGAAAGGTTTCGTCAAGTAATCATTAGCCCCTGCATCTAAACCCGTCACTTTATCCTTCACTGTTACCAGCGCAGTTAGCAAAATAACGGGAACTTCTTTGATGTTTTTCCATTCAGGTAAATGCTGAACAGAGTCGCCATCGGGCAGTTGTCTATCAAGAATAACGAGATCAGCTTTATCCCAGTATTGCGCTACGTCGGCAATAGTTTCGGAGTGAAAGCACTCGTATCCCGCTTGTTCTAGGCTTACTAACAAGCCATCTGCTAAGTTTTTGTCGTCTTCAACGAGAAGCAGTGTCTGTTTCACAAGGTATCTCCAAAATAAACGTTGTTGGTGGACCTATCAGGGTCATTTTGCCTCCCATTCTATCCACCATAGATTCAACGATAGTTAAACCTAGACCAAGACCACTTTTGCTCACGAAAGGCTTGCGTAAGTGACGCCAATCTTTCTTACTAAGTTGGCCTTGATCTATAACTTTTACCATGAGCGTTTTTTCTCCAGTGAGCACCTCTAGAGTCACTGGCGCCACGCCATACTTCACCGCATTACGTATCAAGTTATCGATACAAGTGCCTAGCCAATATACATTGAGCTTGGCGGCAACGTCCTGATTGATGGTGAACTCGACGTTGCCATTAAATTCTTCTTCTACTTTGTACTCTAACCACTCTTGGACAGATGGTACCCAATCTGTTGCGAGTGGTTTGTTATCTGACTGCAAATAGTCTTTACTCGCCTCTGCGAGTTGCCTTAGCCGTCGAGAATCTTCACACAATCTGCGAAACTCATCGTAAAGTGATTCAGGAAGCTTCTCAAACTCACGCCTAAATCCTTCAACGGTCAATGATAAGCTGGCAATCGGAGTTCGGAGTTCATGCGTCAAGATTTGAAGTATCAACATTCGGCTCTTCATTTCCTGTCGTTTCGTGTTCCACCGATACACTGACCAACCGAGGACCAATAAAATGTTTGCAATCACTAGGGCGACCATGCTTATGCGCAAAATGTCGGAATGATCCTCAACGCTCCAGCATAGATTACCGCGTTGCACAAAACAGCTAGTGGATGAGCTTCTCAGATCGAAAGATAGCCCTGCACTATTAATGTGCTGCTTCCAAATTTTTTCTGGGAAGACTAAATAGCTATCGTTTTGACGCAACCAAAGCTCATTTTGTTCCAAAAACATGCTGGCACCAGCGATTAATGAGAGCATCGTCTCTTCATTCATGCTTTGTAAGCGACCGAGTAAAGAGTTAATGGGTGCCGCTGGGCGCTCTTTGATATGCATGTATTGCTGCAATGCTTCCTGTTTGTCAGGATGAACTGCGACATAGCGACTTGCATAAGTGCCACCACCTGGGTGGATAAGCGTACTTCTCGCGAACCATTTAGCGCTTAGTGTATTGCCTTTACACATCGCTCTCGTGAACACCAATGGCTCAGTGATCAAAGGGCTTAAAGGCAGCTTACCGGTACATTTTTTGGCAAGCGCGTACAATCGTTGAATATCACGTAAAGGGTACACAGAAGTCTGCGGAAGCATCGACTCTGGAGTCAGCAAGCGAGTCGGATAATCAGACTGGAGGTTGCGAATATCATAAGACTCGATTGCCTGTGACTCGTCAAATAGGTCAACGAACTTGTCGATCCTTTCTGGCAGTGAATCCGCATAGGCGGCACTCGCGCTAAAGCCAACGAAGAATAAGGCGGTTTTTAGTACAGTCTTAATCAATGCAAAAGTTCGCTAAATCAGTGGTTTAGGTAAAGAGTAGAACATTATGACAAAATTATAAATCCGAATTGTGATATCTGTGTCAATAATGTTAGCGGCAAAATGAAAGAAGCCAGCAATGGCTGGCTTCTTTTACTAAACGAACATGTTACAGAGCTTTCGAAATCGCGTCCACACTATCTTTCGCATCACCAAATAGCATTTGAGTGTTTTCTTTAAAGAACAGTGGGTTTTGAACACCTGCATAGCCTGTATTCATTGAACGTTTGAATACGATGACATTCTGAGCGTTCCAAACTTCAAGCACTGGCATACCAGCGATTGGGCTATTTGGATCTTCAAGTGCCGCTGGGTTAACCGTATCGTTCGCACCAATAACAAGAACGGTATCAGTGTCGCTGAAGTCATCATTGATTTCATCCATTTCCAGAACGATGTCATAAGGCACTTTGGCTTCAGCTAGAAGTACGTTCATGTGTCCTGGCAGACGACCGGCTACTGGGTGAATACCAAAACGAACTTCAACACCTTGAGCTCTCAGTTTTTCAGTAATCTCGTGTACTGGGTACTGAGCCTGCGCAACGGCCATACCATATCCAGGAGTAATGATTACTGACTTTGAGTTCTTAAGCATTTCTGCAACCTCTTCCGCTGATGTTTCGCGGTGCTCGCCCTGCTCTACATCCTCAGAGATGACGACTTCTTGACCGAAGCCACCAGCAATCACGCTTACAAACGAACGGTTCATCGCTTTACACATAATGTACGATAGGATCGCACCTGACGAACCAACCAAAGCACCTGTCACAATCAGAAGATCGTTTGCTAGCATAAAGCCGGCTGCTGCTGCTGCCCAACCTGAATAAGAGTTCAGCATTGAGACTACCACAGGCATGTCAGCACCACCGATAGATGCCACCAAGTGGTAACCAAACGCAAAAGCAATCAACGTCATCACGATTAGAGCGAACATGCTGCCATCGGCTTTAACGAAGTAGATCATTAGCAATGTCGAGATAACAATCGCTGCCAAGTTCAGCTTGTGTTTGTGCGGAAGATTGAGCGGTGACGATGAAATAACGCCACGAAGTTTACCAAACGCAACCACTGAACCTGTGAAGGTCACAGCACCGATGAACACACCTAGGAACACTTCTACCATGTGAATGACATGCGCTGCATGTGCTTCTTGTGCGTTGATCGCTTCCATTACAGGCGGTTCGATGTAGCTGTTGTAGCCCACCAGAACCGCTGCCATACCAACAAAGCTGTGAAGAATTGCCACCAATTCTGGCATTTCAGTCATTTCTACTTTTTTGGCGTAGTGAATACCAATGCCACCACCGATCACCATAGCAACGATAATCCAAGCCAAACCTTGCGAGTCTGGACCAAAGATCGTTGCGATCAATGCGATCGTCATACCTGCGATGCCGTAATAGTTACCCGCTTTCGCAGATTCCTGCTTCGACAGACCAGCAAGGCTCAAAATAAAGAATAATGCAGCAACAATATAAGCTGCTTGTACTAATCCTGCAGACATTCCTTGTTACTCCTTAGTCTTTACGGAACATTTCAAGCATACGCTTGGTCACGGTGAAGCCGCCGAATATGTTGATACTTGCGATCAACACTGCGATAAACGCCAAGAACGACACTGCTCCATTTCCTTGTCCGATTTGAAGCAAAGCACCGACGACGATGATACCTGAGATCGCGTTGGTTACTGACATCAAAGGCGTATGCAGTGCGTGTGTAACGTTCCAAACCACGTAATAACCAACAACACATGCCAATACGAATACCGTGAAGTGAGACAAGAACGCAGCAGGAGCAACGGAAGCGATCCATGCAAAAGCACCAAGACCAACCACTAAACCTGCGATTTTCTTAACTGGTGAAGTGGGTTCTTCGACTTTTGGCTCAGGCTTCGTTGCTGGCTGAGACGCTTTTTGCTCTGGCTGAGCTGAAACCTGAATTGGTGGCGCAGGCCAAGTGACTTCGCCCTCTTTGACTACTGTCACACCACGTAAAACGACGTCTTCGAAATTGATATCGATATTGCCATCTTTTTCTTTGCACAGTAGCTTGAGAAGGTTGACTAAGTTCGTTGAGTACAGTTGTGACGATTGCGTCGGTAATCGACCGACCATGTCTGTGTAACCTACGACTTTAACACCGTTTGCTGTTGTGATGACTTGGTCTGCAACTGTGTATTCGCAGTTACCGCCATTGGCCGCAGCTAGGTCGACAATCACACTGCCCGCTTTCATGCTATCAACCATCTCTTTGGTGATGAGTTTCGGAGCAGGTCTGCCTGGGATCAGGGCCGTAGTGACAATGATGTCGACGTCTTTCGCTTGCGCTGCATAAAGTTCTGCGGCTTTTTTGTTGAACTCGTCTGACATTTCTTTGGCGTAGCCATCGCCGGCACCTGAATCTTCTTTGAAATCGACTTCAAGGAACTCAGCACCCATCGACTGGACTTGCTCTTTTACCTCTGGTCGAACGTCAAATGCTCGAACAATTGCACCTAAGCTTCCCGCCGCACCAATTGCCGCTAAGCCAGCAACACCCGCGCCCGCAACAAGTACTTTTGCTGGTGGTACTTTACCTGCAGCAGTGATTTGACCGGTAAAGAAGCGACCAAATTCATGCGCTGCTTCGACGACTGCGCGATAACCCGCAATATTCGCCATAGAAGAGAGTGCATCAAGAGATTGCGCTCTTGAGATACGTGGCACTGCATCCATCGCCAGCACATTGATGTTTTTGCTTGATAGCTTTTCCATTAACTCAGGGTTTTGAGCTGGCCAGATAAAGCTAACTAACGTTGCACCTTCTTTAAGCAGAGCGATTTCATCATTTTGCTCATCAGACAGTGGTGCATTTACTTTTAAGATCAGGTCTGATTGCCAAACTTGCTCTTTACTGACGATTGTCGCGCCCGCACTTTCAAATGCAGAGTCGTCAAAACTCGCCAGTTCCCCCGCTCCAGATTCGATAGCTACATCGAACCCCAATTTTAATAACTGCTCAACCGACTTTGGCGAAGCAGCCACTCGCGTTTCTCCCGCGAGTATTTCTCTTGGCACACCAATTTGCATTAGCTATTCCTTGACTATTCGCAACGATATTGTTTTCTTTTTATCCAACCCATTTATACACGCGAAACAACTTGCACCCTATGGACAAATTCTCATTACATATAACCGTTGGTAATGAACCATCATGCTTTTAGATTCTTTTTTTACAACCCCTTATGGCAGTGCACAGAGGTCGAACCAGTTGCATGAAATGGGCGTTAAAACAATAGATTAAATTAACTCACAAAACAAAAAGAGCCATCAGCATAACGGCTAATGGCTCTTAAATTTATGATGTTTGTCAACTTGGAATGCTAAATCAATGAAAAATACTGTCGCCCATTTGATCGATAAACATCTGCGCTTTCTTGAGCATAAACTCATCAGCATCAGATTGGCTGGGTAATACATCCGAACGGATAAAGCGATGTGTTTTGACCTCACCATCAATATCCTTGGTAATTCGACCGGCTATGCGAAACTGGCCGTTTTCTGATATCGCCTCTTGGTAGATAAGAAATCCTTTATACTCGATCGGCTCTACTTGTGCGGGTTGATCAGGTTTCTTTCCACCGAATAAGCGCGAGAATAGTCCCACAGATGTCTCCTTGTTTTACTTGTTTTCTTTGCTAAGGATGGGCTTTTCGAACCACTCTAGTTCGATGTCGTCATCGAAGTTTGGTTTGCTGAAGATAACTGGCACGTCATCATCACGATTTTTCCTTCTGTCGTCAATGACCATGGTTTTGGCTGCGATAACGGCATTGAGGGCATACTCTTTCAATGTTACCAGCCTTTCTTCTGGCAGTGCTGATAGAAAATCAATGTCATGTCTTATGTAGACGGGTCTGAGCTGACTCAATGCTAAACACGCGAGATCCGCCAGTTGTTCATGACTAAAGTGCTCACTGTACTCGGGTTGTGCAAGAACTTGACCGACTAAGGTCTCCATATAATTGTGAACATCCACACTAATTTGCATAAACCGTAACTCCTATTAACGTCCTGTTATTGGTTGAGTGTTTTATGTGTGAGCCAAACTTAGTACATCGTTGACTAATAGATTTTGGTTATTATTCACGCATACAGACAATTTTCATCTATTAGTTTAGTAAAAAGCTTGGAAATTCATCAAATCAAAGTATTCTAAGTGAGTATATTAACCTTTTAATTAGTAGTCTTAGGCTCAACTTAATGTCATTTTCTATCGTCAGTAGTCATTGGTTTCGTTTGCTGTTTCCATTGATGCTACTGGCGTTTATCTACTTTGGACTAGATTCTGCAATCGGTTTTACTCAATCTAACTTGGGGATACTGAGTAATCTGCCTTACGTGTTATTTCTTT